>CAZNZA010000013.1:0-5803 GCA_964577325.1 uncultured Polyangiaceae bacterium
AACCGGTCTTCTTTTCGGCGTCGTCCGTCACGCGTGGCTTCGCCTTTTCCGGAGGCCGCGGTCGCAGGGACTCCTCAGTCTCAGGCGATACTTCTGCCAAACTCTGCTTCAGCGCCTCGAACAGATCGATGATTTCTGCACGTGGAACTTCACCTACCGCCGTCACTTCCTGACCGGCGACCTTTTGGTCGACGGCCGCACGAACCCGGTCCGCGTACTCGTCTCGATACTTGGAAGCGTCGAAGGCGGCGGTCGTCAGCTCATTGATTAACTTGATGGCCAATTCACGCTCGATGTCCCTGAACATTCCCGTAGCGCCCGTATCGACCTCGTCAAACGCCCGCACTTCGTTGGCGTAAAACATCTGGTGCAGCAAAAGCCCGTCGCGATAGGGACGGATGAGTACGAGCTGCTCTTTGCCGCGCGCAGCCCAACGTCCCACGGCGACCTTACCCGTTTCGTTCATTGCCGCCGACAACAAGCGGTAAGCCTTGTCTCCGCCCTTGTCTGGTCCGAGATAATACGTCTTCTCGACTTGGATCAGATCCACACTATCGAGCGGCACGAACTCGACGATGTCGATGCTACTCGACTTCTCCGCTTCGAGCCTCTGCAACTCCTCGTCTGTGAATATGACGAACTGACCCCGCGCGTATTCATAGCCTTTCGCCAACGATTTTCGATCAACGACCTCACCGCTTCCTGGTAAGATGTACTGCTGTTTCACTCGACTCTTCGTCTCGCCGTGAAGCATGTTGAAACGGACTTGTTGCGAAGAGGTTGCCGTGTAAAGCTTGACCGGGATCGAGACGAGTCCGAAGGAAATCGTGCCGGATGAAATGGCGCGGGCGGGCATGGTGGAAAGCTAACCGAGCGGCTCGGCAAAGACGAAATCTTCTGCAAGAATGTGTAACCTCCTGAACAGACCTCCAGCAAAGCTCGAGCGGGGACTCGCATGAAGACAGTGCTCGTTTGGGGGGTTCGCAAAGGCGCCTGCTCCGAAGTCGTGCGGGCCTTGGCCTCCCAAAATCAGCGCCTGCTGCTGACGGGATTAGACGTCACCCACCTGGCAGAGCTCGACGCCTCCTTGCCCCAAAGCGAACTTCATCGCTACCGGCAGTCGCCTGCGGAGGATCACCTTTTGGCGGAATGGGTGGCGGAACAGGGCGTGGGGTTGGACGCTGTGGTTCTTTTCCCTCCGCCACCGGAACCTGCCGCGATTTTGACTCCACGTTCGGTGCACGCAAGGAACGTGGACGTGTGCGTGCTCCAGCCTGTGGAGCTCGTGCGCCAACTCGTCCCCGTGTTGCGAAAAGGGCGCGGCAGCAAGAACGTGCTGGGCGTGCTCGATTGGGTGTCGCCCCTGAAGCCACCAGAGCGGGTTGACGGCTGGCTCCCCGCGCTTTGGCAACGCTTGCTGTCCGAGCTCGCCGACGAGCTGGCGCCCCAGCAAGTGCACATCAACCTGATACGCCTCGGAGCCGTGCTGGACGAGCTCGTCTCTGAAGCCGTGCGCAATGAGGAGCCCGACGCCGAAACGGTGGCCGCACGGGTGAAAGCAATGGCCGAGCGGGCACCAGGGGGAGTGCTATTGGATCCTGGCGACGTCGCCGCGGTGGTCTGCGCCTGGTTGTCGCCTCCGCTGAACCATCTATCCGGGCAGTGCCTGGATCACCCGCGGCGGTAGGAAGTGGACGGACAAAAAAACTCGCAGCGACCGTTTCCGCCTGCCCCTTCGGCTCAACGTGGCACGCTCTGATGACGCAGCGCGCCCAAGTGCCGCCCTCTGCGACTGAACCCAGCCGCAAGACCCGTCATGCAGGCATGCTGGAACGCTTCAATGTGGAAACTCGGCGTGGCAAACTGTGTGTGGCGAATGAGCAGTCCGAATCAGGCCGAGCGTGTTACGCCGCGTGGGTCGTGCCGTCTCCTCTCGACCGCCTCGCTTCCCCGGCAACTGGTGACGTGACCACTTTACGCGACATTCAAGTGCGATTCCAGGCGCTCGCCGAGTGCACGTCGGATGCCGTGTTCATTACGGACTTCGACTCGGCCGTCTTCGTCGAAGTCAATACCCGTGCCTGCGAGCTCTTTGGCTATTCGGTAGCGGAATTTTGCGCGATGACCGGGCGACAGCTGCATCCGCCTGAAGATGCGGCCGTCGTCGACGAGATCAGTCGCGAACTCATCAAAACAGGCTCCGTCTTCCGGGCGGCAGTACGTTTGAGACAGAAGAACGGCGTCGACTTTTGGGCAGAACTTCGAAGCCGCGTATACACAGCGGGCAAGCGCAGGCTGTACGTAACCTTCGTGCGTGATGTTTCGGCGGCTACCATCCGCGAAACGGAGCTTTCGGAAGCTTATCGCACGCTGAACGAGGCTGAGCTACAACTCGTCCGCAGCTCTCGCTTGGCCGCGTTGGGAGAACTGGCTGCAGGAGTGGCGCACGAAGTAAACAATCCCGCCGCCAGCATCCTGTGCAACCAGGAAAGCCTCAAGCTGGACATCGACAACTTCCGAGAGGAGTTGCAGCACGCCGACCCGACGACGCCGTTGGTCCAGCGCGCGAACGCTTTCATCCTCAATGCCAGTGTCTGCGTAGAGGAATCCCTCGACGCCGTACAACGCATCGCTGGCATCGTACAGAATCTGAAAGGCTACACGCGCATAGATACGGATGCAGTGACACAGGTTGACATCAATGATGTGGCGCGTAGCGCCCGAACGCTCGCCAAACACGAGCTCCTCAGCGTTCCTTTCCAGCAGTTCGATCTGAGGGCGACGCGAGGCCTCGCCGCTGACGGCGCCAAACTCACCCAAGTCGTCGTCAATTTACTCCTCAATGCCACCTATGCGGTCCGCGGGCGACGGGATGGGCGCGTGGCGGTGCAGACTTGGGACACTAACGAGGGGGTAATGCTCAGGGTCACTGACAACGGCGGCGGGGTGCCAGGCATTCTGGCGGAACGGATCTTCGAGCCTTTCGTGACGACGAAGCCGGCGTCGGAGGGCACCGGTTTGGGTTTATCAGTTTGCGCTGACATCGTCGCCAAGCACAGCGGCAGCCTCACCTTGAATCAAGATCTCAGACCCGGTGCAACTTTCGACCTGTACCTACCGCTGGACAACGGGCTCTCACCGCGCGTGCCGCCTCGCCCCTCCAAAGCAACCCCCGCCCCCCGAGCCAGTCGTGTGCTCATCATCGACGATGAGGCGAGTTTGGTGCGCGCGTATCGCCGCGTGCTAGGTCGCGACCACGAAGTAGTCGGCGCGTACGGCGGGGAAGAGGCTTTACGCTTGCTGGCTCGCGACGATAAATTCGACTTGATCCTGTGTGACCTCATGATGCCGCGCGTCGATGGCGTCGGCGTGTATGAGCACCTCGAACGTTGGCAGCCGCACCTCATCCCCCGGTTGGTGCTGTGTAGCGGCGGACCTACCAACGAACGCTGCCGTCGCTTCTTAGCGGAGACGTCGGTGCAGCTGCTCCTCAAACCGGTCCGGCAAGACGCTTTGCTCGACCAAATCCAGCGCGTATCGCAACAGCGGGAAACGCCTGCACCGCACTGAGCCACTGTCGACGAGCTATCCTCGCACGTGAAATGTCGAAGTTGCGTCAATTCGCCAAAGCGGCATTGCGTTCACCCGCGCTAAGGTCGGCGCATGAAGCGAGTCCGATTCCTTCGCCGGGTAGGCCTGCTCGAAGGAGCGTCCTACGTGCTCTTGCTCTTCATCGCCATGCCGTTGAAGTACCTGCTCGATCAACCGATGGCCGTGCGCGTCACAGGCATCGTACATGGCGGCTTGTTCATCCTGTTGCTCTACGCGCTCGTGCTCGTCATCGTTCAGCGCCGCTGGCCACCACAACGCAGCCTCCTCGTGCTTGGTGCAGCGTTGATCCCGCTCGGGCCTTGGTTCATCGATCGTATGCTGCGCCGCGAAATGGACGCCGAAGAGGGCGTGCTGCCGGATGAATAGACGGTATTGCTAGTCGGCCGTCACCTTTACCGCATACCCACCTGGGGCAACCTCGCCAGTAGCGTGTGAATGTCTGTGCCGCCGTCGAAGTACTCGCGCAACCGCTCGGCGATCTCCACCAACGTGGCCACTTCTTCTGTCGCTTCTTCGACCAAAGCGGCAATGCGTTCCCGCGCGGCCTCTCTGCCCCCATCTTTGGCACTCAGATCAACAGCAAACGGCAGCGCTGCCTTTGCTTGTTTGAGATCCTCGGCAGCGCGACGCAACTGTGAGCGCAGTTGGCGATTGGTCTGCGTCAGTTGCTCCACGCGTGCATCGACGTCCTCTGCAACCGGCAAAGCGGCGCCGGCGTGCTTCTGCTCGAGTTCGAACAGGCGCGCTAGGTCCCCCGCCTGATAGGCGTGTGTTACGCACTTCATGAGATCCGTGCGTCGAGCACGCTCCAGTTCGTCCTGAACCTTGTCGGGATGCAACTCGCTCGCCAAGCGCCGAAACGTGGCCCGTAAAGCCTGCGCCGAATGAGGGGGCGTGGCGGTCGTACTTTGCGCTTGGCGCTCCTCGCGCGACGCTCGCTCTGAGCTACCCGCGCGAGAAGAGGAGCCCGCGCGCGGCTGTTGCGGGCTTGGGCGCGGCGTCGCTATCTCATACAGCGGGGGCAAGTCATATTCTGCGCTTAGCAGGACGTAGATCTCCTGCAATTGATTGCGGTGACGCCGGTGCAAGCCGCTTTTGGGCGAGACCAGCTGAGCAAAGCGCTTGCGCACTGCACTCGCCGCTTCGGTGAGACGCTCACGTAATGACTCAAACCCTGCCGCCAGTTCAGAGCCGATGTCGGCTGACAATGACTGAACGGCCTCCAGGGCATGCCGCTTGCGCTCGATTTCGCGCATCAGCTGGCGCTGCTGACGCAAAAGTCGCTGCAGCTTCGGCTGCCTGTCCGTCTTCCGCAGCAGACCGTAAAGATTTGGCTCGTTCTGCGTACCGCGGGCGACGTGGCTGTTGGCAGGTATACGACTAGAAGACATGTCACTCCGGGGTGGAGGCAAGCCACCTTCTGAGAGCACGAGTACTTCCACCGGAAGCGACTGCTTGTCCAGAGTTCACAGCTCGTGCGCAAAAAACTGCGGCGAAACACCGCCCCAAATGGGGCAGCGTTCCGCCGCTATATTACTCGCTAAGCGCGAGTAGTCTTGTCAGGGTAGTGCTGCTTACCAGCGTTCGCCGCCGCGATCGCCACGCTCGCCGCGACGACTTCCGCCGCCACCCCCACGAGCAGGACGTCGACCGCCGCCGGCGCCACCGCCGCCGCCGCCGCCACCACCGCCGCCGCCACCGCCGCCACGGCCACCGCCGCCACCGCCGCGACCACCGCCACCGCCGCCGAATCCACCGCCGCCGCCGGGTGCACGGGGTGCACGTTCCTGCGCCTCGTTAACCGCAAGCGTACGGCCATCGAGCACAGCGCCGTCCATTTGCTGCATCGCTTCTTGAGCGCTTGCTTCGTCCGCGAACGTCACGAACCCAAATCCACGGGACCGTCCGGTATCGCGATCGGTCATCACTTTGGCGTCGTCAACCTGTCCAAACCGTTCAAAAGCCGTGCGGAGACCGTTGTCATCTGTGTCCCAGCTGAGGCTGCCTACAAAGAGTCGATTACCCATTCTGTTCTTTCATTTCTGGACGTGCCTCAACGCTATCGTGAGGTCGCCGTTACTGTCTTTCTTTTCTACTTGCTTGCTCTTCCGAACGTGACTAACGGTCGGACGCCTGGCGAACCCGACACATTACACCCACCCGTCGGCCGAGGCTAGCATTCTTTAGCGCG
>CAZNZA010000013.1:5903-40980 GCA_964577325.1 uncultured Polyangiaceae bacterium
GCGAACCCGACACATTACACCCACCCGTCGGCCGAGGCTAGCATTCTTTAGCGCGGGCGCGTCGGTTATTATGGTGAACAGGGGATCAGGCTCGCCCCCGCAGCGCGGGCCCCTTCCGGGCCACGAACGATGTCGAAATCGCCAATGTTGTCCGAGTTCTGACGGCATTCGTCCGGGTCGCTCGAGCGTCGGGGTCCCTCGGTAAAGCGCCAGGCCAGGCATCGGTCCGGCGCCCACGTCTCAGCGCTGTTCCGCACCGGTATCACACAGTAACCCAAGCGCTGCTGGACCGCATCGCCGCCCTCAGCGGTGTCCGAGGAACCAATGCTCGATCAAAGCGCGTTCCTCAGCGGCCAACCCATACATGTCGTACACCAGGTCATCAAGCTGCCGTCGCATTTGCTCGCGCTGAGATAACGGACCCCCGGTGAACTGTTGAGCTATCAGAGCAAGGCGCGCCAAAACGTCAGCTTGCGGAGACGCAGGAACTGGAATAGCTCTCAGATGAGCGATTTTTACTTGTGGTAGGACCGGTTGCCGCGCATCACGAAAGCGCGAAAAGTGAAGCCAGCGTACGAGGGCCGAGTTCAGCAGCGCCACGAGCGCGGGAGCCGTCCACGTCTCGTTCGCGTAAGCCGCCAGCAGCGAGTTACGAAAAGCCAAGCCGTCAGATAGCGCTGCTATGGGATAACGCGCCGTTTGACGGACGATCACGTCGACTCGCTGATAATCCCGGGCCGAACGAAGCCGTGAACCCAAAGCCACCGGATCCACGTGCCAACGGGGTGCCAGAAGCTGGAACTCGCGAACATCAGTCCCCTCTCGAATCGGCGTAGTGAAGCGCCCGCTAGCGGTCCCGGATTGGTTGAAGTGCCGCCGCGCCTGTGCGTCGGTTTGTAACCCGCGTTCGCCAAACAGTGCGGGAGGTAGTCTCGGGAGCTGTTCAAGTCGGAGTATCAACGCCTTGGCCGTCGCGTCGAGATCTGGTCGTGCAATGGGCCAAACGCTGCCGTAGTTGCCCCCGCATCTGCCATCCCGACGGCGCTCGGAAACCAGCGCCATGCACGGCTGCGTTACTCCAGCAAACATGCCCTCGCCGAAATCCTTGAGTTCGTCTTGCACGTCGCACAATCGGTCGTGAGCCAGCCGGGTGGGGCGGTAACCGTCGAGTTCGGAAACGGAGGATGGAACCACTAGACCCAGTCGCCCTCCGAGGCGGAGTAGGCGCGCAGCTAGCGATATGAACAAGCCATGGGTGGTGCGGTAGCCGGCAAAGGCCTCGTAATTGGCGCGATAAAAGGCCTTGATGGCCGGGCCCAGCGATTGTGCCGCGCGGCCAGCGTGAGCGATCCAAGGGGGATTGCCGATGACGATATCGAAACCGCCGCGCGCGAATACGTCCGGATACTCGAGCTGCCAGTGAAAGAATGCGTGTTTGGAAGCAACACCACTTGCGAGCACCGTTCGGTCCTCAGCATTGCCGTGTCCAAAGAACGAGGCACACCACGCGTCTGCTTCGGCGCGATCGGTCGCTAGAGGAGCGCACCGGGCCACAGCTCCAAGCAGCGCGTGACCTCGTTTGATGTGTGCCGCGACGAGCGTAGGGTCAGCAGCGTTTGCGTCCGCTCGCAGCCACAGGGACAGCTTGCACCAGCCGACCGCGAGCGAGTTCAAATCGACGCCGTGAATACAATGCTGAACCACTTGGCCAAAGACGTGGCGGTACTCGGGCGAGTCACTATGGCTGGGTTGCCCGCGGAGCGACAGTATTCGCTGGGTCAAACGCTGCGCGGCGGCCACCAAGAAGCGTCCGGTCCCGCAGGCGGGGTCGACCAGCTTCACACTCAAAACTGCCGACGGCCCGTCTTCTGAGTTTTTCACCACAGCGTCGAGCGCCGGCTCGAGCACCCGATCCAAGACCCAATCCACGATCTCAGGGGGCGTATAATAACTGCCGCTTGCGCGTCGGGCGTGGCTGGTATTCGCGCGCCCCACGTCGAAGTGCAGGTTCCCATCCCCGAGTCGTGGGATGAGTTGCAGGGAGTGCTCGAAAGCTACAAGCACCCAGTCCCAAGCGGCCAGCCATGCGGTTGCCCCCTTGCTTCCGCAGCCAGCCGCCAAGGCGTGGGCGAGGTCGACCACCTGCGCTAACGCAGAGTGAACGTCGCTTCCGAGCTCTTCGATAGCCACGGCTCTCGCCACCGACAACGGGAAGCATTCAGCAAGAAAACCCGCCTCATCCCTTACTGTGACTGCTCTTGGACTGCCGGGGGAGTGCACCGGCGGCTCTGGTGGCAGGGGCCGAGCAGCGCTTTGCTTCAGCCATTCGCGCACGAGACCGCGACAGGCGAGCGCCAGCACATCCTGGTACAAAGTCTCGGCACTGGTACCGCGGGCTGCCTCGCTGGCGGCGCAACGCTGCCCGTCCGCGTCGGCGAGCGCAACCGCGACCTGCTCCAACCCGAGTCGCATGGCAGCATGCAGCGCGTCCGTCGTCGCCGTCATCGCTCTAACGTCGTTTGCTCTGCGCAAAGTTGGCATCAAGCAAGTGAGCGGACAATAGGTAGACGCTGCGTTTCCAAGGGTGGACGCGATCGTGTGTTGAGGAGCATCGCTTTCGTCGGCGGCTTGGGTTCCGAATCCTGACCGCGTCATGTCACAAGGCGGACATCGTCGGCAACAATAGCGGGACGAGGCTTCACTCGGCGCGTTGCCGCGCACCTACCGAAGTCGCGGCGGCAAGACGGCGCCTGGATACAGCGCATGGGAGAAAGCACCCTGAAGAGCAGGAAAAATTGTCGTCCACTAGATCAACGCAGGTTATCCACAGTCTCGTGCGATGTGTGCACATCAGACCATTACGCGGTTTGCGGCCACTTCGCCCTGTCCAGCCATCGGTGGGTAGCCCAGTTGCGCCTACTCGAGCGGGTCAGTCGCGCAACGACATCATCCTACCAAAAAGAGGGCTACTCGAAGGCTAGGTGCTTGCGCGCGGCCGCTCGTGGTACATGGGTAAGGCATGAGCTCGAGCAATACGGCTGCGCCTGGCAATAGTCTCACCTCTCACCGCATCCGCTCGAGTCCACTCATTGCAGAGCTTCTGAATCCTGCTGTCTGCGAGTGTGCGTTGCGCTGTTCCACCGCCAGCTGTCCCACCGAACAGCTGACGAGAACGCGGAAGTAAGGACGGCTAAGCTTGGGGGAACGGTGATGGCGCGACTTCAACTCGGATGGCTACGTATGAACAAGCCGGTGTTACCGCTGCGCCTTGAGCAACAGCCGTCCGCCTTCCGTCACTATGTTGCGTTTGCGGTTATCGCAGCAAGCGCTCAAGCGTGTCAGCTGACGGGCTCCGGCTCGGACGCTGACGGCGGAACAGAGATGTCCACGGCGCGATTGGACGGCCCATCACCGGAGGCTCCTGCTTTGGATGCGAGTGCTGACAAAGCCTCCGTCCAGACCGTCGCCCCCTCTGAGGGCACGGAAGGCGGCGTCTCCCAACCGGGGGACGCCTCGGACGGCGTCGAAGTTCAAGCCGATGCTGCTCCCCAGACGGGAAACCCACAAGACGCCGCAGCGCCGCCCACTGTAGAACTCTTACCCGATGCTGGCCGCTTCGATGCGCAGGCGGATGTGGACTCGGCTGCTGACAGCTGTGCCGTCAGCGAGTCCGCGAGTTGTAATCCAGTGGATCAGTGCGGTTGCACGTCCGGACTCAACTGCGACTATACGCCAGGAACCGCGAGCTTGTTTAGCTGCGTCGAGCCCGGTGAGATAGCGACTCAAGACGCGTGCGACACTGCCGGGACCTGCCAGAGCGGCAACGTCTGCGCGCGGGGTCTATGCTTTCCCACTTGCCGCTTCCCCGATGACTGCTCCCCGGAGGAGCGCTGCGTCCAATTGCGCGAAGGAGAGGCCGTAGTCGAAGGCGTTCGCATCTGTGAACGCAGTTGTGATCCATTGGACCTCGACTCGTGCGGGTCGGGAGCTACTTGCTCGCTGCTCGGCAGTCAAGGACAGCCTACCTGTGTCCGACGAAGCGCCAACGCGGCAGAGGGCGAATCATGTTCGGTTACCGCAGACTGCCAAGCCGGCCTCGGGTGCGCGTCCGACAACGTGTGTCGGGCCTGGTGCCAGCTACAGCCTCCTGGTGAGGGTGACGGCGGAGCCACGGAGAGCGACTCCGTTACGTGCACGGAAGGCACCGTTTGCGAGCCCGTCAGTCCGAACAAAAACCTTGGCATGTGCGGAGCCGAGTGTCGGCAAGCTCCAATTGAGGGAAGCAGCTGTGGTCGCATACCTACGACCTGCGGTTGCAGTGACGGCTTGACGTGCCAAGCCTTGCCCGACGGACGCACCGAGTGTGGCGTTCCGGGACCCCATGGATACATGGCTGCATGTGTCGCCAACGCCGATTGCGGCCCTGAATTATCATGCTTCGGAGGGTTGTGCCGCCCCAGCTGCGAACCCGATGTCTTGGCTTGCCCCGATGAAGGCATTTGTACGTCCGTAGTGGCCACCAAAGGGGAACCTACGTACGCGTGCATGGGGCGCTGCGACCCAGTTAATCCGAACCGTGACTCCGAGCGCTTCACGCCTTGTGGAGAAGGTGCCTACTGCGCTCCGGGTACAGCCAACACCCCCTTCTCCGAAAGCTACTGCCTAAAAGCTTCCTCCCGGCCCGACGATACTACCAACGAAGGCGCCGCCTGCGTCTGGGACAGTGATTGCGCCACTGGGCTTGGATGTGACGCGGGCGGGACATGTCGCCCCTGGTGCCGCGACGACAGCGAGTGCAGTGGAGGTGCGGTGTGCGACGAGAGCAAGCCGCGCTTTGGCAGTGACGTCACGGACGTCATCGGCTTGTGTCGCGCGCGGTATTGAGTCGCTCAATCGCGCATCACCCAAGCGGTCACCGGTGTGCCTCCGTTTCGAAAGCTAAGTGCGCGGGTCCACTTCTGGCTGAGCTCCCGCTGCAGCGGACCAGCTCCGGTCAACACGACGGCTGGCCGCAATTGAGAGCGACGATGCAGCATTGCCGTCAGCCGTTGCAGGAGCGCCACCGCGTGCGACCGCGAACCCAAGCGCACCCCGTAGGGTAGGTTGGTAACCACTGCCGTACCGTCGTCGATACTTGCCTCCACAGCCTCGAAGTCGGCGACTGTGAAGCTGCAGCGGCTTTCGACACCAAGGGCGCGGGCGTTGGCGCGCGCCGCCATCACCGCGGCCTCGGAAACGTCCGAAATGGCGACGGCCGCTGGGAAAGCAACCGCTGCTTCCTTGCCCGACACGGCGCCAGTTCCCAAGACAGAGCCCTCCACGTCTCGCGCGCCACCGAAACACGGCCACTCGTCCATCAGGTAATTGCTGCGTGTATTCGGTACGGCCCATCGCGCCGCAAGCCACTCGAGCGGTATCGTCCCAGAACCGGCACAAGGATCCCACAGCCGCTGAAAGCCACCTCCGCGCGCTGCTTGCTCTGCTATCCGCAATAGGAGCGCGGCGAGGGTCTCGCGCAAAGGCGCATCCACCACGTGCCGCCTATACCCCCGCCGATGCAATGCCTCGCCGCCAGCGTCGAAACTCACCTGCACCTGATCGCGGACCAGGCGCAAATAGACGCGGTTACAGTGAGTTCTCACCGACACGTCGTCGGGGGTTCGGGAGGCATCTTCGCCCACACGTACTGAAACGGCGGTTCGGACCCGCTGCGCGACCGCGTCCGAGTG
Organism: uncultured Polyangiaceae bacterium; assembly: GCA_964577325.1. Classification (GTDB taxonomy): domain Bacteria; phylum Myxococcota_A; class Polyangia; order Polyangiales; family Polyangiaceae; genus SZUA-265. The sequence goes on from CAZNZA010000013.1 coordinate 11,633, forward strand.
AAACAGTCTGGAGTGTTTGCAGGAAACCCGGACGTCCAGCGGCAGCCTCCGCACGAGGTACGCGTGCCAGGGGACGCGCGCCAGGCCGACCTCCAGCTGCTCGAACGTGTGCGCCATGAATGGACGCGTCGCGCGCACCCTCACTGACTCCGGTAACCGCGCTCGCTCCAGCAGGAAGCGGATCGTGGGTAGTGGCGCACGTCCCTCCACTCCGCCGACAACGGCATCAGTCACGACTCCCCATTCGGCGAGCTCGCGCTGCAGCCACGGTTCGGCGCCCGGCACGCACGTCGCGACGAATCTGAGGTTAGACTGGCCGCTCACCTGCGCTGGCGCTCTTTGCTGCTCACCGATGGCGCCCTCGATTCGACTCGAGCGCGCCCATCGACGTTCGTTTACTTCTTCGCACTCAAGGAAACGCGATAGCCGGTGCCGCATTCGCGATTGACGGCGTCTTGCAGCGCCAGTCGCACCGGTTCCTCGTGGTCGACACCCAGGGCGTCAGCATACCACCAAGCCGTTTCCGGCTTGATCAGCTTCTGACCGCGCTCCAGGTCAACGATGCGCGGCGCAGAAACGTCCAACGCACGCGCCAGCGCGCGCAGGGCTACGCCCTTGTTGAGCCGCATCTTCTTCAGCTCCAATCCGGCGTTGACGTTGGGCGACTTGCGTTTGCCCACCGACACCTCGTAGTCGATCTCGGCCATGTCCAGCCAATGCTGCAGCACGCCGGCGATGAGCTTCGCGTGCGGAACGTTGAGGATGTCCGAGAGCGCCTTCGTCTTATCCAGGGAGACGCCATCGGCGCCCCGCTCCCATGCGCTAACCCGGCGGTTGTGAGTGCCAAGCTTCTCGCACAGTTCGAGTTGCGTCAGGCCCACCTTTTCGCGTGCTTCTTTTATCAGAGTCCCAATCATGAGTGGTGTGTAGTTCGCTCGCGGTCGCAAAACAACCACCTATCTTTATAAATCTGCAACCCGCCACTCTTGTTCACGATGTCTCTGCAATCCGAACGCAACCATCGCTGTGTCGCGTCTGCCCTAAAGTGCGGCGATCCTGCGGTTCGGCCCGCTGGTGTCCCCTCACCGTGACTGGTTTGCGCTAACGGGCGGCACAACCCTGCGTGTACCTAATCCGCTTAGAGCGCTCGGAAATCGGGGCGGTTACCGCCAACACAGAGCGACGAGCAGCTAAGCGCGGTTCTGCCGGGTACACGCTCAGCCAGACTCTTGGATGATCCGCAGTTCTGGCAAGTTTCGGAAACGTTGCGCAACGTCGAGGCCGTAGCCCACGACAAACACGTCTTGTATGGTAAAACCCAGAAAATCCACGTCGACGGCCACTACCGCTCGGGCCGGTTTGTGGAGTAGCGAGCACAACGCCACACTGCTCGGCTCGCGCGTTTTCATGTGGTTCAACAAAAAAGCGCTGGTGAGGCCGGAGTCGACGATGTCCTCGATCAGCAGTACATGTTGTCCTTCAACCGAGTACGTCAAGTCCTGAGTGATTTGCACGACGCCGCTCGACGACGTGGCGTCGCCATAGCTGCGGACGCCCAAGAATTCTACCTGCAGAGGAAGGTCGATGGCGCGGACCAGATCTGCTGCAAAAACGAAACTACCTTTCAAAACTGCAACGACCACCAGGGGGCGGTTCTCAGATACACGTCCGCGATAGGCAGTGGTGATTTCTGCCCCAAGTTCGCCCACGCGCTTGCCGATGGTCCTCGCATCGAACAAGACGGACATCACAGGGGCAGCAGAGGGGGGATGCATGACGGGCAGCGGGGTACCAGCAAAACGTGTCGAATAGCAACGACAGCGCCGGTCCTTTATTCATGAGCTCTGCTTAAGTCCAGTTTACTCGGCATGAATCCAAAGTCCGGATCCGCTCTCGTCCGTACGCCACAGCCGGCTGCCCGCAGATCCCAAACGCAGCAAGGCTTCCGCATGTGGATGACCAAAACGGTTACGGATGCCGCACGACACGACCGCGATCTGAGGTTGCACGGCGTTGAGAAAGCTCACACTGCTCGACGTCCGACTGCCGTGATGACTCACCTTGAGCACCGTGGAGCGCAAGCGGCTGCCATGCTCGGTGACTAGCTGCTGCTCCTGATGCACCTCAGCGTCTCCCGCGAACAGCACCGATCCCTCCCCGTGCGCTAGGCGCAGCACCAACGAATTATCGTTGGGCGACAGGTGCGGGAGGTACGTGGGACATGGTCCGAAGACGCTGAGCTCAACTCCCCGCCACAGCCTATCGCCGCACAACTCCTCTGGGCCCTTCAGCTCGACGCCGCGCGAACGCGCGGTAGCCAACAACGATGAGTAAGCGGAGGCGGTTGGCAAATGCTTCCCTTGGCCGGTGTCCCAGAGTTGCCCAACCGGGATTCTGGCAAGGACGGAAAGCAGACCACCAAAATGATCCGGATGCGGATGCGACACCACCATCACATCGATCCGTTGCCGGCGGCGCGCGCGCAGTACCGGCAGGATAACGCTGGTTCCCGGGTCGATGGGCACCCCCACGAACCCGCCGCCGTCGATGAGCATCAGCGATCCATCCGGTAGGTCGACGAGTGCTGCGTCACCTTGACCGACGTCCAAAAACGTCGCCCTCAGTTTCCCATGGGGATGTCCATGGCTGTACAGACGCCACTCAGCGGCCAAGAGTCCCACTCCACCGGCAGCCGCCCACCCCAACGCCCACAGCTTCGCGCCGCGTCGCACGTCTTCGCGCCACCTCAAGCCGGCCGCTGCCACTACAACGAGAGCCGCGTATTGGTAACGGTCGAAGTACGGAACCGGCAAGCCCAGACCCTCAGTCTGCGCAACGAGGAGGGCAACCTGCCTCACGACCAGCAGAGCCCCCGAGGCTGTGAGCCCGAGTCCGCGCTCGAGGGGCGGGGCCCAGTGGGTGACGGCGTGCACGAGGCACAACGGCAGCGCGATCATCTCACCGAAAGGCGCCACCAGACAGTTGGCGATGAGGCCTAACCAAGAGATTTCAGTGGCGAGGGAGGCAAGCACGACAGAGCACGGCAACGTGGAAGCCAACGTGGCGCACGCGCTCAACCACAGCAGCCGCAACCCGGGATGAGATATCCGTGTCGAGCGCCGCGCCCAGCGCTTGCCCAATGTCATCAACCCTGCCGTGGCGGCCAAGGACAACAGGAAGGAGAGATCCAGACTCACTAGGGGGTCGACGGCGAGCCCTAAGAGAACGGAGCCGGCTACGCATTGGGCTGCGCTCGCCTCCCGCCCCAAGCTCCGCAGCGCGAAGCCGATCGTCAGCATCCAAGCGGCCCGCCAAGCGGAGCCACTCCCGCCCGCGAAATCCGCATAGATGAGGGCCAAGAACGCACCACAGAGGTAGGCGATGCGGGCCACGTCACGCCCGGCTGCCAACACTTCCAGGCGCACGAGCACCGCCCGCAATCCCAGCACTATCGATACCACCGCAAACACCAGGTGCGTTCCACTCACCGCTAAGAGATGAGCCAAGCCGCTCACCTTGAAGGAGTGGTCCTCCTGTTGGGTCAGGTCGTTTTCCCCAAGTACCAGAGCCTTGGCAAGGCCGACAGCTCCAGGCGCGAACGTCTGCTCTATCCGTTCGCGCACGTGGCTGCGGAGCATGTCGATGAGGTTGCTCACGCCCGGTGTGCGAGTAACCCGCTGCAAGCTGAGTACGGTACCGCTCGCCACTTCGCCGGTACGCGCCGCGAACGGAATAGGGTCCACCAGGTCATGATTGCGGAAAAGCCGAATCACGCCGAGCTGGGCGTTGACCTCGACCACGTCCCCTCGCCGCAGGTCCTCAGGGCCACCGTACAGACGCACCAGAAACGGACGCGTGGTGACGGAGCCTTCGCAGTCCGCGCGCAGGACCTGGGCACTGAAGCGCAGAGTGCCCTCGCGCCGCGTCGGGCTTTTCACGACGTGTGCACGTATCGCACAGCGCGCGGGGGGGCGAAGCAGCGCCGATACCTGCGCACGAGCCCGCTCGTACTCAGCCAGTCGAGCCTCCGCGCGAGCAGCTCCCACGCAGGCCGTCCCCGCTATCAGGATCCACATCGCCGGCGACACCACGCGGTGATAGAGCGCCACGACTGCGGTCACTGCCAGCAGCGTGGCCAACGGAGCCATGACCAAGTAGGGACCGCACCCTGCGAATACGGCGATCAGCAGCGCCGGCTCGATCCCCCTCCCCGCTGGTTGCAATCGGTATCGCCTCGCACGCCGACGGAGCACGACCCGTGCCACGGCGAGGCGCCCCTTTCATGCGCTAACTTTACGCCGGCTCATGCTGCACCGTCACTGACCGCCAACTGGCAGCCAGTGACGGGCCATTGCGTGCGTCGACGGCCTCAGCGGCCGAAGTAATAGAGCGCAGCTACCCCGCCTGTGAAAATGCTCCAAGGGTCGCTGCCTACCGTCGTTGCCAATCGCGTGCGGGAAAAGCTTGCAACCTCATCACCACCCTGGTCGACGGAACCGCCGTCGGCCGAGAAACGCAGACCTACGCCTGCTTGCAGCGCGAGCTGAGGAATGTCGATGAAGCCGAAGTGGATTTCCGCCCCCACTCGGGCGCCGATGTCGAAGTGCGTGCTGCTGACATCGAAGTCTTCCCCGCCTCCGGCGTCGATGGTGTTCGATGAGAACCCAAAGCCGAGTTCTGGGACGACCTGGAACACGAAGTGGCGACTATCCATCAGTGCGAAGGGAACGCCGGCTCGAATTGCCATGGCGAACGGGTCTGGATCTTCGGTCTCCGTCTCCCCAACGGTCGTGGTCGTTCCGCCAGTGACGAAGCCCAAGCCGACGTCTAACCCCATGCGGTCGTTGAACCAATAGCGCATACCAATCACCGGCACGTCCACGGCAACGTCGTCACCCGACGCGTCCACGGTGCTCAAGCCTGCCTGGCCCAGATAGCCGACACCGAAGGTCCGCACCATACGCGAATGGTCACTGCCCCCGACATAGCGTCCTGTTCCATCGTTGGCTTCCACGGTGGTGGCCTGCGCAACTTGGGGAGCCGCCGCAGCAGCCTCGGCCAGGCCTTCCAGACCGAGCTCAGCGTCAGCGGGCTCAACCTCAGGACGTTGTAACTCTTCTCCGGCAAAAGCCGGAGACTGAAGCAGCAGACCGACGGTGGTTAGCATTGAAGCGGTAGTTTTATAAGTCATGGTTTCTCCTTTTGTGCCGGGCTCGTTGCACGCGGCAAGCGCACAGAGTGTAAGCTCGACCCAAGTCAAAAGTCTTAGATACCAGTGATATTTGTCGGATGCCGCAAAAACGCCGTTCCAATCAAGTTAGAATCGACCTACTGCTCGTCGAGAAGGGCATCGTCGATTCGAGAGCGAAGGCGCAAGCGCTCGTGATGGCGGGCCACGTTTATGTAAACACGCAGCGTGTCGACAAGCCGAGTATGACTTTCTGCCTCGATGTGCCCTTGGAGGTTAAAGGGCTTCAAAAGTACGTGTCCCGAGGCGGCTACAAGCTCGAAGGCGCTCTGGATGAGCTCGGTGTCGCCGTCGGTGGTCTCGTATGTGTAGACGTAGGCGCCTCCACCGGCGGGTTCACTGATTGTTTACTGCAAAGAGGTGCGTCGAAAATTTACGCGGTGGACGTCGGTCACGGCTTGCTCGCGCACAAGTTGCTCCTCGACAACCGGGTGCACCCGATGGACAAGACGAACGCCCGCCATCTCACGGCCGAAGACTTTGGTGAGCCTGTCGACATCGTCGTCGTTGACGCGTCGTTCATCGGCATGGAGCAGCTGTCGGATGCCCTCGCTCGCGTGGTGAGGCCGGGAGGACAGGTGCTTGCGATGATAAAGCCACAGTTCGAAGTGGGACGCGCTATCGCTCGCAAAACCAAGGGAGTCATTCACGATCCCGAGGTGCGACGAGCAGCGATTGCCAGCGCCACCCAGGCCCTCGAGCGCGCCGGGCTAGTCGCGCTGCGCGGCTGCGATTCCAAAACCCCGGGACCCAAAGGCAACGTCGAGTACTTTCTGCTCGTCCACAAGAGCGCTTGACAGCGATCACCACTCGCCAGCGTATTGCATCCCCAGCGTCGCGTGGCGAGCGACATCGTCGTCGGGGAGCGCCACGTACAAGGCTATGCCCGTTCCCAAAGTTGCTGCGCTGATTACCCCGAATACCGTGGCTAGTGACAGTTCGCCGATCGCTTGATCCCTTAGCTCTGTACCAAGACTATTGCACGAGTTGGTATCTTCTCGAGAGCAATGCTTCAACGACTCTTGGTTGCTCGAGCTACCGACGAGGGTGAACACTGTGGCCAGGCCCGCTGCCACTAAGCCGACACCGCCCAATACTAGCCCTGCCGTCTCTTCCGTAGAAAGCCCGGAACGACGCCCCGGCTCCGTCGCTGGTGAAGCGTCGAGCAGCGTGGCCCCCGGCGGAGTTGGCGCCGGCACCACAGGCGCGTTCTCAGTGGGCGGTGAGGGCTTCAGTGCTGGCAACACGATCTCCACGGGCTCCGTCGCATCGCGCGGCACGGCAACCGACACCGCACTTGCTTCGTAACCCGGCGCCTCTACCTGCACAGTGACGCTACCAGGGTCGACGGGAATGGCGACTCCGATTAAAGCACTGGGCACTGGACTGCCGTCACGCGAGATGATGGCGGCGGAAGGTAACGGCTGCGCAGTGCGAATGATCACGTGACTCAAGCGGGCTTCCAACGCCTCGGCTCGGACGCGGGCAATCTCCTCGCGGCTGGTCTCGCCTCGACTAGCAGCCACAGAGGCTGCCTCCTTGAAAACGGCCCAAGCGCTCGCGGTACGTCCAGCCTGTTCGTAGCAATCCGCGAGATACAACATCGTACCCAAACCGGCGTCGAGCTGCTGACTGGCTCTAAACTTCTCGCAGGCTTCCTCAACACGTTGGGCGTCCAATAGTCGCTGTCCCTGCTGAAACAAGGCCTCGGCTGCGGCCTTGTCAGCGGGTGTCCCCTGGGCCAGAGCCTGACCACCGAGCATGAGGCAGGCAAGGGCAACGCAGCTCGTGGTGAAAGTAGTCTGTCGCTTGCCTTGGAGCATCGCTCGCGCATTCCGCTTCATGTGACCTCGCTTCATTCCTGTTCTATTCTTGTTGCTCGATCGTCACCGCTGTCTCACCAATCGAGCCTGTAGCCTCGCTCCCACGCGGCTCCCCCAGATCGCGGATCGCGCCGTTACCTGCGTCCGCCGAAGCTATCACGATCGTAGGCTCGTTGTCGAACGGCGGGTGGGGGTGATGCCGGCGCCGCCGTCGCGCCCGTCCCCGGCGTTTGCCCTCGGCTCTGATTAACATTTCCCGCGCCTCGGTCGCTACGCTTGACGGCATGCGGAGTTGGCGCGGCGCGCACGGGGGGTTTGGCCGCGGGTGACGCGGGTATACGTTCCACCCCAGCGTCCGCCGCAGTTTCATCCCGGTTTGCCTGAATCGCCCTATCGACTTCATCGGCACCGGTCTCGACAGGCGTCGACGGCAAGCCGGGCGCGGGGGTGGCTGGTTCAACGACGGTGGCTGGACCTGCGAAAGATGTGGCCGCAGCCTGCGCACGCGCTCTCTCCGCCTCCACTTCGGAGACAGCATTTCGCGTGAATGCCCAGAGCACTGCCCCCAAAACTATTACCCCCCCAAGCCCCAAAAAGACGGGCCAGCGACTCGACGAGCGATTGACCTCCACGGTGTGGCTGGACGCGGGCAAAGCCGCAGACGCCTCACGAGCAACGGGGGTGGCTGCTTCGGTGCGCCGCATGGGATCTACGTCACCGGGAGCACTCCCGCCGAGGCTCGAAGTACGGTCGCTCGAGATGCGGTCGTCGTGGGGGGGGCGCAGCCCGAGCACTCGCGCAATGCGCGTGGCAGATGTCCTGGCCCGCTCGCTCCCGTAGGGCATGAGGGCGTTGGCAAAAGCGGACATGTTGTCGAAGCGCTCCGTTTTCTCCAACTGCAGGCATTGCTCGATGGCAACGGCCAAGTCCGCCGGTACTTCAGGCGCCAGTTCTCGTATCGGTTTGAACGATCCGGACATGACCTGAACGCAAACTTGGGCGAGCGTCTCACCGGTGAACGCTTTAGCGCCGCAAACCATTTCGTAGAGAATCGCCCCCAGGGCCCAAATGTCGGCGCGTACGTCGACGTGCACGCCTTCCATCTGCTCGGGCGCCATGTACTGAGGGGAGCCCAGCGCTGTGCTCGGGCTGGTCAGGACGCGCTGGCTGGCCTCTCCGAGCTGCTTCGAGATGCCGAAATCAAGCACTTTTACGATCGAGGCCCCGTCGGGCTGACGCGCCAAAAACAAATTCTCCGGCTTCAGATCACGGTGCACGATCTGCGCCTGGTGCGCCTCGGCGATGGCCTCTCCGGCTTCGAGGATCAGGTCGACGGCCTCCGCAGGGGCAAAGCGGCGATGGCCGAGCAACTCGTCAGCGAGGTCTCGCCCCTCCAAGTACTCCATCACGATGAACGGCTCGCCCGTGTCCAGGCGTCCGACGTCGAGCACTCGCCCCACGTGCTCGCTTTGGATCCGCGCCGCGGCCCGCGCTTCCCGCAAGAACCGCTCGGCAATCGACTCCGTCTCCATCAGCTCGCGACGGATCAGCTTCACGGCAACCGGTCGCGCCAAGTCAATGTGCTGAGCCAAAAACACGACGCCCATGCCCCCCGCGCCGAGCTGACGCTCGACCACGTACTTCTGGGCGATGACCGTGCCGATGAGGACGGGATACTCGGAGTGGGGGGAAACGGACATGCTGGGCGCGTCGGGCAGCGCACGTAGCCAAACGCTGCGCCGCCAACCGATCGTTTGGCTTGCCGTTGGGTGGATTGTCAACCCAACAAGCACTGGCGCCGGGCCGAGTCGTTCGAATAAACCCGCTCACCGCACCGAACCCCGCTCCACCGCACACCTTTTCCGATGAGTTTCAGTCCCACGCAAACCTCATGAAGCATTGTTCATGGTCGTTTGCTCGCAAATTGTTTCCGCAAAAGGCAGCGAAACTGCGTCTGCTGGGACCGTTTACTCCGACGCGTCAAAGCACCAGCACCCACACGTCATACAAAACGTGAGTCCATACCACCGGTGCAAAGCCCCGGAAGTAGTAAATCGCGCAAAACACCAACCCGCACGTGGTGCGAAAGACGAAGGAGCGGGGCTCGAAGGGATCGCCCAAGACCCCGACGTAGTGCCACAAGCTAAATATCACCGCCGTGGTGAGTGCCCAAGCCATGCCAACCATTGCCTTGGACATCGCGTTCAGGGAAAACAGCAGTTTGAGCAACCAAAATCCGAACCCGAAAAGAACCACTCGAAAGGCAAGTTCTTCATACAGGCCGGCTCCCAGGGAAAGAACGAGACCAGCGAAGCCGTCCGTTTCCACGTGTGGGCCCAAGAAAACCTTGCCCACCACGAAGCTCGCCAGATAGCGCATCGCTGTCGCGTATACGACCGCTTCCGCCAACAGCCAGGCAAAAGCCGCCCCCCGCAACGCGTGGCCGCGGCCGAGGGCAATGAGGGTTCCAGTATAGGCAATGCCGACGCAGATCGTGAGCGTGGCGTACAGTTGCGGATCGTTGTCCGCCAGCGTGGAGAGGCGGCGTGTCATCCAGTCCGCAGCGTTGCGTACAGGAAGAAAGACAACACCTAAGTGATAGCCTACGAATACAGGCAATGTGAGCCCGAGGTCCGTCCACGGTCCACTTGCGGTGGTTTGTATCACCGTGGGCTCAGGCTTCGCTTTCGCCATCAGCCGGGCTGGAGTTTGTACACCATCCACATCACCATGCCGACCCAACCAAGCACGATGGCAACGAACGGCCCATCCTTGAGCATTTCTTGCGTAGGACTTTCGGCATGAGGCCGGCTACGCACCAGCGTCACGAAACGTAGCACTCCGAAGACGACCGGCAAAACACTCCACCATAGCGCGGCAGAGCCGAAAAACTGTTGCGTGCGCGGGTTCAGTGTATACGCGAGGTACACACCCACCGTGGCGACGCCAGTCAACGCCAGAGCCCAATCCAACCCGCGCACACTGTACGATTCCAAGACCTTGCGCTGCTTACCCTTCTTACCAACTGCAAGGCCGCTCAACTCGTGACGACGCTTACCGAACCCCAAGAAGAGAGCCAGCAAAGCTGTACACACGAACAAATAGCCCGATACGTTAATTTTGGTACCGTAACCACCAGCCATGACTCTCAAAACAAAGCCGGCGGCAATGATGCCCACGTCGACATAGGGCACTTGCTTGAGCTTGAACGAGTAGGCGACGTTCATCACGAAGTACGACGCCACGGTTATGAGGAACGGCCATGATCCAAGCGCGGCGCCGCCTAAGCCCAACGCTACCAGAGCGACGGCAAAAACTTTGGCCGCCGTGGCAGGCACCTTTCCGCTAGGGATTGGACGGTGCTTCTTGCGGGGGTGCAAGCGATCACCCTCCACGTCCGCCAAATCGTTCATCGTATACACGGCTGCCGCCAGCAGGCAGAAGACCGAAAAAGCGCCGATAGCCCGGATGAGCAGCATCGGCTCGAACACTTCTTTGGCAAACACGACCGGGGCCAGAACGAAAACGTTCTTGATCCACTGGTGGGGTCGTGCCGTCCACAGCAGCCCCATGGCCACGCCGCCAACTCCCCTGCGCGCGGATGTCGTGGGTATGACTGATGACGGTTCGGAAGACGGCAGCTCGTTCATGGCTTCGGGGGGCCTGCGCGCGGCCCGCCTTCTAACGCGCTTTTGCCAATACACAAACGAAAGTGCGGACGCCGTGGATCAACGGCGGGAAGAAGGCCTTGTCTAGTCCCACACACTGTGCTCACACTGCGGCCGATGGCGACTTTTGGCCGCGGGCGTTTCGAAGGTCGGATCTGCTACTTTCGCGATCTTGGGGTGAGCATCCTGCCGCTGGCGAGTCCGCCATGGACGGGCGGGGGCGCTCCGGAAGCCGCCAGCCGCAAACCCGTTGACGTCCACGGAGCAGACGCGCTCCAGGACCTGTTGCCCCCTGTGCGACCCAGCAAGATCATCGGCATTGGCCGCAACTATCGAGCGCACGCCAAAGAGCTGGGGCACGACGTGCCCACTGAACCACTATACTTTCTCAAAGCCCCTTCCAGCCTACTCGTGAGCGGAGGCAGCGTCGTGCTGCCCTCGGAGAGCGAGCGGGTGGATTTCGAAGGAGAGCTCGGCGTCGTCATCGGAAAAACCGCGCGCCGCTGTTCCCTGGAAGAAGCGCGTGACGCGGTGTTTGGTTACGTGGTGGCCTGCGACGTCACCGCCCGTGATCTACAACAGCGTGACGGCCAATGGTCGCGGGCCAAGGGTTTCGACACATTCTGCCCCGTCTCATCGTCGCTGGTCACTGACGTTGACCCCAGCGCCTTGCGCTTGACAACAAAGGTTAACGGCGTCGTTCGCCAGGACGGAAACACGGAGGATATGGTTTTCTCCGTGCCTGCACTCGTGGCGTATGTTTCGCAGGCGATGACGTTGTTGCCCGGGGACCTGATCTTGACCGGCACACCTTCGGGGGTGGGCCCGCTACAGGCTGATGACCACGTGGAGATCACCATCACGGACGTGGGCAAGCTGACTTTCGACGTCGCCGTTCAATAGTCGGTGGGGGTGACGCAGGATGCGCTGCAACGCGGCTCGAGCGTGGGTGGTTGCGAGCGTTGGACTTTCGCTATGCGCGGGTTCGGCAATGTTGGGCCTGCATCAGAGTCGGCGCCTGACGCTGCAAACGGATCCCAACGCCTCTCCTCCGAGCCCACCTCGGGTGCGGGTCGCGGGTGGCACCCTGGCGTTGTCGCCCAACGATTGGGAAGCCGTCGGCAAAGTGTCGCCGAAGCGCGTGACGGTCGCGCCCCTTTACATGGACGCGACCGAGGTCACCCATGGCGCTTGGAAAGCGTGTATCACCAAAGGCCGCTGCCCGGCGCTAGCGGCGGGTGAGGGCGCCAGCGATGAACACCCCGTGACCAACGTCACGGCAGCCCAGGCGGCTCGGTATTGTCACGCGCAAGCGGGGCGCCTTCCAACGCGGGATGAATGGATTCATGCGGCAGGCTCGCCGCAAGCCAATCGTTATCCCTGGGGGCAGACGGGTCTGGTGTGTAGAAAAGCGGTGTTCGGCATGGTGTTCGGCCCGTGCGCCCGCGGCCACGCGACCCCGCTTGCCGTTGCCAGCCGCAAGGCGGGAACCACGCCCACAGGTATCTTCGATTTGGCGGGCAACGCGGCAGAATGGGCGGTGGACGATCGAGACGTGGTAGCGGTGGGAGGTTCGTTTCGTTCTACCCTGGCTGGCCAACTGAAGGTTTGGTCTTTCGAGAAGGTGGGTGGCGCACGCGACGACATCGGTTTTCGCTGCGTTTACCCGGTCGACGATGCTGCGTCTCCAAGCCTCAACGACTGATACCGGTCCTCCGCCGTGCCCACAAGCAGGCGTCCCCACGTACCGGAAGCTCGGAACAGGATCGGGGCCTCTGGCCGTATACTCGACACCCGTACTCACCACTATCGTCGCTCGTTTGCAGCGCGACGCATTGACCATCCGGCCGCGATAGATACTTGCGTTTCCCGGAGCTAGTCACGAGCTCAGGGTGGGTGTGCAAGAGGCGGTCTCCCCTTCTCAGCTGCACGACGTCATACCCTTCACGGCAGCACGCCGCGCAGCGACGGCATTCGGCGTCGTTAAACGTCGGTTCGAAAGCTTCACAGCCTGGCCAGGCCGGGTTTACGCTTGGTCGCTGACCGACGTTGGGGTGACTACGACGGCAACGAAGCGTGCGCTCGCCGTAAACCCAAGCACAAGAGCCGCAGCTTCCGGTAGTGCCCATCAACAGACCCGTCGGGTGCCGAGCGCGAGTGGTATGCCAGAGCGAGTCGACACCAGGTTGGCAGTCGCGCACGACTTCTGCCAAGCGCGCCGTCCGCTCGAGGGCCAAGCGCAGGGTGCTTTGCACAGGCTCGAGCTGCGAACGGCGGTATCCCTCTCGGGCGTGGGGCACGGCTGGGTCAGGGTCGTCCGCCAAAGGCTCTACGGGCAACGCATCCCAATACGGACGCCATTCGGTGGTCACCGCGAAGAAATCCTTCAATCCGAAAGGGCGTGCGAGGGCGGCCTGCAAGCGGTGGCACGCGTGTTCGTAAACCAGGTCCGAGTCATCGGTGTTCGAAAGTCCCCAGTCCGGGCGTCGTCGCCCCCCCGGTCCCGCCACCAGAGAATGGCAGATCTCGTGGAAAATGAGTTGCGCCAAACTGTCGTCGGGATCGAAGTCATCCGCGGTCGCCAAAGTCAGGGTGCCGGCACCGTCCCACGAGGCGTAAACGTCGGGCGATCGCGTGACGGCCATACCGAGGTCGGAAGCGCAGCGCAGCCACACGAGATCGAGCGGGTCTTGGTAGCGATGCCGAATTGGGCGGTCCATGGCTCCGGATATAGCTCAAACGGCTCCCCAATCGACAGCAACCCGCCTATACCGCAGTCATGATGGCGACCGGTGATGCTGCAACTCCCCTGCCCGTGGGGGTACTTTCGATTGGAACGGAGCTTACCCGCGGCACCATCCACAACACGAACGCCACCTGGTTATGCAGCAAACTCACGCGATTGGGCGCCTCCGTCGTCGCGGTGGTCACGGTCGATGATGATCCCAAAGCCATCCAGTCAGCAGTGCGTGACCTCGCGAGGCGGGCGGCGCTCATCGTCAGTACGGGGGGCCTCGGCCCTACCTCGGATGACCTCACGGCATTCTCCGTAGCGCAACTCTTGAAGGCGCCCCTCCGCAGAGACGAGGAGAGTCTGCGCCGCATCGAGCGGGGACTCGAGCGACGGGGACGGCACCTCACCCCATCGAACGCCAAACAAGCCGATATTCCCGAGGGAGCCTCGGCCCTGCAAAATGCCGTGGGCACCGCTCCCGGATTTGTCGTGACGATTGATGAAACGTGCCACGCCTACTTCATGCCCGGCGTGCCTCGGGAAATGGAAGCCATGTTCGACGACTTCGTGGAACTGGCGGTGAGAGCTCGCGTAGGCTCTGTCACGAGCCATCTAGAGCAGCTGCGGGTGTTCGGGTTACCAGAGTCCACCATCAACGAGAAGCTGGCTTCAATCGAGCAGCAGTACGACGTCACGCTGACCTATCGCCTGGCGTTTCCCGAAGTATTGGTGGGCACGCTTGCCGTGCGGAACACCCATCAAGCGGCGGTCGCCGCTAGCAATGCGGCTGCGAGTGAGGTCGAGCAGCGGTTGGGAACGTACGTCTACGGGCGCGGCGAGACCAGCCTAGTATCAGTAGTAGGTTCACTCTTGCACGCACGCGGCTGGACATTGGGTCTTGCCGAGTCGTGCACGGGCGGTCTGGCAGCAGAGCTCATCACCCAAGAAGCCGCAAGCCACTACTTCGTCGGAGCCGTGGTCTGTTACGCCGATAAGGTCAAGCGTAATGTGCTGCGCGTTGCTCAGCACACGTTGGAGACTCGAGGAGCCGTGAGCGAGGCGACGGTCGAGGAAATGGTCACTCACGTTCGCGACGTTCTCGACTGCGACGTGGGGCTGGCTTTCTCCGGCATCGCTGGACCTAGCGGTGGGTCAGAGTTAAAGCCTGTCGGGCTGGTGCACTACGGCGTCTGCACTCCCGAGGGCGTGCATCTGCGGCGCGAGGTATTTACCGGCGACCGTCAACAGATCCAACGCCGGGCAGCCTTCGCAGGTTTCGACCTCTTGCGCAGCGTGCTCGTGTGAAGGGGAACTGGGGTGCGACGCAGGGTGAGGCCGGAACGCGAGGTGACGGGGTCCGGCGCCACCTTGACGCCGTCAAAACTCGGTGCTCCTGACGCCGTCAAATAGCGTATGCTCCCAAGGGTCATGCACGTCCCCATTCTCCAGACGGAACGCCTCCATCTGACCGTCCCTGACGAGAGGGACGCTCGCGAACTGTTGCGCTACGCGCTGCGCACGGAAAGCTACCACGCCCCTTGGTCTCCCCCCAAACCAGCGCGTTGGAACACTCTGCTGTATGCTTACGAACGGGCGCAGCAGTTCCAGTACGAATGCGACGGAGGACATACACTGCGGCTTTGGTTCAGACCCAGAGCTGACCCACGAGGTGCGTTCATCGGCGCCGCTACCTTGAGCCAAATTCAATTGGGCGCACGGCGCGCCTGCTACTTGGGTTATCACCTGGACGAGGCGCATGTGGGCAAAGGCTATATGCACGAGGCTTTGACTTGCATCGTCGACTACGCTTTCCGCAGTCTGCGTCTCAATCGCATCGAGGCGACTTATTGCCCTGAGAACCTGCGCAGCAAGAACGTTCTTCAACGCTTAGGGTTCACGGTCGAAGGGTACGCACGCAAGTATCTGTTCATCAACGGCGAGTTTCGCGACCACGTCCTGGCGGCGCTCGTCAACGAAAGCCTGCGAGACACGCCATCGTTGTGCGAACCGAAGCATTGACGACATGTGGCAACCCGTAGCGGGTGTGGTGTCGTGTGAGCACAACGTGGCGCCTCGCCGCAGAGCTGAAGTGTCATCAGCACATTTGCTAGGCCGGAGTTCGCCGCAAATGGGGCGATCCCTGTGCACCATCGATGGTCATTTTGGAGTTACCCTTCACGCGGTGCCGGAAAAATGAAGTGACGCGTGGCAGAAGTCCGCCCGCGATCGCTTTCCACACAATACCCACCGTGAGCGGCCGTTAAAATGAGAACGCTGCGTCAACGGTCTCGATCCCGGTGGCTAGCTGTCAATCACGTGCGACGCTCACCCGCAGCCCCGCACCTCCCGAAACTCCGTCAGCACCCGCATCCCATATGGCTACATCGCTGGCTCCATCATCCCTCCCGCTGGTCACCGCCAAGCGACCGCTGACGTCAGATGTCCCACCGCTGTCGCCAGCCCTGCCCCCGTCACCGAGCGTGATGCTGCGGGGAGCACGACTGCTCACCCTGGCGCTATCGCTCAGCGCCTGTGCCGGAACAGTCACCGAGGGCGACGCGACCGTCAACAGTGATGACGGCAGTGACGACGGGCGCGACGCAGGTGGGTCCGTCCCGAGTACCGATACCACGGACACCGTGTCGAGTAGTGAGCCTTCCGGCGAAGCGCCCTCGAACTCAGGCACGGACATGCCGCCACCAGGTACATTTCCCGACGGCACGCCTGCACCGGAGGTTCCCGTTGGCGAGCAACCCGAGGAGTGCGAGGCTGCGGATACCACCGACGCCGTAGGGCCGCTCACCAAGTTGTCGACCCTTCAGTATCGCAATACGGTGCGAGACCTGTTGTCAGAGCTCGGCGTGCCGGAGCTAGTCCCGGAGGTGGAGGCGAGGCTCTCAGCAGTTCCCGACGACAGTCGGGGCCAGCTGTTCAGAGCCCTCGACCCTCGCATTTCTCTCGAACACGTCGAAGGTTACTTCAACGTTGCCAAAGCCATCGGCGATGGCGTCACCAACAGTGAGACACTGTTGGCACAGGCGGCCGGAGCTTGCGCCGTGGAGGAATCCCCTTCTGACGCATGCCTGGATACATTCATCGACCGGCTTGGACTTTTAGCGTACCGGCGGCCGCTGCGTGACGAAGAACGAACGGAGCTGCGAATCATCGCGGCCGATGTGGGAAGCGGTCGCCAGCAGGTACGGGCCCTGATCGTTGCAGCGCTCATCTCGCCTCACTTCGTCAATCACCTCGAGCTCGACGGCGCGTGGGTGGCCGGGACGGAGGACGTGCTCCAGCTTTCAGCCTACGAGGTTGCATCCCGCATCGCCTACACGTTTTGGCAAACCATGCCCGACGCGGCGCTCTTCGCCGCGGCCGCCGATGGACGTCTGCTGACGGAGTCGGGGTTGGAAGCGGAACTCGAGCGCGTATTCAGCCATCCGCGCACCAAACAAACGTTGTGGAGTTTCTGGCGCGAGTGGTTGTCACTCGATGGATTTACGGGCTTCGAGTTGGGAAGGCCCGGCTTTCAAGCGCTTGCCCAAGGCACAGGCGTGGACGAGGGAACGTACGACGCCATGGTCGAGGAAGTCCGCCTCCTGACCGAGCACTTCACGTTCGCTGCACCTTCGACGCTTGGTGGTTTGCTCGAAACCAACGTTTCCATAACCTCGTCCGACACCCTGGCCGCGCTCTACGGCGTCTCACCGTGGTCAGGTCAAGGAGACATGCCGACCTTTCCAAGCGGCGAACGTGCTGGCCTGTTTCAGCGAGCGGCATTGCTAGTGTCGAGCCTCGAGCAGACGAATCCGTTTCATCGAGGAGCCTTTTTCAAGCGGTACTTGATGTGCGAGAACCTACCCTCGCCCGATCCAGCCGCTCTTCCCCCTGGCTCGTTGGACATCCCGCCGGGCTCGACGGTGCAGACGACGCGCGAACGTTTCGAGAGCAAAATCGCCGGCAATAGTCTCTGTACAGGCTGTCACGGTCTTTTCACCGAGCTCGGTTACACGCTCGAAGCGTTCGATTCGCTGGGGCGTTTCCGCACCGTTGAACAGGTGTTCGATGAGGAGAATGGGTCGTTGCTGGCCGAACTCCCGCTAGACGCGTCGGCGACCGTGCGAGTGGGCGCGACGAGTCAGGAGGTCACCTCACCTGCCGAGCTCAATGCATTGTTGTTGTCCGCGGGCGACATCGAGAGCTGTCTCGCCGAACAATATTTCAAGTTCGTGCACCGGCGCCTGCCTGAACCCTCGACGAGCGATGGTTGCGTGACCGACGAAATCTCCCGTGCCGCCGCCGATGAGGCCAGTGGGCTTGCTGGCGCTTTCCGTCGAATTGCTGAGCTTCAGAGTTTTTACCAGCGCAAGGTAGGTCCTCGATGAAACCGCATCCTAAACCCGGTCGTTCATTGCCGCGCCGGCTGTTTTTGCGCGGAGCAGGTGGAGCCGTGCTGGCACTGCCCTGGCTTCCTTCCCTGATGCCACGCTCAGCGCGTGCTCAGGCTGCAGCACCCAAGCGCTTCATCGTGGTCAAGTCTTTCAGCACTCAGCTCGTCAGGGAGTGGTATCCGTCCCTGGAAGGCAATGGCTATCAACTTCGCGACGCTAAGTACAGCGGCAGCAAGGCTGATGGCACGACACTCCTGACCCAATCCCTGGTGAGCGGTCAGCCGTACACCCAAGCCGCGTTGTCGGACTTCGCAACAGCGGACGGGATTTCCGGTATTCTGGGACCAAAGCTGAATCCCTACTTGGACAAGATCAACCTGTTGCGGGGCCTCGACTTTCTCCCCGAGGTTAACCACAACTTTGGCGGTTTGTTGGGCAACTTCGCGTCGTGCACGAGTGCCACACCGTGTGAAGGGGATCGCTTGGCCGCAGTGCCGACCATCGACCAGGTGTTGGCATACTCGTCAAAGTTCTACGCAGAAACCCCGGCTCAGCGTTACCTGCATCTCTCGCAGGGAGTTACCGATTCCATGTCTTACTCCGATCGCGGCCAAGGTGGTGCGGTCGAGCAGCTCAAGGCGCGCACGAACCCGCTGGACGCCTTCAACGACTTGTTTGGTGGGGCAACGGTACCTGCCGCGCCTGACACCACCGGCAGCAACGCCTCTGCCGGCGACGAATTGATCGTCGATAGGGTGCTCGAGCAATACCGGGCGCTGAAACAGAACAGTCGCTTGTCTGCTGACGACCGACTGAAGGTCGATCAGTACGTAAATCTAATGGCGGAACTTCAGGCCAAGCTCAGCGTGAGGCCGATGATGTCCTGTACCGCGCCAGCACAGCCCGACACCCTCGCCAACAACGAGGGAACGGACGCCAGCGACATCAAGCGCAAGTGGGATGTCATGCTCGATATCGTGCAAGCGGCATTGATGTGCGACCGGACCCGCATCGTGACAATCGGCGTGCACAAGGCTCTCGGGCCAGGACCGGACCCTGATGACGCGTCACTCACCGGCCACTACCACTCGGACAACGCTGCGGGCGGCACGTGGCATGGCTTAGCCCACGACTGGGGCAACGCCAACTCGCGTCGTATGCTCGCCGGCATCAACGCCTGGATCGCCAACGACTTCTTCGCCAAGCTGCTCGAGAAGCTCGACGTGAGCGAGGGGGAAAACACGATCCTCGACAATTCGCTCGTGTACTGGGGCAACGAGCTCGGATTCAACCATTTGGCGTATAGCGTACCCTGTGTCACGGCTGGCAGCGCCGGTGGAGCGATCACTACTGGCCGTTACCTCGACTACATCGACTGGGACAGCCCCGCGTACTTCTCTCAAGAAGACGGCAACGTGATCCGGGGCATCCCCCACAACCAGTTTCTAGTGTCGATTCTCCAGGCCATGGGGCTTTCGCCGGAAGATTACGAGAGAGATGGCCAGCCAGGCTACGGCTCCACCGATACCCAAACCAAAGATCCGAACTTGTTTGCCACCGACTACGATCTAAGATCCGTCGGCGACCCGCTGCCCGGCTTCATGGTGTGATGCCAATCCGTCAGGCGACGTCTCGGACACGAAGAGGATAGATGCAAATGAACGACAGCAACAAGCCAACGCGTCCGTTGTGTCGGCACTCGAGCACCGCCCAAACCTGGCCTGCAGCGCTTCTCACGCCTGGAATGCTACTTACTGCCGCGCTTCTCACTGCGGCCTGTTCTGGAGAAGTCAGTCCAAGCGAATGGGAGCAGGGTGACGGTGGCGCCAATGCCCCAGTGCCCGCTGCCCCTTCGGGTTCGCCTGGTGAAAGCGGCCACGATGGATCCGGCAACACTCAGGAGCCGCCGGGGAACGGCCCCACCACCCCCGGCTCCGGCGACGCCGCCGATTCCGAAGATCCACCGGACCCGTCCCCAACGCCCGAAGTTCCCGTCGATGCTAGCGCGTCGACGCGTGCGGCTCGCCTCACGCACCTCCAATACGACAACGCCGTCTCTGACTTGCTTTACCTGACGGCACGGCCGTCGGTCGAGTTCCCGCCAGACCCCGTGTTCGGAGGCTACAACAACAACATCAATCAACTCCGTGTCGCCGATCGCTTGGGCCGAGACTATCGACGGAGTGCTGAGGCGCTGGCGCAGGCGGCCGTCACAACCCCCGACGCTTACGCTCAGTTGGTGGCTTGCGAGCCAAGCCAGCCGTCTTGTTCGGCCGAGGTTATCGCCACGCTAGGTTTACGCGCTTACCGCCGCCCCCTTACACCGTCGGAACAGGACTTGTACACTGAGCTTTTCGAGAAGGCGCCGTCTTTAGTCGCCAGTGGGGATGCGTTCCGGGACGGCGTTCAGCTACTGATCGAGGCTATGCTGCAGTCGCCGAAGTTCTTGTACCGCTTAGAGCTCAGTGGTGCTGGGGGTGACACGCCGACGCCATTGTCCGATCACGAATTGGCTCAACGCTTGTCCTTCACGCTGTGGAACACCACCCCCGACGACTCCCTGTTGCAAAGCGCCGCCAGCGGAGCGCTCACCTCCGGCAGTCTCCCCGAAGTCGTCGCCCGCATGGTCGACGACCCGCGGGCACGCGGACCAGTCTCCGATTTCCACTTCCAATGGTTGAAGTTGAACCGCTACGCGGACTTGCAGCGTGACGCCGAGGCTTATCCCCTCTTCTCACCGTCGCTCCCCTTACAGGAAGAGGTCCTGCGTTTCGTGGAGCACATCGGGTTCGAGGAGGAAAAGGGATACCTATCGTTGATGACGGCGCCAAAGACGTTCGTCAATCGCGACTCGGCAGCTCTGTATGGCGTGGAAGGCGACTTTGGAGAGGAGTTGGAGCTCGTCGATCTCGACCCACAAGTACGAGGAGGGCTTCTCACGCAGATCGGGTTTTTGGCTGCCAACGCCTATCCTTCGGAAACCTCGCCCATCCACCGCGGAGTGTTCATCAATCGCACCTTGTTGTGCAAAACCATCCCAGATCCACCTTCCAATTTGGATATCGGCGAGGAAGCCATCGACAATCCCACGACGACTCGAGAAGCCGTCGAACAGCAGACCAGTCCCTCGGCGTGTAGCGGGTGCCATGCTCTGATCAATCCGGCAGGCTTCGCGTTCGAGAGCTTCGATGCAGTGGGTCAGGTGCGCGCGCTGGACCGAGGGCAGGCGGTCGATACTACGGGCGCGCTCCCGATCGACGGTGAAATGGTTTCCTTCACCGACGCCAAAACACTCATCGAGGCCATAGCTCGCAGTGAAGAGGGACGTCTGTGTTTCGCGCGGAACCTATTGAGGTACGCCTACGGTCGCACTGAAACCCCGACCGACGACACGCTCATTCAACAGCTGGCCGAGCAAATGAGCTCTGACGACTTCAGCATCAAAAATGCACTGAGTGAGCTGGCCCAAGCGGCGCCGTTTACGACTCACATTCCCAACCAAGACTAGCCCCTGAGATTTGATATGCGACCTCATCGACTCCTTCAGCGACGTAGCTTTCTCAAGGCCGCGGGCGGTGTGTGCGTGGCGCTGCCCTTTTTGGAGAGCCTAGTGCCAAAGCCGTTACGCGCTCAAGCGGCGGTCAACAAGCGCTTCGCGGTGTTCTTCACGTGCAACGGCGTCAACATGGAGCGGTTCTTTCCCACTGGCGGTTTCGGAGCGATCTCGGAAGCGAATCTGACGGGCACCGCCCTCGAACCCCTCACCGCCCACGTCAATTCGCTGCTCGTTCCTCGCGGCACGTACCAAGTTCCCATCGGCTTCGGACGAGAAGGCAATGGCGACGACCACATGAAGGGCATGGGGTGTAAGCTCACCGCCCAGAACCTCAGCAGTAGTAGCGATGCGTACGCTCAAGGGGTAAGCGTGGATCAAGTCATCGCTCAAGAATTGAATCCCACAAACCCGAACCCACTCACGCTTTTCGTGGGGCGCCGGGGAAGCGGGGTGATGGCCCACATCTCGTACCGAGGTGCCAATGAACCGGTTACTGGTGAGAACAACCCTTGGCTGGCCTATCGCGATTTCATGGGCATGGGAGCCGATGCCAGCCCCCCAGCCACGGACGCGGCTTCACGCATCGTGGAGCGCCAGCAGAGTGTTCTGGACGTCGTGCGGCAGGAGTTCGAATCACTCAATGCCGTTGATTTAGGTCAGGCAGATCGCGCCAAGCTCGACCAGCACTTTACCACCATCAGAGAGCTCGAGGTCGCCATGACGACGCCTAGCGTGGGTGCCCTGGGATGCAGCCTGGCCCAAGCCACGGAACAGGAGTTGATGGCCATCGATGCCAGGGCCGTCAACGATGAACTCAACTACAAGCAAATGGGGGACCTCTCGATTGAGGTTCTCGCCCTGGCACTGGCTTGCAATCACACCAACGTCGCCACCATACAGTGGGGCAACGGTGCGGGAGGTCCGATCTTCAAGTGGGATGGTCTGGACCACGAGGTCAACCACCACAAGCTGAGCCATGGTTCCTTCCATGATGACTGCTTTCCCGGCGACGAGCGCGAGAAGTGCCAGAACCAACCTGCGAACTGGCAGGATCATCTGCACGCCATCGACCGCTGGCATGCGACGCGTTTCGCCAAATTGCTCGATCGCCTCCAAAGCTACACGGAGGGCGACGGTACCGTCCTCGACAACAGCGTCATCGTGTGGGCCAACGAGCTGTCAGACGGACGCGATCACCACTTCGCCAACTTGCCCTGGATAATTGCGGGCAGCGGCGCGGGTTACCTCAAGCAAGGGCAGCACATCGATCTCACGAACGGCGGGGACCTCTACGACTTCAGTCGTATCGGGATCTCCCACAATCGCTTGTTGGTCACGTTCCTGAACGCCATGGGAATCGAACGCGAAGAGTTCGGCGACCCGGAGTTCGCCCGGGGGCAAGGCATCATCAGCGAGCTCGTCGCGTGACGACGCGGATGTCTGCTCGCTAGCGTGTTACCGGCTCATGCTATCACCGTTTCCCCTGGAATCCGCGGCGCCGTCCGGGACTGTACCGTTACCAAATCCACCCCGCATTGCTTTGGTGTTGCCCGGAGGTGGGGCTCGGGCCGCTTTTCAAGCGGGTGTATTGGCGCGGTTGGGCGAAGCGGGGCTCCTGTCTCGGGTACGTATTCTCACGGGCGTGTCGGCAGGAGCCATCAACGCGGCCTATCTCGCTAACCACCGCCATGGGATGAATCAAGCCGCCTCTGAGCTGGCGTCGCTTTGGTCTCACCTAGAGACGCCTCGGGTGCTGCGCACTTCCCCTACGAGTTTGCTTGGCAATGTGGCCCGTTGGGGAGGTCAGCTGCTTTCGGGAGGCACTTTTCCCCTTCCTTCTCCCCGAGCCCTATTGGACACGGCGCCGCTGGCGGAATTGCTGCGCTCGTACCTGGGACACGGTGACAACGAGTTGTCCGGATTGGCTCAAAACCTGGCTCTCGGCACCCTCGATGCCCTCGCCATCACGACGACCAATTACGCGACCGCGCGCGCCATCACCTTCGCCCAACAGCGGGATGACGCGGCAGCATTTGGCTGGCAACGGCCCTACGGCGAGGGGCGTCAAGCTCGCCTCAACGTCGGTCACGTGATGGCGTCAGCGGCGTTGCCCGTGCTCTTTCCCGCAGTCAAGCTCGGCAACGCTTGGCACGGCGACGGCAGCTTACGCCAAACGGCGCCGTTATCTCCCGCCCTACATCTGGGAGCCGATCGCATCATCGTGATAGCCACCTCCGCGCAGCCCAGGCAACTCGAAGTGCCCGGCGTCGATGCGCCATATCCCTCACCGGCTCAAGTCGTGGGCCTGATGTTGAACGCCATGCTGTTCGACCAGATAAGCTACGACGTACAGAACCTCAACCGCATCACCAGCCTGCTGCGCTCCGGTGCTTCCAGCGCGGAACAGGGCCTGCGCCCCGTTGAATGTGTGGTGCTGAGACCTACCGCGGATTTAGGCGGAATGGCTGCCGCCCATGAGGCTGACTTGCCCCGCAGCCTGCGCTACCTCACGCGCGGCTGGGGTAGCAAAGCAGGACAGGGATCCGATCTGCTCGCTACGGTGACTTTCGACCGCCACTACACCACACGGCTCGTCGAACTCGGCAGGCAAGACGCCACCGCGCGACTGGAAGAGCTGAGCCAAGCCATTTGTTCACCTTAACCTACTACATTCCCACATCACGCAGCTTTGGAGTTAGTGTGTGAATGATTTGTGCTGGCACTGAATCTGCCGCGTAATCCTTTCTAGCCACGCTGGATAGTCTCCATGCATCACTTTTACCCCTCAAGGTTCACACCCATATGACCGTTGGCGTCAGGGGGCAATGCGACAGGCTGGACCAGAAACGAGCGCGGAGTCGGTGCATCATCCGCGAACCGCAGCCGGCCGTGCCCGAAGCACGGAAGCCAGGTCGCGGCGTGGGTACGTCGACGGCAAGCTGTGCATTCTCTTGGTCGAAGACGATCCTCTCGACGTTCAGCTTTTCCAAAGTCTGCTGGAATGCGCCTACCCGGGCGCTTTCGAGATTTGCACGGTTTCCAGCCTCCGCTCGGCTCTCGAGCAAGTCCGCGGGCGAAAGTTCGACACCGCATGCGTCGATCTGCGCGTGACCGATGCCACTGGTATGGAGATCGTCGAACAGCTTCTCGCCGCGGCTCCTGAGCTCCCCCTCGTGGTGTTGAGCGGCTCCGATAGCGAGGCCCTAGCGCTGCAGTCGGTACGCTCGGGCGCCCAAGATTTTCTGGTCAAAGGCCAGGTTTCCGGCACGCAGATCGGCCAGGCGTTGCGTTACGCGCAAGCGCGCAAGCGGACTCAGGCCCACCTCGTGTCGTCGGCCCACCACGACCCCCTCACTGGTTTGGCCAACCGTCGTCACTTCGAAAGCCGTCTCTCCCTAGCCATGCGACGGGCCCTCAGGGAGCACCGCACACTGGCCGCCATCGTGGTGGACCTCGATCACTTCAAGCCGGTCAACGACACCTATGGACACGCAGTGGGTGACGCGTTGCTGAAAGAAGTAAGTCGCCGAATGGAAGGCGTCGTCCGTGAGACGGACTTGGTCGGCCGCATCGGTGGTGACGAATTTGCAGTGCTGCTGCCAGAAGTCGCTGGCGAGGCAGAAGTAAGTGCCGTCGCCGAACGCATCCTGAGCGAGATCCGGATCCCAGTCGCGGCCGAAGGGATCTCGCTGACCACCACGGCCTCCTTAGGCATCGCGATATGTCCTCCGACAAAGGCCGATCCGTTTGCCCTGCTCGATGCGGCCGATCGCGCCATGTATGCAGCTAAGCGCGCGGGCGGCAATGGCTTGGGAGAGTGCTCCGCCGTGCATGCTCTAACCGCGTCGGGTATACACTCCCCCGACGCGGAAATCCTTTCCGAACTGTACCACCTGGTGTATCAACCACAGTTCGATGAGCGGGGGAACGTAGTTTCCGCCGAAGCTTTGCTGCGTTCGCGACTAGCGGATGGCAGTGTGCTGCGCGCCCAAACGCTGGTGCCCGAACTGCTTCGGCGCAACTCCCTCACCGACGTGTCGGCGTATGTCATTGACACCGCCTGTGACACCTTGCGCCGCTGGCGCGCTCGTGGAGCCGCGTGTTCGCGAGTGGCGTTGAATGTCTCGACCAGTCAGCTGACGGATGCTCGCTTCGAGCCGATGCTAAAAGCCGCCATAGACGCCTCCGATTTACAACCAGACGACCTCGAACTGGAACTAGATCTAGGCCCAGCTCAAGCCTTGCCGTCAGGCATCGAAGAACGATTGCGGCACCTTGCCGACAGCGGCTATCCTCTGGTGTTGGACCACTTCGCCGAGCACACCTTGACCTGGCTGCGAGTCCTGCCGTGCCAAGGCGTGAAGCTGTCTCCGTACATCCAGCAGCGGGCTCTGGAGGAAGCACGGGCAAGGAAATACCTCCAGGCGATCGTTCATTTATGCCAATCCATGGGGACTTGGGTCGGAGCGACGCGCCTTCAGACGCCCGAGCAAGCACGGGTGCTGAGAGCGCTCGGCTGCAACCGGTTTCAAGGGTATTGTTTCGCTGCGCCGCGTTCCGCCAACCACAGCGTGTGGACGGCACCGCCACCGATCAGTACCGGCGCCTGACCTACCTCGGCACCCATCGCGCACCGGCACCCACGACTCGGCGCGACGAGCCGAAGCGCGGTCAACCGGAGGGGTGAACGGGGGTGTGAACGGGTCGTCTGCGGCCAGTCTGCGGGGCGTTTCACGCGAGACGAAAGATAGCGCGTCCTTTCAAGCCGATCGATCGAGTCCGGGCGCGGAAGCGGCGAGTCAACCAAGCTTGCACTCGGGCTCACCACTGAATCCGTGCAGAGCTGAGTGCAGAGCTTTGCGCGCTTCGTCGAGTGAAGTACGCTGAACGTTTCGTTGCACCTGCGTCAACCCATCATGTCTTGTCCATCCCATCGCTCGAGCCTTCGGCAAGGGTTCCTCCCCATCGCGCTATTCACCGCCCTTTCCGTCGTGAGTTTGGGGGGCTGCGAGGCTCGACGTTTCGAGTCATCGGATCCGCTCACGCCACCTGATGCCGGGTTTCCCGCCGATCCCACGACTCCAGGCCCCGGACCGCGCGATACCACGTCGGTAAATCCACAGCCGGCAATCGGCGATAGTGAGACGACGCCGAGCGCCGACGCAAGTGGTGTCGCCGCGGAAGCGGGGTCGACGGTCGACGGCTCATTCGACGACACCGACGCAACACCCGCCGCTCGCGTCGACGCTGGCGCGGGCGTTGACGATGCGTCCCTGGCGCCCTCCCCCCAGCCGATGCCGGACGCCGGCAGCAGCTCGGCTCCAACTTCCGGGGCCACGACGAGTGGAACTTCAGGCGCAAGTGAGACGACCTCGGCGACCGACCCCGGGTGGCCATATCCAGGTGAAGGCACCGGGGATGCTGGGAACGACGGTGGCACCGAGGCGGGCATCGACGGAGCAGAGGCAGGCGCAGAGGCAACGCACCCGCCGTCGGATGCGGGCCGCGACGTGGGTACTGACGACGCTTCCGTCACCTCAGCCCCTGATGCTTCGGATGACGATTCGGACGCTCTCGATGCCGCTTCACCGACTGACGCTCAAAGTGGGTTTCCGCCACTCAGCTGTGAACCCACACTGGTGTTGCCCGGCATCGTGCGCGACTTCGACGACACCCATGTCGACATGGAACCCTGCGGGCGTGACGATGTGGTGTGCGAGGCCGAGCCTGGCCTGGTCGAAGTCCAGCTCAGCGCCGCAGGCAAACCCCTGCTCGCCGACGCACCTCGGCGCGAGGGAACGACGGTGGCGAGCGAAGAGAGCTTTCGACAATGGTTTACCACCGTCGACGGAGTCAACACTGAGCACTCGTTCGACTTGCTGCTGCGCGATGGCCGCTTCCGACGCGTCTACGACAGCGATGATCCACCGGAATCGAGTCCTCCGGGTTTCTTCTCCGAACCGCGCGGCTTTTTCCCTATCGACGTCTCGAGCCCTGACGCGGGCGCCCACAACTACCATTTCACGTTCGAAGCAACGGCGCATGTTCGATACACCACCGGTGATCGGCTCCGGGTGCGCGGTGACGACGACATATGGGTCTTCGTAAACCGGCGGCTAGTCATCGACTTGGGCGGTATTCATCTGCCTGAAGAGGTGGCCGTAGACATGGACGACATGGCCGAAAGCTTGGATATCGAAAGCGGCGGGATCTACGAGTTTCATCTGTTCTTTGCGGAACGCCACGTCGAGCAGTCGAACCTGCTGCTGTCGACGACGATGGAGTTCATGGCTTGCGGTGCAGGTGAAGATTGATGACGCTGTACCAGGTCACGTCACCGAGCCTAGTACGCTGGTCAGGCGTCGGTCTCATGTGCATTTACGGCGTGGCATGCGGTCAGGAGGACGCGAGTCGTAACGAAGGCGATCCTCCCTTTGCCGTGCGCGACGCGAGCGATGCGTTGTTCGCTCCGGACCAGGTCCGCGAGTATCGCTTGACCATACCCCGCGACAACGGTCCGCCGAGCAGCTGGAGTTCGATCAACGCCCAGGCCGAAGCTGACGGCTGTGTGGCACAAGAGCGGGACTACTACGCGGGCGACATAACCGTCGACGGCGCTACCTTCGCCGAGGTAGGTATAAGAACCAAGGGCGGATGCGGCAGTTCCCGCACGCTCGATCAAAAGTCGTCTTTCAAAGTCAAACTCGACTGGGATGCCGATCCGACGGACAGCCGTTGCGCTGACGAACGCCGCTATTTGGATCGCAAGTCTTTGACCTTGAACAATGGCGTGCAAGATAGCAGCGCCTTGCGGGAACACTTGAGTTTCTACTTTTACGCTCGCTCGGGCGTGCCTGCGCCCCGCACTGCGGCGGCGCAGGTTTACGTCAACGACGAGTACTATGGGGTCTATCAACTGATAGAGACGGTAGACCGTGCATTCTTGAAGCGGTGGTTCGACACCCGCGCCGGCAAGGGCGCCATGTACGAAGGGTCGTACGGATGCGACTTCTTGTCCGGCGCTGGCGAGTTTCGAGATGGCACGTGCTGGGAGCAAGAGTTCGATCTAGACGCCTGTTCCGATCCCCCGGCTCCTGAGGATGACCTCCAATTCAACGCGGCCAGGACTGCGGCTGACGATGGCTGGCGGTTTGGGCGCGAGTTGGCTGCATCTCTGCAGGCGATCCAGGCGCAGGCGGCGTATTATCCCGCCGTTACCCAGCTCGTCGACTGGGATCGCTTTCTCGCGTACTGGGCTGCGTCCGTCGTCTTGTACGACTGGGATAATTACATCGGGTTCCAGAACAACTTCCGCATCTACCGTGAGCCAAAGACGAGCCTCTGGACCATCATCCCGTGGGGCGTCGACCAAACGTGGGGCGCTGGTACGAATTGGTTTGGACGAGGCAATGGCGGGGGCTTCGGGGGCGGACCCCGCGATCCCTCGGCGTTCGACACTCGGGCAGACCTGGCTCGTCTTTGTCTCGAGGCGACGGGCGAGGATGAAGGCGGCAGTACGTGTCGCGAGCGTTACGCGGCTGCGTTATGGAAGGCCGTGCGGCAATTCGAGGAAATCGACTGGCACTCAGTCATCGACACCTGGGTCGAGCGCCTCGAGCCCGTCATGCAACAAGATGGCGACCGCCGCAGCTACAGCATCGAGCAGTGGCGTAGGAATATCGAGGATCTGCGCCGCTACGCCGACGAACGGCCATCACAGTTGCGAACGCAACTCACTGCCGCCGGTTACCAAGAGCCTTGACGCAGGAGTGTTGCAGCTCAGATGTCTCCGTCAGGTCGCTCAGCACCGAGCAACGCGGCCCTCAAGCGATGAAGTTCCGCCTCCATACGATCGACGGCTTCCATGATCTCGTCCTTCGTCTCGTTCGGATCGGGCGCAATCGCAAGCTCCTGCATCGTCGACACGA
>CAZNZA010000013.1:41080-72601 GCA_964577325.1 uncultured Polyangiaceae bacterium
GATGGTTTAGGCGCCGTTTAGGTCCCCGTTTGACGAACGCGAGGGGCGAACCACAATGGCCGAAGGTTCGCCAAACGAAAACCGAAAGAGGAGTCAACATGAATCACCGACGCTTAGGTTCGAAGTTCCAAATCCTGCTCTCCCTGGCCCTGCTTACGTCACCGGCTCTGGCGGGCAAAGACGTGCCGATCGAAAGCGTACCGGCAGCCGTGCGAGCCACGATCGACCGCGAGACGGCAGGTGGAGTCGTCGAGGAGATCGAGCTCGACGTGGCCCGCGATGGGACGACGGTCTACGAAGTCGAATACCGCTTGGAAGGACAGAAGCACGAAATCGAGATCGCTACCGACGGCACCGTCCTCAAGCGCAGTTTGGACTGAGTGCTTGGGACATCGCGGGCGTTCTGGGCCTGCACCGCTCGGGCAGCCGCTAGCTACCCACCGCTGCGAAGTCGTCAGCGCTACAGAGCATGAACGTCGGCCACAAGTCTGAGCGGATGTACAAGGGGCTGCTCGTGTACCGCTTCTCAGGCACCTTCACATAGTTGGCCTTCAGGCATGGGCTCTCGTCGAGTTGTGCGTTCAGGCGAGCATGGGTGCGGTGCGGCCTAAAGATCGCCTCTGGTGCGTCCTTCAAACACGTCTGCTCGAAATTGAACTCGTTCTTGACGACCTGGGGGTTTGCCAGTCCCGTAAAGTCGATGATCCGAGCTTTCGGCAGTAACACCCCGGGCAGTCCAAGTTCGCTGTGCGTGAGCGTGACGTCAGCGGGAAGACATTGCTTCACTTGAAGCAATCCCACGAAGGCTGCCGTGTGTGTAGCGTCGAGAGTGTACAGCTCGAGATCGTCGGCCGGGCGGTAAGAGCGCAGCGGAAAGGAGGTCGGGATCAGCAGGGCCGCAGCGGTCACGACTACGCCTGCGGCGGCAGCTCGTTGCGCCGTCGTGGACAAGCGCCGAATCTCCAACGCCAACAGCGGTGCGAGCAGGGCTGGCACGTACAGCTGCCAGGGCACCCTCGAATGGACGTAGCCGCTGGTGTTCTCCAACAGATCCTGTTGGTACCACCAAGTAAACGCAGCCACGAGCCAGGTGCTGTAGGTCCACGTCCATCTGCGTCGAGGATTGCCAGGCAACGCTGCAAAGCCTCGCAAACCTGCCGCATATAGCAGTGGCAGGCCCGGTGCGTAATAGCGGGCGTGATAGCCCATGATCTCTATCGTGGAGGACGCATGAAAGGCCCAAAACAGCAACGGCAGCAGTACCAGCAACGCATTGAGTTGGTCTCTCCGTACGCACGCAAACGGAAAAACGGCCGCAAAGATCAGCGCTACCTGGCGGCGGTTGCGCGCCTCGTCCGCATCCCCTAGTGCTACGTAGTCAGCGTCGTAGATCGTGTTGTCAACGAGCTTGAGGTAAGTGGCCAGAGGTAATGGCGTTCCGTAGTAAGCGTTACAAGTCATCAAGATCAAGCCCAGAGCCGCAAGCGTTGCCACGACGAAGGCCGCGCCTGAACGCCAATCTCGCCGCACCAGAAGCCAGGTCGACCCCGCGAATGACATCAGAATGGCATCAGGCCGCGCCAAAAAGACCGCCAGCTGTACGGCCAGGTGCAAGCCCATCAGAGGCAAGGCGGGTTTACCCCTTGGTTTCAACCACGTGCCAACCCACAACCCGGCAACGACACTCATGAGCGCCAGAACTGTCGCCGTCTCCATACCGCTGACGATCGTCAGGAGCACCGAGGGGAACCCTAGCCAGAGAGCAAGCAGTAGGCGTTCGTGAGAGGAAAGCCGCAAGCCGCGGCCCAGCAAGAAGTAGACGAAGATGAGACATGCCGCGTTCCATAGCAGCAGCGCTAGATTGTAGAACGTGTCCGTCAAAGCCAAGATCCCCGTCGTAATGACTTGGAACAACTGGCTCGTGTTCACGAATACCGGCCCATCTTCTTCGTTCCAACCCGCGAAACGCACGTGGAGCAGATTGTTGGCCACGCGACGAAAAAAGAGTGCGTCGTCGAAGACGGGCGCGGGTCGTTCGAGCGAAGCAAACCCCAGCGCAA
The DNA here is from genome assembly GCA_964577325.1 of uncultured Polyangiaceae bacterium. Classification (GTDB taxonomy): domain Bacteria; phylum Myxococcota_A; class Polyangia; order Polyangiales; family Polyangiaceae; genus SZUA-265. Next base: position 43,141 of record CAZNZA010000013.1, read on the forward strand.
TGGTGCCGCTCATGGCCACGACGAGGACACTGGGGGCCCAAGTCGCGACCTTGTGCATGAACGAGTGTCGGAACAGTCCGTGCTTCACTACGCAGCTGTTTACTCGCCGCGTTCTTGACCTACCACAATATTCGCCGTGCCCGCAGCAGCCGATCCGGGAGCGGGACTCACCGCGGGCCCAACACCTTCACCATCTTGTTGTACACGCCCATCACCAGCAGAGGCGTAGGCCACATGCCGATGAACCGGCTCAGCCGCGGTCGACCGGCTACGTCACACACCAGTGAGGTCGTCATGGCGCACAATGCGGCGGCCAGGAAGTAATCGGACGGTACTTTTGCGGCTTGCTGCTCCAAGAGGCGCGTCAGGCTGTTTTCTGCGTGCTCCACACGCTTGACCGGCACCTCCTGATAGTTCTCGAGGGAATCCGCGCTAGCGGGATTGACAGTGGCCGTAGGATCCATGTTCGGGAGCAGGAGCAATTTCGATGCCGACTGCCGATCGGGAGGCGGTGAGCATGAGCCGCGCGGCCACTTCGGCCTCAGTCTTGCATTGCCGCACCTCGTGCAACCAGCGAGTCACGCCGGCGCTTGCACACCGCTTTGCTATGTCACATCAGCCCGCATCTTCATCCCTCCTGTACGACCTCCTCCCCGCCCAAGCTGGAGCCGGCCGCTACCTCCAACGCGATTATTGGGCTGCAGTTGAGCACTGCACATGCAGCCCCTCTGAGCTCATCGAAAGAATACGCACGCGCTTCTGCGAGTTCGCCCCGTCGGAGCTGGCGGCTTTTCGGCGCCGCAAAGATTCGACTGCACCTCTGACACAGGGTGACGAGTTGGACGTTGACATCGCGATGGTCGGCAAGTGCGCGGTCAGAGTCGTTCATGTAGCGCCGCAAAGCTTGACGCTGGCCACGTTGCGCGGTCATCCGGAGGCGGGACGCATCACCTTCGGCGCTTATCGCAATCCTTGCGGCGACGTGATTTTCCACATTCGCAGCCGTGCGCGCTCGGGTTCTTCGGCCATGTATGCCGGGTTTCTGGCAGCCGGCGAGGCAATGCAGACCAACACGTGGACCGATTTCATCGCATCGGTGGCACTCACGTACGGTTCGGGAGCCATCGGCTTCATCCATGCGGAAACGCACGTCATTCCCCTCGAAGCCGAAAGCGAAGACGTGCAATGCTCTCCGACCTTTCACGCTACCGGGGATGGTGATGGGTGAGATGCAAAGGCGCACGCCGTGGCGGTTTGGTAGAGGGTTCACCAACACGGAGCTGGTCTCACAGCTACAGGCGCTCGAGGGCTTGCGTCCGAAAGTGCCCAAAGTCACAGGACCCGAGCAGGGATTTGCCAACTACTACTCCGAGGCCGTGGTGGCCCAGGAAGCGCCCGGGCCTCCGGTATCCGGAGGGGTCTACCAACAAGCCTGTAGATTAGTTGCGGGTTTCGAGTTTTCGGATCCGCGGATCGTGGTCGGCCACTTCGATCCGGCACGGCCACTGCTAGGTCGCCCCCTCCTGCTGGAGCTCAAGGCGCTTGGATTGCGTTATCTCGCAGGGGTGCTGGTCACGGGACTGCACGAGGGGACGAAAAACGGGACGACCATCTATGGCTACCGGTACGAAACCTTGCCCGGACACATAGAGACCGGGTCAGAGTGGTTCTTGGTCTCGAAGCAGCATGGTGATGGAAGCGTACGGTTACGCATCCAAGCGAGCTGGCGCGCTGGTGAGTTCCCCAATTGGTGGAGCCGAGTCGGTTTCTCGGTGGTAGGACGACGCTATCAGCGCGCCTGGCACCGTCTGGCTTACCTGCGCATGCGCCGCCTGTTGAGTTCAGGGCCGCTGCCGGAATTGCCGCCCAGGCACCGGATTTTGGTGGAAGCCGCCGCGCTCCAGTTGGCTCCCGTCCAAAGCTTGGCAGGCGCTCAGCCGCGGCCGGATGTGGCCCAAGAAACGACGGTAGAGCCTCAACCGTGAGAGGCGAGAAAGCGAGAACCGATGCCTTTGAACCGCAACCTTCACCCGTCACTGTTAGCGCTGGCGTGGGGCGCCCTGTGTGGGGCGCGCTCGATGCTGCCCCTCGCGCTACTGAGCCAACGCGTCAAGCCGACGTCTCACGCCAGCCGCCTGCAGCACCACCTGTCGTCGCCGACCATGAAAGGAGCGGTGCAAACCATGGCGGCTTTGGAGCTAGCGGCAGACAAGGCCTCGTTCATGCCTGCGCGCACGAGCCCTCCAGCTTTGTTGGGTCGAGCTCTGAACGGTGCACTGTTGGGCGCTTTGAGCGCAGCACCGATGAGTCCGCTCGAACGCGCGGCCTGTACCCCACCCAAAGAGTCCAAGATGCTTGGCTTCATGCTCTTGGCTTCGCTAGGAGCGAGCGCTGCGCTGGGCGCTACCTATGCCACCTACCATGCACGGCGCCTGGCGAGCAAACATTGGGGCCTGTCCAACGCCACGGCGGGTTTGCTCGAGGACGCTTTGGTGGTTGCCATCGCCTCGAGGCTGGGTACCTCCGTCAGCCAACACGCCGATCCGAGTCCACATCCAGGGGCATCTCCCTAAGCGTTAGGTCACGCCGGTCAACTCACCCTTCAAGCGCAAGCGCTCGTCACCGAACGTCGTCACATCGTCGAATCCCATGTAGTGGAAACACGTCACGAGCATGTCACTGAAGGACGTCTGGTTTTGATAGTCGACGAGTCTACCCTGGTCGAAGTACTGGTGCGCGCCTCCCGCAAGAACGACCAATGCATCGTTGATCGAGTGGGAGTCGCCTTGCCCAAGCTCGTTCCAATGAACGATGAGCGTGTGGTCCCATAGCGTCCCCTCACCGTCCGGGGTGTTTTTTAGCAAATCGTAGAGCTTGGTGTTCTGGGTCCAAAGGTGGGCGTGAATTTGACGCACCATTGCCAGCGCATCCTCGCCGCTCTCATGAGATATGTCATGGTGACCGGTAGCCAGTCCGAGGTTGCGGTAGACACGGTTGCTCGTATTCCCACTCCAGTTGAAGTTGATGCATCGCGTCTGATCGCACGCCAACGCCAACGTCGAGATCTTGAAGAATATCTCGCCGATCTGTGCATGGTGGTCGTCGCTGTATGGATCGAGGGCCTCACCCAAGTCGACCGCTGCGCACGCCGCGTTTTGGCTCGTCAGAGTTGCGCTGAGATTGCGCTCGATATCCCGCAGTGCTTCGGCATGTTGCTGCAATTTGCTTCGGTCTTCGGGGCCCAAGCGTGCTTCCAGGGCGACCAGTTCCTGAGAAACCAGGTCCAACGCCGAGCCTCGCTTGGCCACGCGAACGCGATGCGCGGCGTCGGCAGCCGGATCTTGATCGAAAGAAGCGAACAGACGCGCATAGGCGGCGTAGGGGTCGGTTTCCGGGGCAACCGGGTTCTGCTCACCGACCGGTCCGGCGTGAGAGTGCAGGTTCCATATGTTGTTGCCGCGACTGCCGACTCGATACACGAGATGGCGGTGAGCAACGGTTGGGTCTTGCTCGAGTACCCGATCACCTATCGCGTAGTCCGCACTTGGTCCTTGCACGTAGCCGATGGTCTGATCCTCCGTTCCCCCGATGGGAAACGAACCAGCGCCGCTAGCCCAGGGCGCTAGCGAGCTTCCGCCTTGTTGGTGATTGTCAGCCCGTTCACCTTGTGGCAGCTCGTGAAAGCGACGATGCAAGCGATTGAGAAACAATAGTTCGCTCTTGTAGGGCTCGAGGGGCCGCAAGAAGTCACCCAGCTCGAAGTTGGTGTCGGCCCCACCGGCGAAGCGCGCGGCGGTGTGATCCCCATTTGCTTGGAACACAAACATGATGCGGCGGGGAGCAACGGTCTGAGCTCTGAGTACCCGTGGACGCATGAGCTCTAGCATCGGTAGTGCCAGCCCGATGCCACCTGCTCCGCACAAGAGCGCCCGTCTCGAAATTCGTTTCATGGTTGTTCCTCGGGCGATACGTTGAGGTACCGAAAGGCGTCCGTTTGAGTAACAGCAATCAAGAGCTCCGACAGGCTGTGATTGCTGTCCTCGAAGGCCTGCTGCATGCGAAGGATGGAGCAGCTGTCGGCAGGCTCTGCATCCCTTCCAAAGAAGAAGCGGAAGGTTTGAGTGACGTAGCAGTCGCGAGCTTGTTTACTCTGTGCCAACTGAGCTCCGAGCTGTCTAGCACTGGCGATGGGTCCGTCGGCGTCGAGCGTCGCCGTCAGTTCACCAGATGTATCCAGGGGTTGTCCGTTCTCGTCGTGTTCGCGCAACCTGCCCACGGCGTCGAACTGTTCTAAGGCAATTCCAATCGGGTCCAAAAGCACGTGACAGCTCGCACACGCCTGGTCTGCTCGATGCTGCTCCAGGCGCTCCCGTTGGGATTGCGCCCCTGCCGTCGAACCTAAGTCGAGGGGAACATCGTCGGGAGGCGAAGGCACATTCTGGCAGAGCAGATCGGTGCGGACTTTCAAGCCACGCCCAACGATGGACGTGCGGTATGGCTTGTCGTGCGCGAACAGAGCGGCCTGAGTCAACACCCCCGACCGTTCCGGCGCATCTACCCGTACGAAGCCCGCCCCCTGGGGTTCGATCAATCCGTAGTGTTCGGCTAGGCCAGCATTGGCGTAGGTGTACGGCGCGGTGAGTAACTCCTCGAAGCTCCCGTCAGGTTGCGCGAGCAGGTTCGTGACGAATGCGCGAGTCTCCTGCTCGAGCCATACAGGCAGCTCGCTGGGCAGTTCTCCAAACACAGCGGGATCCCGCTCGAACTCCTGCAAGCGGTCGAGGTCGAGCCATTCCACGAAGTACTGAAAGAGACGTTCGGAACGGGGATCCTTCAGCATCGTCCGTGCCAGAGTCTCGACTTGTTCGGGAGCCTCGAGGTCCATCTGCTCCGCCTCGCTCAACAGGGCTTGGTCTGGCGTTGACTGCCAAAACAAGTAAGCCAAGCGAGTGGCCATTTCGTTGGATGAAAGACGTGCGGCGCCAGTCTCGATACCGCCTGCTCCGTGCTCCACACGGTAAAGAAACTGTGGCGACTGCAGGAGGGTGAACAGCACCCATTCCACTCCCCCGCCGGGCCCTTGCTCTTGTTGTCCCTGCTCGAACACGGCTACGAAAGCATCAAGCTCACTTTCCGCCAAAGCTCTGCGATACACGCGCTGACCCCAGTCGGCGACGAATCCGCGAACGCATGAGTCGTCGGCATCGCCGGCAGACGCGCAGCCGAATCCCTGTTCACTGAGAGCGGCTGTGGCGGCCACACGCTCGGCCGCATCCAAGTACTTTTGCGCTGTCAACGACTGCACCGTTAACAGTTTAGCGCTATTGCGAAAACCTAACGACTCCGGCTCGACCGGAAAGTCGGCGACTTCCTCACGCACCAAAGCTTCAATTCCGTCGACGAACTCGAACAGGTCTGTGACCGTGTTCACATATTCCGCGTTACTGAGCCTACGCAAAGGCGCCCTGCCAGGGCTAGGTATGTCGCACGCCGCGTTCTCGGATCCAGGTAGCCCGCTGGGCTGCGGCTCGTTTGCTTCCTTCGGGCCGGACTGCGTGTCCGAGGGGCTATCACTGCCTGACGAAGCCGGCACGTCGACGTCATCGTCCGTGGCACTACCGTTTTCACTACCGCTTCCGACACTGCCCTGTTCAACACTGCCGGCACATGCCGCAACCAGGCCGGCCACCGCTGACACCATGACCAATGCACTGGCACGCGGTAGGAAGTATCGCGTCTGTCGCTCGAGTACGGATGTCAATTTAGAGCCCTCACGGTGGTACGCGTTACAGCGAGGACCGTGAACGCCGGCCCTCGACGAGCAAGCTAGCGCACTTCCGAGGTTTGTCTCTTGACGCGACCGCGAGGCGTTCCAAACCGATTCCACGTCTCGATTCGAGACGGTGGCCGTGCTGACATCACTTCAACATTTTCGGCGCTCGGCACGAGTCGGCACGAGTCGGCTCGGCGGCGTTCATTCTCGCACCTCGATCACCTTCACGCCTATCGTATCCGCGTGGACAGATACGTAGCCAATTGCACCTACGTGCCTCAGCACGTGGTGAATGACTGCGTCGTCCGAGTCCACTTCCGGCGGAGGCACTCCCCGCCCGGAGAATATCCGCTGCTGCCAGTACTTCTTCACGGCTGACACGGAACGGCGCAGAACGCGCTTCGAAAACTCGGCGCGCGCAGGAGCATCGATGCGCTGATCGATCGGGTGAATCGACGCCCCATCTGGCCAGGTCGTTCGCTTCTTCAAGAATGCATCGGCGAGAAATCGACGTTCCGCGCTGGAGTGTGGATTCTCCGGGTTGACCACCACGTAGAACGCGTCGCTGTGATTCTGGGCCCACGCACGCTGCTCAGGCAAGCCCGCAAATACGGCCATACAAACGACGAGCACAGCCGCCAACGCGGGCCATAGTGCTGTCGAGTTTTGACCAATCTTCTGCATCCTCAGTCCAAGTCTGTTTGCGACGTCGCCCTATACCCGCTCTAAAAGAACGCCGTGGTTTTCGCGAAGAATGCGCCCCAGAATGGTTCCAGCGCTTGCTGAGGTTGGCCATCGTTGAGCGCCGGATTGTCGAGCGCAGCGGTGCCGCGCATGAGGTGCCATTCCAACTTGAAGAGCCAGTTCTCCGTCAGGTCGTAACGGGTGGTCAACGCCACGTCGTGCTGATACTGCGCGTGACCGGTTCGATCCTCGACATTGACGAAGTATCCCGAGTAGTACATGCCGAGACTGAACCATGGACTCAGTCGCCGGGACCCCATGACGTAGTATCTCTCGTTTACGGTGTGCTCGGGAAAGATGAGCGGCGCTGGGCTGTCGAACTCGCCGGTCCAGCGGCTGTACTCCGCCGACAGATCCCAGTCGTACGCGGCGTATTGAAGCGACGCTATCCAGCGTGAAATCTTGAAGCGGGTGGTAAAGGAGCTCGGGACGTCAGGACCCACCAGCATCACTGCCTGCAACACGGCAAGGAACGCGGGGTCCAGGCTCACCTCGCTGTCCAATCGCAGCACTTGGCCGCTGATCCCAGCCACCAGACCTTCCAAGGGCGTCGACCACAAAGCACGGGCTCCGTACACGTAGGGGAAGGTGACATCCGAAACGGTCACAAACGGCTTTGAGCCTCCCGGTAGGTCCGGGGAGAGGCCGCCGCCATACAGGCGATACTCCAGCGCCCCGGCGTCACCGAGCGGCACGTCACCGTAGATCTCGCCACCGTTCTGGGCGAACAGATACTCGCGGTGGTCTGCCTGGTAGATGGACTGCGGCAAGAGAATGGGGACTCGAGCGACGTCTACGTCGTTGACCTCGTTGTACAGACCAAACGGCATTTTGATTCGTCCGGCGCGCACCCCCAGCCAATCTTTGATGCGATAGTCGATGTAGAACCAATCGAACTGGGGCGCATGATTGCCAATGGGGCCCAAGTCGTGCGCCAGCAATTGAAAACCGAGACGTAGCGACGGAGTTACTTGATTGGTGAAATTGAGCGCCGCCTCTGAATACTCGAAGCTTCCGCCTTTCGACTTCGCCAAATATTCGTTGTGCGAGCTGAGAATGAAGCCTTGACTCACGAAGCCGTGGGTTTCGATGGGCAAGGCAAGCAACGCGTCGGAGCCTTTGGCAGCGCGGGGAGACAGCCAAGCGGTGCCGAACCACATGCCGACGAACAGTGCCGCCAACGTCACACGCGCCGCGCCGCACCCCGCTATCGCCGTCCCCCTAGCCACGGCCTCTTGTGGAGGATCTGCACGCAAAAATCAAGTAAGCGCGGGGCGTTGTCGTGCAGTGACCCAGGCGCCTACCACTCGCGCACACACCCGCTAACCATGTGCGCCAATAGCCGCACCGTCCTTTATGCGTCCCTCCTTTGACTTGACAGTCAGCAGCGACGGGATGAGGCTAACTGGACCTTCGTCCGCGCGCCCGTCGAGGGCCAAACCACGTCTCGGAGGCCCACACGCTGGGGACCGGTGCCCACTGCGATCCTACTGCGATGCCGCTGCGACTCACGTTCCGCCTCAAGTTACTGCTGATCGTCGGCGCCGCACTACTAGCGCTGCTGGGGATTCTGGCCTCGGATGCCGTAATCCAGTCTCATCAGGCGCGGCAACTTTCGGATGTCGAGCAACGGCTGGTGCCGAAGCTCGAGCTAGGGCCGCACCTAAAGGGAGAGTTCGAAAGCTTGGGCCGCTCCATGCGCGATGCCGTGGCAGCGGAGGATCCGTCGGCCCTAGGCGAGACGGCACAACACCGCGCGCGCATCTTCGAATTGATAGCCTCCGCCCCCACCGTGCTCGAGCCTTCCGTAGCCGCCTCCTTACGCTTCGCCATCGCCGACTACTATCAAGCGGCGCTCGACATCTCTCACCGCATGATCGCAGGGGAAGCGGGTGAGCGCTTAGTAGAAGACGTGGCTCGCATGCAGGAGCTGCAAGTCGTGGCGCGAGATCTCATCACCCAAGCCACAATGCTCGAAAAAGATGAGCTAGCCCGCGCGTTGTCGTCGGTACGCCAGGAAAACGAAGACACCAATCGATGGCGTTTCGGCATCGCGTTCACGGGGTTGGTTTTGGTTTGCTCGCTGTCTTTTTGGGTGGGCAAGAGTCTGCTTCAGACTTTGAGGCATCTCTCGGATGGCTTCGCTCGTTTTGGCACTGGAGACTTCAGTCAAGAAATCCCTGTCACGACCCGAGACGAACTGGGCGACGTGTCGCTCAAAGCCAACCAGATGGCTCAGAGCCTTCGACGCCTGGATGAACGGCGCGAGCGCCAAACGTGGCTCGACAGTGGGCGGGCCGAGTTGTCGAGCGAACTGCGCGGTGCTTTGGAACCCGCAGAGGTAGGCACCCGGGCGTTGGCTTATCTCGCCAAACGCATAGATGCTTTTGCCGGCGCGCTCTACACGAGCGACGGCAGTGCAAGCTTGCGACTGTGCGCCGGATTCGCGACGAGCCAGGAAGCTGACATCAATCCCGCCCAGTCATTTGCCCTCGGAGAGGGCTTGTTGGGACAAGCCTTCCGTGGGGAAGGTTTACTGGTTATCGATGATCCGCCTGCAGGCTATTTGGAGTTTCGCTCGGGTCTGCTCGAGGGCCGTCCGCGCGCCCTTTTGATGGCTCCTCTAGCTCACTTCGGGCAGCGGGTGGGAGTCATGGAGTTCGCTTTGCTAGCGCCCAGTAGCGAGCGCGTGCGCGAGTTCCTGTTGCAGGCCGGGCCCGCTGTCGCCGCAGGTCTGGTGGTGGCCAACCATGCCGCTTCACTGCGCAAGCTGTTGGCAGAGAGCCAAGCACAGGCAGAACGGCTGTCTACCCAGGAAGCCGAGTTGAGGCAAACGAATCAGGAGCTGACGCTTCAGCAAGAAGAACTACGGCGCGCCAACGAAGAACTTCACGAGCAGCGCAGCGTGTTGCATCGGCAAAACCTGGAGCTCGAGAAGACGCAGCGAGCGTTGGAGGAACAAGCGGAAGAGTTGGCGCAGGTGAGCGCCTATAAGTCGCAGTTTCTCGCGAACATGTCGCACGAGCTCCGCACGCCCCTCAACAGCATGCTGCTGCTGTCTCGGCTGCTTTCCGAAAACGAGCCGCGAACGCTTACGTCGAAGCAAGTCGAGTACGCCGACATCATCCATGCAGCCGGTAACGATTTGTTGGGGTTGATAAACCAGGTGCTCGACTTGTCGAAGATCGAAGCCGGCAAGCAAAGCGTGGAGCTACGTACGGTAGAACTCACCCACTTCGTAGCTTTCGTGCATCGGAACTACGAAGTCATGGCGAGCGCCAAGGGCCTCACTCTTTCAAGTCGCATCGACGCCGATATGCCACGGGTGTGGGTCACGGACGTTCAACGCGTCGAGCGTATCCTTTCGAATCTGGTTGGCAATGCCATCAAGTTCACCGCACAGGGCGAGGTTCGGTTACGCATCGGACGCCCTCCCGCTCACCTTGCACCCATACGTACTGGCACCGGCGCTGTCGCTTTGGTGGTATCCGACACGGGCATGGGCATCGACGCTGATGACCCAGAACGCGTATTTACGCCCTTCGAACAGATGTCGAACGACACGGCCGCCGGGGGCACCGGCCTGGGTCTATCCATTGCGCGCGAGTCTGCTCGGCTATTGGGCGGGGACTTGTTCTACGAAAGCAAGCCGGGAGTGGGCACTTCCTTCAGCTGCGTGCTGCCGGAAGTCGCCAACGACATGGCGACCGGTAAGCCTCTCTCCGTGCACCGGCGATCGGTTCCCTCGAAGGTCGACGATGACCGGGACGAACTCGCGCCGGATGAAGCGTACCTGCTGATCGTCGAGGACGACCTCGTGCTCGCGGAGCAGCTGGCTCATATCGGCCGCAGCCGGCGCCTCAAAGTCGTGATCGCGACTAACGGCCGAGAGGGCCTACTCATGGCACGCAAGCAGCCGCCATCCGGCATCGTGCTGGACGTGAAACTCCCGGATATGGAGGGTTGGACGGTGATGGACCGCTTGAAGCGGGATCCGACGACCAAAGACGTACCCGTGCACTTCGTTTCCGGCGTCGATGCCGCTCAGCGAGGTCTCGCGCTCGGTGCCGTGGGCTACTTGGTCAAGCCGGCGACGCACGAGGAGCTCGTAGACGTCGTGCAGTCCCTGGCGCCAATGAAGTCGCCACAATCGACACGGGTCCTGGTAGCAGAAGCCGACGACGAGGAAGGCGCAGCAATCGTGGCCATGTTGAGCGCCGAAAGCGTCGAGACGGACCATGTGAACTCGGCTCACGCGGCGCTGCAGCGACTGGAACAGCACAACTACGGCTGCATCGTGCTCGACCTGAGTTTGCCGGGATTGGATGGGTTGAGGCTGCTCGAAACTGTGCGACATAACAAGGCCATGTGTTCTCCCTGTGTGGTCATTCACACGCGGCGTGCACTTACTAAGGAAGAAGCCCGACAGCTAGAACTTTACTCGGAAGCTGTGATCCTGAAGGACGGAAGCTCTGCCCAAAGGCTCATCGAGGAGGTACGCCTTTTCGTTCGGCATGTGACCGAGCAGTCGGTGGATGCACGTACGTCGCCGCCCGTTTCGAGCGCAGCGGCAGACGCTTTGAACGGTCTGACGGTGTTGTTGGCCGAGGACGACATGCGTACCGTCTACGCGATCTCCGCATTGCTGCAAGCCAAGGGAGCGCAAGTCACCGTCGCCGCCACCGGCAAGGAGGCACTTGCGCTACTCGAGCAGCATGACGACATCGACGTGGTGCTGATGGATATCATGATGCCAGAAATGGACGGCTACGAAGCCATGAGCAAGCTGCGTTCGATGCAGCGCTACGCTGAGTTACCAGTCGTCGCACTCACGGCCAAGGCGATGAAAGGGGAGCGCGACCGTTGCCTCCAAGCCGGCGCGACTGACTATCTCACCAAGCCCGTGGACGGAGACACCTTGATCAGAACCATCTGCGCGCGAGTGCAGCAGGTCAAGCCCCATGTCGCTTGAAGAGCCGGATAAACTCGAGGTCGAGCTGGTGCTCCAGGCCATCCAGTCTCGCTACGGCTACGACTTCCGCAACTACTCCGCCGATTCCATTGCCCGACGCCTCCAGCTGGCGGCAGTGAAAGTTGGAGCGCTTCACCTGGGCGACCTGTTGCACCGCCTGCTGCGGGATGTGGACGTGTTCACATCGGTGCTAGATTCACTGACGGTCCGCTTTACGGAGCTCTTCAGAGACCCCTCTTTCTATCTGGCATTCCGCTCGAACGTTTTGCCCATTCTTCGTACCTATCCTCAATTGAAGATCTGGCACGCGGGCTGTGCTTCGGGCGAGGAAGTCTATTCAACCGCCATCTTGCTTTCCGAAGAAGGGCTGTACGACCGAAGTCAAATCTACGCGACAGACATCAGCACCGTGGCCCTCGAACAAGCTCGGGAGGGAGTATACCCCGCGGGTACCTTACCCAAGTCCTCGGAACAGTACCTGTGCGCTGGCGGCAAGAGCGACTTCGCCCAGTACTGGAGTGTCGGGTATGGCCACATCGCGGCCGTGGAGAGCCTGCGACGGAACGTACACTTCTTTCAGCACAATCTGGTTTCAGACTACGCATTAGGTGAGATGCACGTGATCATCTGTCGCAACGTGCTCATGTACTTCAACCAAGAGCTGCGCGAACGCGTATTCGGCATGTTCGCCAAAGGGCTGTATCGGGGCGGGTTCTTGTGCCTGGGCTCGAATGAAGCGTTACCCACTCATCAGCGAGGCGCCTACGATGAGCTCTGTCCAAGCGAACGCATATTTCGGCATCGGAGCTACGGTGACTAACGATATCACGAAGGGAGAACTGCCAGCGGTGCTCATCGTCGACGACGTCGACGCCAACTTGATCGTGTTGGAGGGACTGTTGGAGGATCTGCCCTGCGAAGTAGTGCGTGCGGACTCGGGCAACAAAGCGCTGCGCGAACTACTCCGCCAGGAGTTTGCGGTGGTACTGCTAGACGTTCACATGCCCCACATGGACGGCTTTGAGGTAGCTGAGCACATCCGACTCAATCCGTCGACGCGCCATGTTCCGATCGTGTTCCTGACCGCGCATCATGCCGAGGACAAAGCATTGCGCGGCTATGATGCGGGCGCCGTAGATTTTCTCTTCAAGCCCGTCAATGCAGACATTCTCCGCGGCAAAGTGCTGGTGTTCTTGGAGCTGGCATCTGCGCGTCGGCTGTTGGCCGATCGAAATCGTGAGCTCGCGGCGAAGAACGCTGAGCTGAACGAACTGGCCGAGACGCAGACGGCTTTGGTCAAACGCTTGAGTGATGCCAATCAAGAGCTCGCGGCTGCCTACCGTGAGTTACAGACGACACAAGGACAACTCATTCAATCCGCAAAGATGGCCGCCTTGGGAGAACTGGTAGCTGGAGTCGCGCACGAAATTAACAACCCTTTGGCGTTCGTGATGAGTCACCTCGAAACCGTTACTCGCAGTTTGAACGGCTGTGACCCGCAAGCGACGGATTCACCCGCTTCGGCGACTGATAGTTGGAACCGAGCGCAGACGAGACTAACGGAGATGCGGCATGGCTTGGCGCGAATCCGGGATTTGGTGGTCAAATTGAGGACGTTCTCCCGCTTGGACGAGGGCGAGCGCAAGCAGATTAACGTCCGTGAATCGATCGAGTCCGTTCTGACCATCGTCCAACATCGTATGACGGACCGAATCGAGTTGGAACTGCACGTCGAGGCCCCAGAAGTCATCGACTGTTCAGCAGGATTGCTCAACCAAGCGCTCATGAACTTGCTGACCAATGCCATCGATGCCATTCCAGAGCGAGGTCAGATCGTGGTGCGCGCGGGCGCTGAAGGAGACACTTACGTGCTCAGCGTTTCCGATACGGGTGAAGGCATCCCGCCGGAGATCAAGGAGCGTGTCGTCGAGCCGTTTTTTACGACGAAGCCGGTCGGCAAAGGAACGGGGTTGGGCCTTTCCATAGCGCACTCGGTAGTCAAGCAGCACGGTGGTCGCCTGGAGCTCAACGATCGTCTGGGAGGGGGCACAGAAGCGGTGCTCAAGATCCCGCTCTGATTGACGGCACGGGCGGGCGCCTAGCGAACCGTTGCTCTTACCTACAGCCTAGGCTACGGTGCTTCAGTGTTGCGCGCAGCGGATCCATCTAGCCCAGTCTTGCTTCCCTAATCATGCTCGCCGCAATGTTCGCGCCCGGTGGTCACGGGTACTGGGGAGTTCCGACTTCTTCTATTGATTGGTGCGAAGCTAACTACGCTCATAGTTACTACGTTTGCGAATGGTACAACACGCTGTCGAGCGCGGCCATGGTACTCGTGGGTGCAGTAGGTGTACTGTGGCATTGGAGGGTGTTGGAGCTTAGGTTCTTGCTCGTGTTCGCAAGTGTTGCCTTGGTGGGTTTGGGGAGCGTGGCGTTTCATGGAACACTCCTTTTCGAACTGCAGATGCTCGACGAGCTGCCCATGCTCTACACGGCCACTCTGCTCGCTTACATCCTGATCGAGGACCAAAAGAAGTCCCGCTTTGGGCTGCGCCTGAAGCTGGCACTAATCGCTTACGTCGTGTTTGCGACCTACGGCGCAGCGTTCACTCGAGACGCTGTGCAATTTTGGTTCTTCCAGTTCACCTTTACGACGCTCGAGTTCTTTGCCCTGTATCGGACCTATCGCCTCTACCGTGCAAGTCGTTCGCCTGAGCTGCGACGACTTTTTCGCTGGGGCCTGTCCTTCTACCTGTCAGCCATGACCCTTTGGTTCATCGACCTCAACTTCTGTAGTGAACTGGTGCGAGCGTTTGGCGCACTGAACCTGCCGAACCCAGAGCTGCACGCCTGGTGGCACGTCTTGGTATCGTGCGGTTTCTACGCGCTGATTCTCGTCATCGCCCACGAGCGCCTGGTCGTTTTGGGACACGCGCCCCGCTGGGTGCGGCGAGCGGGCATCATTACGCTAGCAACAGAGAGCACCGAGCGAACCTAAACCCGCTCCCGCCACCGCCGCCAAGCGAGCGAGGTCACAGGCTGGGGCAGGAAGGCACCACGCATGGCCCAGACAGCACGGTTTGACCAAATTGCGTCGGTGGCAATCCCTGGTGCACGGCTAGGGCCGACCTGTGTCACCAGCAAGTCTGGATCAGAACTGGCCGCCAGAGGCGCTCAGGGGTATAAGTAACGACGGCATCGTGCCGGCAAGATTCGCCCATGAGTTCTCACGCCGCTGTCACTCGACTCCCTTCTACCCACTCCGGCTGGGACACGTGTCGCCTCATCGTAGATAGCGTCATCGACTACGCCATCCTGATGCTGGATCTGGATGGAAAAGTTGTGACGTGGAATCGCGGGGCAGAGCGCATCAAGGGCTACACCGAAGAAGAGATCATCGGGCATCACTTCTCCCGCTTCTATCCCGATGAAGACGTCCGGGCAGGTAAGCCGGAGCGAGCGCTAGCCCAGGCTCGAGATCTGGGCCGCATCGAAGATGACGGCTGGCGCGTGCGCAAAGACGGGACGCGCTTCTGGGCAAACGTCGTCATCACCGCGTTGCGTTCGCCCGACGGCACGTTGCGCGGCTACGCCAAGGTCACGCGCGATCTGACGGAGAAGCGGCTTGCCGAAGCCAAGCTGCTCGCTTCCGAAGAACGGTTTCACCAGCTCGTCGATGCCGTCCAAGACTACGCCATCTTCATGTTGGACGCGAGTGGCCATGTCGCGTCGTGGAACTTGGGCGCGAGCCAAATCAAAGGCTATGAGCCATCGGAGGTAATTGGTCGCCACTTCTCCCTGTTCTATACGCCGGAAGACGTAGCAGCCAATGTTCCAGCTCAAGTTCTCGAGTGCGTGCGTCAGACGGGGCGCTACGAAGCTGAGAGTTGGCGTGTTCGTAAAGATGGCGAGCGTTTTTGGGCCAACGTCGTCATTACCGCGTTGAAACAAGGCAGTACCGTGGTCGGGTTTGCCAAGGTAACCCGCGACCTGACCAAGAAGCGCGCTGCGGAAGATGAACTGCGCCGCTCAGAGGAACGCTTTCGTCTTTTGGTCGAAGGCGTCGGAGATCACGCCATTTTCATGTTGGATCCCCAGGGGCGAGTCTCGACCTGGAACAGCGGCGCGCAAAGGCTTACCGGCCATTCATCTGAAGACATCTTGGGACGGCACTTTGGCGTGTTCTTTCCCCAAGAGGACGTCGACCAGGGAAGACCGACCCACGAATTGTCCCGCGCTTTGGAAAACGGGAGGTGTGAGGTCGAAGGCTGGCGCGTGCGCAAAGAGGGCACGCGGTTTTGGGCCAATTCCAGCGTCACTCCGCTTTACGATCCACGCGGTGAGCTTTTGGGCTTTGCCAAGGTAACGCGGGATCTGACGGAGAGGCGGCGCAATGAGGAGATGCGGCGCACGCTGGAGCGCGAGCGGTCTGCGCGTGAGTTGGCCGAGGTGGTGGCTCGCAAGGCGGAAGAAGCAAACAGAATTCAGGATGAGTTCTTGGCCACCGTGTCTCACGAGCTGCGGACACCGTTGAACGCCATCATCGGCTGGGCGAAGGTCTTGCGTCAGAAGGACTTGGAGCCCATGTTAGCCAAGGGCCTCGAAGTCATCGACCGCAACGCGGAGGCGCAACTTCGCATCGTCGAGGACATCCTTGACGTGTCGCGAGTGATCACCGGCAAACTCCGTATCGAGCCCAAGGCGACTGACCTGGCCTTGATAGCCAGCGCTGCGGTCGAAATGGTGCGCCCTTCGGCTGCCGCCAAAGATATCTCCGTGAGCCTCAGCGGTTGCGAGCAACCGTGCTTGCTCCTGGGTGATCCAGATCGGCTGCAGCAGGTGGTCTCGAACTTGCTGTCGAACGCCATCAAGTTCACGCCCAGCCGAGGCACGGTGCAGGTGACCCTGTTCTGCGGGGAGAGTTCAGTGGGTTTGGCGGTGTCGGACACCGGTCGCGGTATCGAACCACCATTCCTTCCTCACGTCTTCGATCGTTTCAAGCAGGAAGACTCCTCCACCACCCGCCGCCACGGGGGTCTCGGGCTGGGGCTGGCACTCGTGCGCCACATCGTGGAGCTACACGGCGGGCAGGTGAAGGCCGAGAGTTCGGGCATTGGTCACGGCGCTCGCTTCACCATCACGCTGCCGGCGCGTGTCACCAGCCCCGCCTCCACCTCTTCCTCCGAACGCACGTCGCAAAACCCCTTCTCCGGGTTGCTAAGTGGATTGCGAGCGGTGGTCGTCGACGACGATCCCGACGCACGAGAATTATTGAGCGCTGTGCTGACGGGAGGAGGCGCAAGCGTAGAGATCGCGGGCTCAGCGAATGAGGGTCTGGAAGCGGTCAGGCGCTTCCAACCTGACGTCCTGGTGAGCGATATCGGGATGCCTGGCGAAGACGGATTCTCCTTCATTCGACGCGTGCGGTCACTGCCGGTCGAGGAAGGGGGAGCCGTTCCATCAGTGGCCTTGACCGCGTACACCCGCGACGAGGACCGGGCGAAAGCACTGACCGCCGGATTCTCGATGCACCTGTCCAAGCCGATAAGCCCCAATGAGCTCATCTCGGCGCTCCTCAAGCTTAGACCAACCCACCGCTGAGCCAGGCGCCACCGTATCTCGGGTAGCGCCCGGCTTGTTCAGCTGTCACGCTCACCAGCGAGCGAGGCCCCCGAGGCCCCCAAATTCGTCGATCACACGGCGCTCGGCTTCCCCGCGTACGAATTCGAGGTGAGCCCCCCACTTCTCCGCCAATTCTGGCAACAGCACCGAAAGGTCAACCTTCTGCACGCCGTTACCATTCAAAGCGGCGGCTTTCTGGCGCTTGGCGGTGACGTACTCGGTCTGGGGATCGACGTAAGCCTCCTGGGACCACGAGAGGGGCACAGCAAGCTGGTGTAAGCGTCCCGCTTGAAGGGCCTCCAGACATTGCTCGACACCCTGGACGCCGCGTTCAGCAATCGCGTTGACGAGCTCCACGTCACGCGCGGCCTCGAGCTCCTCAATCTTCGCTTGCGCGAGCTGTAGAACCCGATGCGGGGCCGGCTCCTCGCCGTCGAGCCCCGGGATCAGCGCGCTCACGTGTTTCGCAATCTCAGAAGGCATCGAAGCCTGCATCAGGTGCCGGTCGCGCTCTGGACCAGCTATCAGCACACGTTCGATGGCGTGTTGTTGCAAGAACGGTTGAAGGATCTCCGCTTGCTCCCGATAGAACGCCGCTTGAGAACGCTCGATGCGTTCATCCGCAAGCTGTCGCGCCGCGTCACCGCGATCCGCGACGTACTTGGGGCCACTTTGCTGATTGCCCGCCGTATGCGGATGGTGCCTGCTGGGAGCGTACCCGCGAGTGACGGCATGAGGGAAACGGTCGATGGATGAGCCGATCTCGTCTTGCTCCATCGCCGTGGCCTCCCGGGTCGCTTCGTGCATCAGCTGCGCTTGCCCCAGGAAGATCCGGTATGCCCGCACGTGGTCCAAGTCTACGAGGAGCACGAGGTGGGGGGCGTACTCGTTCACAGCCGCGAGTAAGGGCGTAAAGTAGGGTTCTCCCACGTGCGTGTCGAAGCGATCCCCGTCGCCATCTTGCCCGAGCGCCAGATCGAGCTCGATGGCAGTGATTTCGTTTTCGTCCGCAAACACCGCGACAGATCGCCCTTGCGGCGCCCGCTTCTCGAAAAAGTCCACGAGCCGTTGTCGAACGCCAGTGGAAACGCCTTCTAGATCGCGCACGGTGTTTTTTGCACGCACCACCACCGCCCGCGATAACGTCTGTGGCTGGCCGGGATGAACGGTAGCGTACATCGATACTACCGGGCGTGAAAACCCTCTCACACGATCGATGAGCTCCCGAACATGCTCCCGGTCGACCGCGATGCCCTCTTGATCTACGTTTGCCATGCCAGAAGTCGTGCAGGTTACATGCCATGCAGGCACCACCGTGGTGTGCAGCGCGAAGGTCACCAGCGCGGGAAAAGCCGGGCCTTCTTGACGTCTCAGCATCTCCCGCTAGCTCGTGCCGTGAGGGGGCAGTTTGCGACAGTTGCCACAGGTCGGTCACAGGTAGCCACGCCTGAAAGCTGCGGGAGCTCGCGCCTAAGGGGCGCGTGATGGCGGCCGAGTCATGGCTCCGGCAGAGGCTGCGCCTGCTCGAGAGCGCGCGCTTGGCGTTCTCCCTCCGCAACGTCCACCTTGGCGAGCAGCCACGCCCCCAGCACGAACAGCAGCAGCAGTGACAACAGCGAGTATCGGCTACCTACCAGAAGCGCTGCTGTGCCTACGAGCATCGGCCCGAGTACGGCCGCAAACTTGCCGAGCATGTTGTACAAGCCAAAGAATTCGTTGGCCTGGTGCGCAGGTATGAGCCGCGAGTAAAGAGAACGGCTAAGGGCCTGGACTCCACCTTGCACCAATCCGACGACGACAGCGAGGATGTAGAAGTGGGTCTCGCTAGTCATCATTGCCCCTCCGATGGTAACGGCAATGTACACGCCAATACCTAAGAAGAGTGCGCGCTTGGCACTGATCCGTTTGCCTAAGAAACCAAAGCCAATCGCTGAGGGGAAACCGACGAACTGCGTGATGAGCAAGGCCACGATCAAGGATGATTCGGCAAAACCCAATGAGAGACCATAGTTGACGGCCATGCGTATCACGGTGTCGACGCCGTCGATGTACAGCCAGTACGCGAGCAAGAAGGTGAACACCACCTTCAGTCGCTTAGCCTCTCGAATCGTCTCCGTTAGCTGCCGGATACCGCCGCGAATGGTGTTTGCTTCCAATCGCGGCGGACGTTCTTCAGCGACCAGCAGGAACAGGGGCAAGCTGAAAGCCACCCACCAGATAGCGACACTGAGGAAGCTAACGCGAACGGCCGAGCCGGCGTCAGCAAAGCCAAACCATTCGGGTGCTTGCGTCCAGGCAACCTGCAGTGCAAACAGCAGCCCCCCTCCAAGGTAGCCGAGCGCATAACCTAGTCCAGACACCGTGTCACGCCGCTCCGCGGGCGCGACCTCTACCAGCAGCGCGTCGTAGAATATGTTGGCTGCCATGAAGCCCACGCTAGCCGTCGCAAAAAGAGCCGCGGCGGTGAACCATTCACCTTGGCCTACCAATGTCAATCCCGCGGTGCAGCCCGCACCGAGGATCATGAACAGGAACATCAGGCGTTTGCTCAGACCGCCTGCGTCCGCGATGGCGCCAAGGAACGGCGCCGTAAGCACGATCACGAGGCTGCCTACAGAGTTGGCCGCCCCCAGGTAGAAGGTACTGACTTCAGGCGTGAGTCCTGCCGACCAGTACTTAGCAAAGAAGGCCGGAAAGAAGCCGGCCATGACGGTCGTCGCAAACGCGGAGTTCGCCCAATCGTACAGGGCCCATGACCAAACGCGCTTGCGCTCCAATCTTGTGGCCGACACCGTGCGCGACGGTAGTCCGCGCCATTCTCCTGAGCAAGCTTTCCCTCAACGCGTTGGGTTGTGGCGGCTCCGATCACTCGGCGCCGCGCTCTGGCTGCTCCTCGGGGTGGAGGTCCATCTCCTCCCGCATTTCCTGGGGCGAATCTGGCTGCTTTCCTTCGGACAGCATGTCCACCTGGTCCTTCAACGCTTCAGGATTCTGGGCCTGGGGGTCGGTGCTATTCGTCGGATGGAGCCCCGCTCGTTCACGCAGCTCTTGCTCTTCCGCGGTCACGGGCTCGTTCTGGATGTCTGGGTTTTCGGATTCGCAAGCGGTCATAGCCAGAGCGAGGCAAGCCGTCGCTCCGACTATGATCCTTTTGATTGGGTAATTGGGGGAATGCATGGGGCTGGTACAGGCAGCTTGCGTGCCAACTGCCCTCTGCGCTGTTCCCTGCTGATCTCGGACGGTGAAAGTTCCCGGGCGACCCCTTGGTCACACGCCGCGGGTCACACTGGGGCGTGTTTACCCTTTGCACAGCCGCCGACCGGCCCGCCTAGCGCATGGCCGAAGGCCAGACGTCGCCGCCACGAGGGGCGGGGCGCCGGTAGGGGGCGGGCTGCGGCTGCTCGGGCGCGTACCGGCGAGGCACCACCTGGGGCGGCTGGTAGAGGGGTCGGGGAAAGCGCTGGCAATACCTCTCCCACAGCGCCAACACCCGCGTCACTTCCCGATCGTCAGGGACGGCGGCAGCTTGCCGGGCCAAGGCGTCCCGACCAACGGAACACTGCGTTGCAGCGTGCTCGGCGTGACGTCCTCGCGACGTAGACTCCACCGCAGCGAGCTCAATGTCTCTGACGCCGTCGATGAAACTCATGAGCAGGCGCCCCTTCTCCACGTCACGGGGGTCACGCTCGAGATCACCCAGGGGAAACGCATACTCTTCCACCTGCTTGACGCCGGTTTCGGGATTCTCGTACTCGATGGTCAGCATGACTTCGTCGTTGCGGGATAATGCGCCTTGCAAGGCCACGACGTCGCTCAAGAACAGTTGGCTCGTTCCCGCAAAGTAATGCACGGCCTGCACGTCACTCTTCACCGCGCTGCTCTCTTCACCGTAGAACGTATTCATCCTCAGGGACGGCGGCAGGTGGAGCCTGAAGTGCACATCGTTAGCGATAGTTTCGACCAATGATGTGAATCGGCTCCCGAATACTGCGTCAACTTCCGCTTCGGACCCGAGAAAGACGTACGCGCCTTTCCCCTTCTCCGTAAGTCGGTCCAACAAGGCGTCGTTGAAGTCACTGCCCACGCCCACCCCGCTCAGTCGCACCCGCCGCTTGTCATAGCTTTCACTCACTAGCGAGAGCAACTGCGGGTCCGTGACGCCGGTATTGGCGAGCGCGTCGCTGATGAGCAACACGCGATTAGTGAACGCATCCTGGTACGAGTCGTTGGCGAGCTCATAGCCGCGCTTCAAGCCTGAGTGCAGGTTCGTCGAGCCACGAGGCTGTAAACGCGCGATGACACCCTGAAGCACAGCCATCGGATCTCGACCTACGACGAAGTTCTCGAGGGGAGTACATACCGAGTCGTCGAAGAGCACCATATTGATCAGGTCTCCGTGCTTGAGCTCGCTCGTCATGCGCTGTAACCCTTGCTTCAAGTAGTTCATGCGCCCCTCACTCGCCATCGACCCGGAGCGGTCGACCACCAGCGTCAAGCCGACATTGCGGCGCGCTTCGCGGGTCACGTCGCGCCCAGCAACCACTAGGCCCAGCGTGTACTCGCCAGCACGGCCCGGTTTCGCGGCAATCGACGGCAGTACACTGAAGTCGCTACCGGACGCGACAGGCGTGCTCCTAAAGGAGAAGTAGTTCAGAAACTCGTGCGGCCGAATGTGCTCGGGCGGAATGGGCAGTTGCTTGTCGATGGCGTAGATCACCCGCTGCGCTGAGGACAGGCTCATCGTGTCGTCATTCGACAAGTAGATGCTCGCTCCCCAATCGTGATAGAGCTCATGGCGAGAGCGGTCGCTTGGGCTCGAATACTCTGGCAGCGCCCCCCCAGCTGCTGATTCCGCGCTCGGGTACTGAGGCTGGCGTAATTCAGACTCGGCGGGGTTCGCCGGGTGAGGGGCGCGCTTCTGGGCTACCTTGCCTTCTGAGGCATGGTGCCCAGGTTCCGGAGAGGCCGCCATCGGCGGTGATGGCTGGGCTGCGTTGTCGGCAGTTCCCGCGCGTTGTGGAAGGCCCCGCGCACCGTTGGCTCTGGGAGCCGCTGCCCCTGTTCGACCTTTGGATCCGATGCCGGAGTGCGGGCTGTACGTGTACGGCAAAGGGCTGCCCGTGAAGCAAGCCTCGCGCTGCACCATGCCGGGCAAACGATCCGGCGGCACGGGCTCGTAGCTAGGGTGAATGTAGGGCGGGTGTTGAACGGGGTGGAAGCGATGCGCACGTTCTTGGGAGATACGTGCTCCTTCGTCGGTCTGCCGATCGTTGACGCCCGGACGCCGCGAGGCAACAATTCCATTCCGAAGCTCGGGCGCCGATACGACCTCCCCGTGGGTCTGCTGGGTAGAACCACTACACCCACTGCATCCCAGCTGCAGCGTTGCCAAAAGCCAAACCCCCCAGCTACCAAAATTTCGCATTCTCTTCCTCCAAAGCACGACGGTTGATGGAAGGGACAACGGCGATAACCGCGTGGCCTTACACTTGCCGGAGCAGAGATCGTCGTTTCCGGCCGCGGTGAGTCTGATCGGAACGGTTTCGGCGGGAACGGGGCGAAATGAACGGTCAGCCTTGCCCCATTCGACACAAGTGACTCAGGCGACTGCCTGAACCTCCACCAAGACGGATGCGGTTGCCGGCTGCCCACCTGGCATACCATCGCCCGACCTTGACGGGCGGGTTGGCAGTGATGCCCTGCCGGGTTAGCCGCGGGGAGACGTGAGATGAGACCAATGCTCAGGCTCGTTTGGGACCCCGCAGCGAGGTGGTCGCAGCGACCGGGATCGGCGGGGGTGGTTTGCGCTTAATATACCGGGGATGCCTGGCATGCTCCCTGCTCACAACCTCGTTCATGGTCGCTGGATCCGAACGGTCGGCGCTGGAGGTGCCGGTCCTGCCCGTGCGCGGACTCGCGTTGTTTCCCCATTCCATCGTTCCCATCGCCGTGAGCCGCGTCGCGTCGTTGAAGGCACTTCAAAGCATCGACGAGTCGAAGCAGCTAGCTGTGGTCGCCCAGAAAGATGGGGAGCAGGAAGCGCCGGCGGTGTCGGATCTTCATCAGATAGGCACCCTCGGAGTCGTCTTACGCGTGGCAACGCTTGGTGGCGAAGAAGACAAGGCCGTTGCTTTCGTCCACGGTGTCGGGCGAGTCCGCATGGGCGAGAGCACTCAGAATGACCCCTATCTGCGAGCACGAGTTGAACCGTTGGAGGAGACGAGTCCGGGCGACGACGACGCCCAACTCGTTGGCCTGGTCCGCAACGTCAAAGATTTGTTCGAAGAGATTGTTCGTAGCTCGTCTACCTTACCTAACGACGTCGCCCACGCTGCCACCGACATGCGCGACCCTGCGGCACTGGCAGATACCATCGCAGCGGCCGCCCCGTTCTTATCCAATCAGGTGCGCCAGGAGCTGTTGGCGACCTTGGACGTGCCGGCGCGTTTGCGGTTACTCACCGCCCAACTGCTCAAAGAGCGCGAGGCCCAGGCGGTGCAGCGCCGTATCCGTGAGGAGGTCGAGGGTAGTATATCAGCAGGTCAACGCGAGTTTCTGCTGCGAGAGCAGCTGAAGGCGATACGGAAAGAACTGGGCGAGGACGATGAAGGGGGACCGGAGACCGGTCTCCTGCGACGTCGACTGGACGAGGCCGGGCTGCCGGAGGAGGTGCGTGCCGACGCTGAACGCGAGCTGGCCAGACTCTCGCTCATCACACCGGCATCCCCGGAGCACCACGTGGCGCGTACGTATCTGGACTGGCTGGCGGCACTGCCTTGGAATCGTTCGACGGCGCAGACAGTTAGCCTTCAGCGCGCCCGCGCCATTCTCGACGAGGACCACTATGATCTCGACAAGGTAAAGGAGCGCATCATCGAGTATCTCGCCGTAGCCTCCTTGAAGCAGGACTTGAAGGGACCGATACTGTGCTTCGTAGGTCCCCCGGGGGTGGGCAAGACGTCCATTGGCCGTTCCATCGCGGCTGCGACCGGACGAAAGTTTCTGCGTCTTTCGCTCGGTGGCGTGCACGACGAAGCTGAGATCCGAGGCCACCGTCGCACGTACATCGGGTCACTCCCCGGTCAAATCATTCGCGGCCTCCGTCAGGTGGACTCCAACGACCCCGTGTTCATGCTGGACGAGGTGGACAAGCTCGGGCAGCACGTACGCGGGGATCCGGCAGCGGCATTGCTCGAAGTCCTAGACCCAGAGCAAAACGCTACCTTCCGGGACCACTATCTAGACGTGCCGTTCGATCTTTCGCGGGTACTATTCATCGCTACGGCTAACGTGCTCGATCCAGTTCCCGCAGCTCTGCGAGACCGCATGGAGACGATTCAACTGCCGGGCTATGTGGACGAGGAAAAGCTGCACATAGCCCGCCGCTACTTGATTCCGAAACAAGCTGTGGAAAACGGTATTGAGTTGGACCACCACATCCGCTTCGGTGATGATGCCATAGCGACCCTCATCAACGGCTACACTCACGAAGCGGGGGTGCGAACCTTGGAACGTCGTTTGGGAGCGATCTGCCGCAAGCGGGCACGACAACTCGTAGCCGACGGAGGAGACGCGATGCTCACTCAGCCCAGTACGAGCATCGGGGCCGAGAGCGAGGCGCTGGAGGTCACACCGGAGGTAGTGAGGAAGCTATTGGGCCCGCCGAACTTTCTTATAGAAACCCAGCTCGCTGAGCGCGTGCGTTGCCCCGGGGTGGCCGTAGCGTTGGCCTGGACCCCACACGGCGGAGACATTCTGTTCGTGGAAGTGGCTCGCATGCCGCGCGTGCAAGGTGAATTCCTGATCACGGGGCAGATAAAAGACGTCATGCAAGAGTCGGCACGAACGGCGTTGAGCTGGATCCGCTCACACGCAGCCGACTATGACATCGAGCCCGACGTATTCGCGCATTCCGACATTCACATCCACGTCCCTAGCGGAGCTGTGCCGAAAGATGGGCCATCTGCTGGTTTAGTGATGGTCGCCGCGCTGTTGTCCCTGCTCGTTCAGCGTCCTGGGCGGCCGTTCGTAGCCATGACTGGCGAAATAACCCTCAGCGGCCGAGTGCTGGCCGTCGGCGGCTTGAAGCAAAAGATCCTCGCCGCCAAGCGGAGCGGGGTACGCGAAGTCGTGTTGCCGGCGGAAAATCGAGACCAGGTTCTCGACGAGGTTTCGCCTTCCCTACGGCAAGGATTGACGCTGCACTTCGTCGATACGATCCGCGATGCGGTGGAGCTTGCACTAGTGCCGAGGTCGGCGTCGCCTTCTCGCCAACGCGAGCCTCAGGAACAAACGCGGTTGCCGATGCCCGATGAGTGGCACGCGTGAGTAGCGCACGGTGACAAATGACGCGGAGTTGCCATTCGGCAGCCCCGCGTCATCACTTCATTCAGCGCGACAACTTCACGTTAGTCAGCTCCATTCACTCCACTCGGTAGTGCTCCACGAAAGGCAAGCACGGGTCGGGTTCGGGTTCGACGCCGCCATCCCCGGGCGCTCCCGCATCAGACTCGGGCTCTACGGGCGGGGGCAACGGTTCGACAGGGGGAGGATCGGCTAGACCAATGCCGTTGATGTCGGGCGCAGCACCTACGCGTCCACGCGGGTCGTCGCAGAGATAACAGTACTCCGGCAGCTCGCAAAAGTCTCCGCATACGATGAAGGGAGCTTCGCACGTCAACTGGGGCGGGCCTTCCCGGTTCGCTTCCAACTCTATCGGCAGCTCTTCGAGGCGCCGCTCGATGTAGCTCTTCATGTCTTCGTAGCGACCGTCGTCTCCATTGCGCAACATCCCGGCGGCCTCCAGCTCGCCGTACAACGTCTCCAAGCGGGCAATCGGATCCGCCTCCACGAAGGCATCGAGCAGCACCTCACACGTAGCGATCGTGTCTGCCCAACATTGGCCGTCGCTCTGACAACCACTCGCCAGGCGGCTCTGTCCAACCAGCGGCACCTCACGGTACCAGTCTTGACCAAAAGAGATGTCGACCGAGTAGGGGAGCAACTGGAATTTACCGTCGGCTCGCTCCGCCAACACGAAGTTGTTCGTGTTGTGCAGCGCATCGTCGCCCGTCGCAAAGATCCAAGACAGACACTGAAATTCGTGGAACGCATCCCAGTCGATCCACTCGCTGAGCGCAGCCTTGTAGCCCTCACCCTCCGGTGTGTTGGTGACGAGATCCTCGAGTTCGTTCACCCGGGTGTTGTCACACTCACTGAACTGACAGGTGTCGGGATTGTCGAAAGCGTCCCAGCCAAAGTCACCGGGGAACTCCCACATGTTCGGGCATTCGCCGCCAAACGCCTCTGGTCGTAGCTTGCAGAAGCCGCGCTTGTAGGATTCGGTAATGACGTAGGGAACCTTGATATCGGCCCCCCACACCGAGCTCGAGACCCACCCGTAGCTGGCTAACGGCGCCGGATATCCCATCGCTCGGTAGAAGTCGAGTGTATACTTTTCACGGAAAATGCTGCCCACCACGGCGTTGTTGAACCGGATGTGCTCGTAGCCGCCCAAGCGCTTCTTTTCCGTAAACTCGTTGGTGTCAATCTTCAGGTTTGGAAGCGTCGACTCGGTCCAAGGCCGTCCCGTGGACTCGCCCACCAAGTTCACTTGCAGCTTGCCATAGTCGGCGGTCTTCCCGTCGTTGGTGGTGACCAACAGGTGCTCGGCAAAGGTCGGGTCTCCATTGCCGCCGCCCGGCGAATAGATGTCGCCAAATTCGTTGAAGAGGGGGATT
Organism: uncultured Polyangiaceae bacterium; assembly: GCA_964577325.1. Lineage (GTDB taxonomy): Bacteria > Myxococcota_A > Polyangia > Polyangiales > Polyangiaceae > SZUA-265. Next base: position 69,992 of record CAZNZA010000013.1, read on the forward strand.
GGAAAGCCGCCGCCGCCTCCGTAGCGTTGGTTCATGCGCTCCACCTCTTCGGGGGATACGATGAACCAGTAGCTGTTGTCGTACGTTCCAAAGACGTTCAGCGTTTGTTCTGCGACACTTGCATTAACCACCGGCGCACCTTCCTCGAGCGGCGTCGGGCCCGCCGAGCTGTCGCCCGCATCAGTGCCAGCCTCGGCTCCCGGCGCTCCAGAGTCCGGGGTTTCGTTGCTCGTCGCCGCGTCTGATTTACCACCATCCTCGACGGCCGCTGCGTCCCCGGGCTCGAGAGGGACCGAAGTCGAGGCATCTGTGACGGGATCCGAAGGACTCGCGTCTTCGGTACCTTCCGGTTCGCCGTAGTAGTTGTTCGTAATGTAGGCGCGCTCGCAGCCCAGTGTGGCTATTCCCAAAAGGCTAACAGCGATCCAACCATAGGTCCCGCTGCCGCCTGAAGAGCTTACTCGTGAAGGCGTTGATTCGATGCTCGTCGCTTTGCTCATACTTGTGGAGGTCTCCTGCACGGCACCCATGGCCGTGACGGCTTGACCTCAGCAACGAATGTGCCCAGCCGTGTCCAGCCACAAATGGCTCTGCCGCTGAAGCCGCTGTGACGGCGACGTCAGAGTGCTCGAACTTACACTGGCACCAGTTGACACAGAACTGTCACACCGTCGGGGGCTGTGGCTGGCGCTCATGCCCTTTTCTGGCCCCGTCAGCACGGCAACGGCTATCCTTGCTCTCCTTGCCAAGGAGCTTTCATGTCCACGTCACTCCCCTTCACCCTTATCTCGACACGCGCCGTGCTGGCGGGCATTGCAACCAGTGCTCTTTGGCTGTGGTCCGCCCCCGCTCGAGCCCAAGAGCTCGGTCGAAGCGGTGACTTCATCGTGAACGCCGAGCGGCTTTTTGGCGCCCATTCCGCCCGTTTGGAAGTGGATGGGCCGGGAGGTTTCACGGTGCGCGATACGAGCGTCAGCTTCCTGATGAGTCGTCGATCGTTGAGCATCCTGACCGTCCCCCGCGTTGGGTTCGACTACTTCATCGCTCGGTCCTTCAGTATCGGTGGCGTGCTCGCCATTCACTCTGCGGACGATGAGTATTCCGGTTTCCTGCTGGCGCCGCGCGTTGGTTACGCCATTCCTTTCAACCGTCGCTTTGGCTTTTGGCCGCGCGGAGGTCTGACCTTTTCATCCGAAGGTGAGCCTGACCGTAGCCACTTCGCCATGTCCGCTGAGGCTACTTTTTACTTCATGCCCAATGCCACCGTGGGCTTCACACTGGGCCCGTTCGCTGACCTCGGCATCACGGGTGAGTACGAAACCGGTGGCGGGGATCGCGACTACAACGAGCGCGTTTTCGGCTTGGCGTTGGGTATGTTCGCGCGCTTCTAAACCTTCAGCGCGCCGGCGCTCCGGTACACGTTCCGTTGTTGCACCGTTGGCCTGTGCCACACGCTTTGCCGCAGCCGCCGCAGTGCTGTAGGTCGGCCAAGACGTTGACGCAAGCGCCTGCGCACAGGTTGGTTTCCGCTGGGCAAGCGCACTGTCCGTCCTGGCATTCCCCACCGACCGCACATGCCTCACCACATGTCCCGCAATGCCGGGCATCGGTTGCTGGATCGATGCACCGCCCGTCGCAGACGACGGCGCCCGCTGGGCAAGCACACGTACTCGCCTGGCAGATTTCCCCGGCAGCGCACGCCTGACCGCACCCTCCGCAGTTCAAGTGGTCGCTCGAGGTGTCGACACACGTCTCGCCGCACGACGTGTGGTTCTGGGGGCACTGGCAGCTTCCCCCGGAACATTGTTGCCCAACGCCACAAGCCACGCCACATGCTCCGCAGTTGCTCGGATCATTGAGCGGATCGGTACATTTGCCTGCGCAATCAATGAAGCCTGCCGCGCACACGCATTCTCCCCGCGAACAGCGTTGTCCCGCACCACACACGACGCCGCAGGCACCGCAGTGGGCCGGATTGTAGTTCAGGCTCGCGCAGTCCCCATCGGGGCATGTGGTTAGCCAAGGCCCGCACTCATCGATGCACTCGTACGCGAAGCAGACCTGGTCGCCGCAGTTGTTGCCACATTGCCCGCAGTTGTCGTGATCGGTGCGGAGGTCGACGCAGCGGTCACCGCACAAGGCGGCGCGCGCCGGACATCGGCACGTGCCGGATATGCATTCTTGTCCGGCACCACACTGCCTCCCGCAAGCGCCGCAGTTGTTGACGTCTGCCAACGTATCGATGCATCCCCCGTTGCAGGCGCTCCGGCCTGCGGGACATGCGCATTCTCCGCCGATACAACGGGCAAGTTCCGGGCAGGCGGCACCACAAGCCCCACAGTTGAGAGCGTCACTGCGCACGTCGATGCAGGTCGAGCCACAAGCTACGGTGCCACTTTCACACCGACAGCTTCCTCCCCCACAGGTGAACCCTGTTGGACAGGATGCGCCGCACTGACCACAGTGGCGGGGGTCCACCCTCAGATCCGTGCAGCCTTCGCCACAGTCCGCGCACTCCGAGTCAGGAGGGGTACTGCTATTGGGAGCAGGCGTGGGTGCTACCGGCGCCGTGATTACGGGGGCAGGGGTAACCTGGGCCGTGTCTCCTGG
>CAZNZA010000013.1:72701-74667 GCA_964577325.1 uncultured Polyangiaceae bacterium
GTGCTACCGGCGCCGTGATTACGGGGGCAGGGGTAACCTGGGCCGTGTCTCCTGGTGAACCGACCGTGGAGTCGTCACCGGTCGACCCGGGCTGTCCCGGCAGGATGCTCTCGACTTCGCAGCCCCGCCGTTCACAGGCGCCAGTCTCTGTTCGGCCCCCGCACGCAATCAGGGCGGCGCAGCAAGCAACGATGGTCATGAGGCGGACAACCCAAGCCTCACCACGAACGCGCGCCGCCGACGGATTGGCAGAATGACCCCCACGACACAACAGGTTCACGGGAGAGAAAGGCGTCTCGTTCATCGTCGCGAGGCTAACGCTGGCGGTGGCTGAGCCGACCCTGGAATGTGCAAATCCGCGCGCCGACGCGTGTGCGAGGGCAACGAAACTTCGGGCAAGCGTCATTCTTCTTGCGCTGCTGGAAGCGGAGCGCGCAACCACCGCCGGGCGGCGGGGATGACCGTAGTCCCTGGCACGCAGCGCGTCACACGGCGCTTGGCCACCGGGCAAGGAAGTTAGCTCGTCTCGAAGTACCGAGCAGTGTCGTAGCCCTTGAACTCACAGTACGCCTTCAGGTCCTTCTGCAGCCAGCGCATGGCCAAGCTGAGTACCGCCATGTCATCCAATGCACCCACCAACGGCAAGAAGTCGGGCACGACATCGGCCGGGCTAACCGAGTAAAGCAGCGCTCCCGATGCCACCACCAGTGAATGCCACGGAATCTTTCGATAGCGCCCATCGATGAAGTCCTCGACCAGCTCCAGCACCAGCTTGGCTTGGTTCGTCACGAGTTGCATGCGCGCCGGCACGGCGTCCAGGGAAGCGCGCACCCGCTTTCGGTGCATGGCGAGCCGCAACAGCTGACGGATCCCGACCCGCTTCGAGAGTGACTCCAAGACACGCAGCACTCGGTGACGCGCCGACGCCTGCTGCGCTTCTGCTTCCGCTATTGGTGGAACGCTATCCAGCTTCTCACGCAGCTCTCTGAAGGGCACGGCGCCCATGCCGGCTGCGCCTGCCTCCCCACCAATCATTTCTCCGTTTGTCATGCGTCGTACCCTTCGTCGTTGCACCTGCCGCTGCGGCCGGTGTTCGGGGTATAGGGATAAATGTGGATAGCGGAAGCTCCTCGGGGCAAGCTGTTCACCATAACCGTCTCTTCGGCATGCTCTTTGCTTCGATCTTCGACGTTCGAGAGAGAGGAAGGCGCCGTCGGCGTTGTGTCGGAATTCTCGGCGCACCTGTACTTGGCGTGGGGGCAACGTCGAGGTCGCACGTGACGAAGGACTGGGGTTGCGCTCTCGCTGGACACCATGTCCGGCGTTAAATGAACGACACGTCTCCTTTTCGTAGGGTTCGTCCGGTCGTCGACCTAGGAAGCGTACCTGCCCGGGATGAGCCGATGAAGCCACAGGCCAGCGAGAACGCGACCGCTTGCGCTGCAGTGGGGAAGGTATCACCGGCGAGGTCGACATGATGCGGCGCTTTCATCCGTTTGTCGAAGGATACACATGTGCCCAGTGTGCGTCGATGAGGTTACAGCACGGTTACACGGAGTGTATGCCTCCCGCAGTCATTCCTATGGCGACATTTTTCTGCGATAGTGCACCGCGTAGTTGCACAGCGGGTGAAACACATATTAGTGCGAAATTGTGTTGGATGGTGACCGATACACTTCAGCGGCCGGGTTGCTTGGTCGCTTACACCCTTGAGACGGGGTGCTTCTCCCGATTCTGATGCTCGTCAATTGGGGAGTGCACCCTGCACGATGAAAGCCACACCGATGTGCTCATTCCAGTGCACGATAGTAGTCGGCGTCCCTCGCCAGGTTTGCTCACTTCGCGGCTCATCCCTCCCGAGTGGTGCCGCTGTTACATACGAGCCGCCATCGTTGGCAGCCAGTCAGCCACATCCGAAACGGCGCGGTGTTGCCCGGCGCGGTATTGCCCAGCGCAGTATTCCGCG
>CAZNZA010000014.1:0-33428 GCA_964577325.1 uncultured Polyangiaceae bacterium
CGCCTGAAGCCGCAACCCCGCTGGCAAGGCAAAGGAGGGTATGCAATTTGCACCCCAAGGTGCGTGACGGTATGCAGCCGATGGTGCGTGGCGGGACATGGAGTGCGGCAGATATATGCACTGGCGGATGAACCACGCCAAGTGGTGTGCCGGACATGGCGGCGCCACGGTTGCCCCCGCCGTGCCCGCCCAACGAGCCGAGGGCCTTCGGCGGTTGTGCACTGACCCAAAGGTGTTCGCGCTCGGGCAACACTTACAGAAAGGAAAGAGGTATTATGCGCATTGCTCAAGTCGCTCCCCTTGCGGAAGCCGTTCCTCCCGCTGGCTACGGCGGAACAGAAAGAGTCGTTTCATGGCTCACCGAAGCTTTGGTGAGCCGCGGACACAGCGTGACGTTATTCGCCAGCGGCGACTCCAAAACAAGCGCGGAGCTCGTGGCGACGGTACCCAAGGCTTTGCGCTTGCAGAACTTGTTGGGCCAGTATCATGCCTTTCAACAGTTGGAACTAGAGCGCGTGGCTCAGCGCGTTGAAGCGTTCGATGTCGTTCATTATCACTGCGACTATCACCACTTCAGCTTGTCCCGACGTAGCCCAACCGCCCACTTGACGACGATGCACGGTCGCTTGGATCTCCCGGAGTTGCCGATGATGTTCGACGAGTACTCGGAGATGCCGGTAGTTTCAATTTCTGACGCGCAACGCGCACCGCTGCCCCAGGCGAACTGGCTAGGGACCGTCTATCATGGTCTACCTACGAATCTGTTCCACTACAACGCTGAGCCGGAGGACTACTTCGCCTTTCTGGGGCGGGTTTGTCCGGAGAAGCGCCTCGACAGAGCGATCGACATCGCGAACGCCCTTCGCGTGCCGCTGCGGATTGCGGCAAAGATCGATCCCGCGGATAGCGCCTACTACCACGACGTCATCAAGCCCAAGCTGGTGGGGCCGTATGTCGATTTCATTGGCGAGATCGGAGACGACCAGAAGTCGGAGTTCTTGGGACGGGCACGCGCACTCCTGTTCCCGATTGATTGGCCAGAACCATTCGGCTTGACCATGATCGAGTCCTTGGCGTGCGGCACACCCGTGGTTGCATTCCGACACGGATCCGTGCCGGAGGTGTTATCGCATGGGGAAACGGCCCTCATCGTCGATACGATGGCGGAGGCCATCGCCGCAGCGGAACGCATCGGAGACCTATCGCGCAAAGGCTGTCGGTCGGTGTTCGAGAAGCGCTTCAGTATCGAGGCTATGACGAGCGCGTATGAACAGCTGTACCTCCGCCTCGTCTGGGAACCCGGCAACCGCAGCCGAGTTCGCGCAGCCTAGTTCAGTTGCTGGGCGCGAGGGGAGGTCTACGTCGCGCCCAGCTTGATCACTCCTTAGCTGGCAGCGCATCAACTCTGTCGAGTCTCACGTCGGCCTTGCCTGCCATCAAGCTGACGGCCACGAACTTCGGATCTTCGGAGGTTGGAGCGGCTCGAAACTCCAGGTCTACCCGCCGCTGTCCCACCCAAAGCCCGCGTATCGACAGTTCGTGCACGTCCGGCGGCAGCCGTGGCCGTCGGCAACGGATGACGCCATGGATGCCGTCAATCTCCACGCCCAAAGCCGCTTGCAGCGACATCATCGGCGCCCCGGCGGCCCATGCCTGAGGTGAACAAGCCATTGGGTAACGCACCGGGGCCTCGTGCGGTCCGCGCGCAAAGCCACAGAATAGCTCTGGCATACGCTTCGATGCTGAACCAGCCGTGGTGCACATCAAAGCCTGCAGCAGCGTCACCGCGTGCTCGGAATAGCCGTATCGAGATAACCCGGAAGCCGCCAAGGCAGTGTCGTGCGGCCAAACGGACCCGTTGTGATATGCCATGGGGTTGTAGCGCAGTTCGTCGCTCGCCAACGTGCGCAGGCCCCAGCCGGAGAACAGCTTTGGCCCCATGAGATGCGCAGCCAACACTGGAGCCCGGTGGGGGTAGGCGATGCCGGAGAAGAGGCAATGGGCGGCATTGGAGGTAGCCACCTGGCATTGACGCTTCTCGCCATCGAGCGCCAGTGCGTAGGTTCCGAGTCTGTCGCACCAAAATGTCTCATCGAAGCGTTCCCTAAGCTCGGTAGCTGCTTTTTCCCAGGCCATGGCCAGCTGCTCTTCGCCCAAGCGCCGGGCAATGGCCGCCATTCCCGTTAGGCCGGCGTAGCAGTAACCTTGAACTTCACAGAGGGCGATCGGGGATGGCGCGTCGCGGCCATCGCGGTGGAAGACGGAATCATGGGAATCCTTCCACCCTTGCTGCGTCAGGCCATTCTTCGACATGCGACCATACTCGACGAAGCCGTCGCCATCGCGGTCCCCACTCTTGAAGATCCAGTCCACCGCACGTTGCAACTCCGCCCATATCCCCTGGACGAGGTCGATATCTCCCGTCGCCTCGTAGTACTGCGCCGCGAGCATGAGAAACAGCGGAGTGGAATCAATACTGCCGTAGTACTTTCCAAACGGCACCTCGCCGAGGGCCGGCATCTCGCCGTGGCGCATCTCGTGTAGAATCTTTCCGGGCTCAGCGTCAGTAGCAGGATCGGAAGCCTGTGCTTGATATGCAGCTAGAAGTTTCAGCACGCCTTTGGCTAGAAATGGATCGAGCCACAGCGCTTGCATGGCCGTGATCAACCCATCCCGTCCGAAGACGGTGCTAAACCATGGTATGCCGGCGTAGGGATATGGCCCGTATGGCGTGTGGGTGGTGAGCAATGCTAGATCCGCCTGAGCCGAGGCTAGCCACTCGTTGAACAGGGAATTGTCACTGCGCACCTGAGGTTGCTGTAGGTGAGACACCTTGAGGCGATCCGTGACACGCTCCCGGGTGGCTTCGAAGGTCGCCGCAGCAGATCGCACCGATGGCACCTCACTGCTCTCAAAACGAGCGCAAATCTCGATTGTGAACAAACCCTTGGCTTCGAGTTCCACGGCAAACTCCGCACGAGCCGGCTGCAATGCCGCGGGCTGGGGGCGGAAGCTCAAACGCGTAGTGCGGGTAACGTGATCCAAGCCCTCGTAACAAAAAATGGCATCACCGTCGGCCACTTCCCCTGGACGCAACTTGCCTCTTCGCTCACGAGCCGCACCCCGAACCTCGAACACGTCGACGAAGTCTCCGGCAAAGTATACCTCTGCGGCGAAGCGCGTGGGACGCGCAGTAAAATTCGTGAAGATCACGCGCTGAACCAGCGCAGCGTCACGGACCACCACATCGCGCTTGATGTGGATGGTACCTTCAGCCACTCGCTCACCACCATCAGCCCCAAGGGCGCGGTTCGTTTCATGGACGGACAGATTGAGGTTGTCCAAAGTGAGACTAGAGCTGAGCGGCAGCGGCTTCTGCCGCTCCAATCTCAATGACAGCAGAGATAAGTGGCGGGTCCCGCGGAAGTAGGCGCCTTGTTCACCCAATCCACTGGCCTCGATGTCTCCACTTGCATCCAACACCACGAACGTGTCGTCGTGTTTGAGGGTCCGCTCGGAAGCGACGTCCGTGGCGTAAGTAGGTTCCAGTAAAAAGTCAGGAATAGTCATGCTCGGGCGTTCCCTTTATGTTGCCAATGAGCGTTGCAACTGAGACCGTAACGCGAGTGGGCAGGGGTGCAACATCGTCTGGGGGTCGAGTGGCATGCTGTGGCAGGATGCGCATCGAGGCAATTTGCCGCCGGTCGCCTGAGGGTTTCGCGCCGATTGAGCGAGGCACGGAAGATGCATTGAGTACTTCTCGTGGCGAAATTCCCTCGCATTGATGTGAAGCGACTCCCCCCGCTGGGGCGATGGAAGAGTCTCTTTTCCTTGGCTGCAGTGACGCTGGTGTTGTCCAGCTCGGGTCATGCCATGGCTCAAGAGGACATATCGGTGCTGCAGCAAGCGACGTCGGGACACCCCATTACTCCCCACGACAACCCTCTGGGTTATTCCGTCCCGCTCCTCGATGCCTACTTGTCGGCGCATCCAACTCCGGCTTGGACCATACCCGGGGAGGAATTGAAGTTCCTCTCTTACTCCCCCATCGGCTTGACGGTCTACGAAAGGTACGGGCTGCCTCGCATTGATTCCAAACCCTTACAGCAAGCTTCCTCATGGGCCTTGTTGTGGGGAGGAGCAGGTCTCATTGCGGGCACTGCGATGTGGATGGAGTCCGGGGCGCCGTCGAGCGTGACGCGAGCAGCGCTGGCCGGAACCGCCATGGGCGCTCCCCTCGGTTTTCTACTGGGTACCGCGGAAACGTCGTTCAAGGGTCTCACTGACGGTCGGCTCTTGCCCGACAACGTGCGCATTACCCTCACAGCCGTTCAGTTGGAGCACGCCAACGATCCCATCAGTCGCCCCTCAATTTCTTACGCAGTCATGCCCGCTTTGGTTGGAGAGTTCTTCTGAACTGTTCGCTCACCGTGACTATGCACGCCGTACAACCCTAGTATCTTCCGCAAAGGTAAAGACAAATGCTCAAGCAAACTCGGCACAGTCCCGACGCTCATGCTACCCGCTTCGATACCAAGCCCGTCCAGCGCAACTTGGCATGGCTCATAGTTGCCGTCGTACTAGCCGTGGTCGTCGGGGCAGCCTGGTTGTATGGGGGGACGAATCAGTATGACGACGTGCACGACACCGGTTCCTTCCCCAGCTCAATGGAGGGGCTGGAGCGGGACTAGTCCCTCATCCCTTTCGAGCACGAGCTGCGACCATCAACCAAGCGCCGGCTGTCAGACGGCGGGTGTGCTGCAGTCTAAGCCCAGACGCTGCAAGCAGCTGACGGAACTGCGGCTTTGAGCGCTCTCGGCCGGCGCCGGTTAGCACGAGCATCTCGAGGTCCATGAGACGCGTCGCATCACGCCTGTTTCCTGGCAAGAGCAGGCCCTCGACGACGAACACTCGACCTGCAGGTGTCATCGCGTCCGCGCAGGTGGTCAACAGCTGACGGGCGCGTTCGTCCGACCAGTTGTGCAGCACGTGCTTGAGCACGTAACAGTCGGCATCATTCGGCACCCGTTCAAAGAAGTTGCCCCCTTCGAACGTCGCGCGTGCGGTAAGCCCCGCCTCATGGAAGCGGGCGGCAGCGCTCTGCACGACATGGGGACGATCGTAGAGCACTCCTTTCAACTGCGGGGCGAGGCTCAGCAATTCCAGCAAGAAGGTGCCGCGACCTCCACCGACGTCGACGACGGTGCGCGCGTCTCCGAGCAAGTCAGACGATGCTAGCGCTCTGGCTTGCTGGCGCGTGAACGCATCGACGGCGGTATCGTAGAGCTCGGCTTCGCGCGGGTGAGTTTCGAGATACTCAAACAGTGATGCGCCGTGGACTCTCTCGAACGCGGAGCGTCCACTGCGCACCGAGTATTCCAACTGCGTCCAAGGCGTCCACTGCGAACTAGAGCCCACGAATCTGGCAAGTGGACCCAGGTTATCGTCGTCGAGCTGACGGCCCAAGTCGGTGATGCAATACGAATCTCCGGGCTGCCATTCCACGACGCCAACGCTTGCCAGCACACGCAGTAGCCGTTCCAAGCTGGATACTTCACATCCGAGCTGCAGCGCCAAGTCGACAACGCCTCGCGGTTGCTGAAGATGGTGGGGCAAGCGCATGCTCGCTGCCGTGGCGATAGCGGCCACAATCCACTTCCCGCTCAATAGCTTCAGCAGTTGGGCCGCTACGCTGTCGGCGGTCTGCTCCGGCTCAGGAGCGCTCACGCGTTGCTTCCCATGCTATTGAGCAAGCCGCGTTGGCGCCGCCAACGTGGCTTTGTCCGCTTCTGCGTTGCCGATCACGGCGCGCGGCAACTGCAGCAACGCTCGACCAGCCGCTTCCCATTCTGAATGCTTCGTCACGCGCCCAAGATTACGCTCCACGTCGAGTGCCACCTCTGAAAGCGCCCGACGGCGCTCCAAGCTGCTCAACTTCTCGGCCTCGAGGCGCTGTGAGTCGACATGTAGCTCGAACGCCGCTGCACCAGCGCGCTCGAGCAGCTGTGACGTGCGCTCGGGACCTACTTCGAACGCGATGCGCAAGAAAAGCTCGAACACCATCTGCTCTCCCTGAGCGACGCGCAGTCTGATGTGCTCGAGTGTCTCTTCTGGAGTCATTTTCTTTTGCAGATCCAGGTGAGCCTGCACGAGTAGCGACGGGAACTGAGGCAGCCCGATGAAGCCGGGCTTGGGAGGTTCCGGACACAGCTCTGCCCAAGCTCTCAGGAAAGCTTGCACATACCCAGAAAGCTCTACGAAGCGAGCGCCCACCATGGTCAAGGTGGTGTGCAGGGGTCCCGAGACGCGATAAATCTCCTGCAGAAAGTACTGACAGGGGAATGACCAGTACGCGAAGTTGTCCCAGTAGACCTTCGAGCACATCCCTCGAGCATGCCCGTATACGGGAGCCGAAAGGCGAAATACACCAATGCCGCCCATCACCAATGCTCGGTACTGAAGGTTCATTTGTTGCACTCGAGGTGCCAGCTCCTCTTCGGCAAAGTCAGCACGAATGAGCTCCGCCGTAAAGCTGTTGGCAAAGGCGATGAAATCAGTCCCGGGGCTGTACAGAGGATCCACGAAGGCTCCGGCCTCACCGACCAAAGCCCAACGCTCGGTCGACCAGCACCGGGCGGCATTGTGGCTGTAGCTGTGGAGACAACGGAAATCCAACACCTCTGTATCCTGCATGACTTTGGCTAGCGCCGGTTCGTGTTTATCCAAGAATTCGCGCACCGCTGCCAACGAACTGACGCTGGTAAACGGATGGTACTCATCGTGGACCACGACACCCACACTCGTGTTGCCCGAGGACAATGGAATGAACCATACCCAGTAACCTGGCCCCATGAAATGATTGGTCGAGCGCCAGCGCTGACTGGCAAAAGGTTGCTCATGCCACGCACGCTGGGGAGCCGATGCGCCGCTGGACGGCTGAGGCACGAAGCTCGTAACATCGATGCGCCCCTTGACGCGCAGCCAGCCGGCATTGGCTGCGTGGTTGGTACCACGCTTCAACTTGAGCTTTTTGCGGAACATGCCGTAGCGCCCCGTTGCATCCACCACCCATCGTGCGCACAGCGACCGAACCGCGCCCAATGCCTGGGGTTGGCCGTCAGACTCAGCTTGGGGAACGGGAACTAGCCGCACCTGATGCAGCTCACCGGCACCACCTTGCGCCATGTCGACGTCGGAGACGCGATAGCCTTCGAACAACGTCACGCCGTCTGCAGCATTCATCTCGCGCAAATCATTCTCGAAGCGTCCGCGGTCAATTTGGTACGAATGCACCGGCGGCTCCTGCGAAGGCCCAATCTCGAAGCGCTCCTCGACCGGCAGTTGACCACCCCCAGGAAAGAATCGCAGGCCAAACTTGATCAGGTGTCGCTCTAGCAGGTAGTCGCGCAACCCGAGGCGCTCCAGGTATTGAGAGCCAAGCTCGACACTCGACTCGCCAACCTTGTGACTGGCCTCGGGGAGGGGCCGGGATAACCGATCGACGACGGCGATTCTGAGGGTCGGCAATTCGCGTCGGAGCTGTCGTGCCAGAGTTAGCCCCGCAAGGCCGCCCCCGCAGATTGCTACGTCGAACGCATCATTGTCGGTGCTCGTATGTGACTGGTGCATGGTGTTGAGTTCCGAAATTCCGGAGCCGCCTTGTAGGCAGAATTGGGCTCTGGGAGAATGGAATTCCTAAACCAGTGGCTCTGGCGCGTCGTTGACGGGGTGACCTTCGGCGCTTAGACTCGCCGGAACAATGGCCCCGCGAGCATATGAGTCCCCTTACCGGTCCAGCGCCTAAGCACGCGTTGACGGTCATCATCGTCGTCGTCTCCCTGGTTCTATACGTCAGCCTCGCCCCTCTCGGCTACGCGCTATTCGCGCTCATCGCAGCGTTGCCTACCCGCCGTTGGACGCAACGGGCACGCCGACTGCAGCGCGTGATGCAGGCCGCATTCGGCGCCTTTCATCGCTACCTGAGGTTGGCGCGCCTGCTCGACTTCACGCCCCGTGACGTGTGCCCGGCAAACATCGGAGCATGCGTGGTGGTCGCCAATCATCCCACCCTCACCGACGCGCCTGCGATGCTGAGCTCGATCCCTAACTTGTGTACTGCTGTTCGCGCCGATCTGTACGACAAGCCGTGGCTGCGACCGTTGTTGGGGGGGGCTGGGCACTTTTCCGCGGGCGCTGAAAACCCTCTTGGCGGTGCGGACTTGGTGCGCAGCACGGAGGAGCGCCTAGCTGACGGCTTCCGGGTTCTCCTCTTCCCCGAAGGCACGCGTTCGCCGCGTGGCAGGCTGCACCGCTTCGGCCGCAGCGCATTTGAAGCAGCATGCCGAGCTCGAGTTCCCATCGTGGCGGTGTTGATTCGTGAAACACCCCCATGGCTAGCAAAGGGCGACGGCTTCCTCACGCGACGGCGAGAAGTTGCCGTAAAGCACATTGAGCTGCTGAAAGTCGTCTACCCTCGGGATTTTTTAGAAGACAGCCGCTTGATGCGAGATTACGTGGAAGCGGCGTTTCAACAGGCGCTCGGGTTCGGAGGTTCGAAGGCCGAAGCGGGGCCGCCTCCACCACTTCCCGAGCACGAGGGCGTCCAGGATGACGCTTTGCAATGCCGCGGCCACAGCGGCTAATGAGATGCAGCCGCGAATGAGATACTCAGTAGAAAGCAATCGGTGAACACAGTGAGCGAAGATTTAGAGCTACGGATCAAACAGGTGATTGTCGAAGCACTGATGCTGGAAGACGTCAAACCCGAAGACATCGAAACCGACGCGCCACTGTTCGTGGAGGGGCTAGGGTTGGATTCCATAGACGCACTCGAGTTGGCTGTGGCCCTGCATTCGGAGTTTGGCGTACGCACCAAAGCGGACGATGAACGCAATCGAGAAATCTTTCACTCAGTAGCGAGCCTTGCGGAGTTCATCCGCCAAGAGCGCGCCCGGGGCCCCGCCGAGGATTCCGCAAGCCCCGACGACGGCGCTGCGTGAACGCTATGGCGCGCCATGACTCCCGCCCCAGTTAACGTGTCTCGCGGCCGGTGGCGAAGGGTCGCAACCGGCTTACTAGGGCTTTCGGTCGTTGCATATCCCGTCCTCGTGTACGGGGTGCTTCAAAAAGCGAACGTGCGCTTAGCTTCGTTCGTCCTGCTATTGGCCGTGCTGCCGCTCGTCGGTAGCGTGATTGCGCAACGGCGAGCAAACCACCACCAAGCCGTTCCTCGAGGTAATGAGTCCAGCTCGCGCCCTGGGAAACGTATGACTCGCCCCTCAGCCGCTGCTTGGGCCGCGGCCGTCGTCGTAGCGCTCATTACAGTGGCCGGTAGTTTGGAATCGATGCGCGCGCTCTTGTTCGTGCCGGTAGCAGTGAACGCTTCATTCTTGGTCGGATTTGGTCACACGCTGCTCTCTGGTCCTCCACTGATCGAGCGCCTCGCTCGGTTGCAACACCCCGACTTGACCACGGCGGAGGCGCGATGGTGTAGGCATTGGACCGTCGCTTGGTGCTGCTTCTTTGCCTTGAACATTGGGGTCGCAGCGATGCTAGCGAGCACGGGCCGGCTCGCGTGGTGGACTATTTACAATGGGCTCATCTCATACGTGCTGATGGGTTTACTATTCAGTGCCGAGTACGTACTGCGCAAGTATCGCTTCCGGCGCATGACCAAGAGGCCATGGGACCGACTACTGCAGATAACTTTCGACCGCTTATCCAAGCCCGCACTTCAAAACGACTCGGACTCCCCTCGAGCGCCCACCCCCACCCAATCTCAGGGAACGCGTGATTGAGCTCTTAGCCAAACACCAGCCGGATGCGGAAGTCGCACGCGCCGACAGCTTCAGGCCCGCCCGCACCGTGCGCAATTTACTCGAGGACGCAGCCCAAGTCGCAGCGCGTCTTCCGGAGGTCGAGCCACGGGCGCTGGCGTGTGCCAACGGACGTCCAAAGGCGCGCAACCAGGTGTTGCTCGTGTTTCGCCAAGACCGCTATGCGTTTGCCGCCGCGCTATTGGGCGCCTGGAGCCGCGGCTACACGGTCTGCTTACCGCCAAACCAGCGAGCGCAGACGGTTTTGCAAGTTCTGGCACACGACTCCGTCTACGCCTTGCTGCACGATACGGAGGTCGGCGGGCACTTGAGCGTGCCCTCCATCCTCGCGGCCCCGCCAACGGCACCCGCCCTCACCCGCGTGTCGGTTCCAGATACTGCGGCGACGGTGATGACGTCCGGCACCACTGGCGACAGCCACGCCTGGCCCAAGACGGCGCAGCAGTTGTTGGGCGAGGTGGCCGTTTTGGCTCGATCATTTGGGCTCACCGAGCAGCTTTCGTACGTCGTAACCGTACCGCCGAGTCATCTGTATGGCTTGCTGTTCGGAGTGCTTCTGCCGCTGGCAACAGGTTCTGCGTTTTGCAGAAGCACGCCGCTTCTGCCAGGAGAAATAGCAGCCACCGTCGCTAACTCAGGCGCGGAAGTTTTGATCAGCGTGCCCACCCATCTGCGGGTGGCGCGTAGCATCGACCCGCAAGCGCTTGCGAGCCTGCGCTGGGTGTTTTCCTCCGCCGGACCGCTGGACGAGGCGACCGCGCAGATGTTTAGCAGCATCCATCAGCAGCCCATCATCGAGATCTTCGGCTCTACGGAAACGGGCGGTATTGCATGGCGAAGGCGGCAAGAGCAGACGGACTGGCGTCCATTTGCTGAAGTAGAGGTGAGCCTCGGCTCCGAGAATCGACTGGTCGTACGTTCACCCTTCGCCAACTCCACCTCGTCTGAGCAAGAGGCCGGATTCGAAACCGCAGATCAGGTGCGTCTCAACGCAGACGGCACCTTTGCTCACTTGGGCCGTCAAGACGGCGTCGTAAAAATCGGCGGCCAGCGCGTTTCACTGCCAGCGATGGAAGCTTGCCTCATGCAACACCCCTCTATCGAAGACGCTGCGGTGCTGGCGCTTCCGCAAGCAAGCCGTGGCCACCGATTGCTCGCCGCCGTGGTGGCTCCGCCTGGGCTGGAGCAAGCGTGTCGAGCGCACCTGAGCCAGCATTTCGCCGAATCGACGCTACCCCGCCGCTTTCTGTTCCTAAGTCGACTGCCGCGCGAATCCAACGGCAAGCTCATGCGTTCACAACTGCTTCGCCTGTTCGGGTTCGACGACCAAGGACACGCCATGGATCCGAAGGTGGTATTCGACAACATCGAGAGCAGTGCCGCGACTGCCCTGGCTTCGGTGACGATTCCTATGCAATACGTCGCCTACAGCGGACATTTTGATGTTTATCCGGTGCTGGCAGGCGCAGTCCAACTCGAAGAGTTGGTCCTTCCGCTGGTGCGTCGTGAGCGGCCCGAGTGGCCCGCCCTGCGCGAGCTTCGACAAGTCAAGTTCACAGGGCGCATCGAACCTGGAGACAACGTACAGGTGCAGGTGCAGTTCCGCGAGCACCGCTGCCTCTTCGACATCCGCAAGCAGGCCAAACTGTGCGCCAGCGGGGAACTGGTGTTCGCAGGTCCCGGGAGCGACGGATGACGATGTGGAACGGCTGCTTCGTCATTCCTACCTACGATAACCCACTGACCATACGTGGGGTCGTAGAGAGCGCACGAAAGTTGGGCATGCCGGTCATCGTCGTCGATGATGGTAGCGCCGAGCCGGGGCGCTTGGCGTGTGAAGCGCTTACCGCAGATGGGCTCGCCATCGTGGTGCGACACGCCGTCAATCGAGGCAAAGGTGCAGCTGTAAAAACTGGGTTTCGCGTCGCGCTCGAGAACGGCTTCACCCATGCCTTGCAGGTGGACGGCGATGCCCAGCACGATCTGGCCCACGTGTCGCAATTCGTGCAGACCAGCAAAGCCGCTCCGACTGCTCTTCTCTTGGGATACCCCGTTTACGACGACAGCGTCCCGCGCGTCCGCCTGTTGGCGCGCCAGATCACGACGTTTTGGGTCAACCTGGAGGTTGGCTTCGGACGCATCCGCGACGCCATGATCGGTTTTCGCATCTATCCATTAACAACGGCCTCAGCGTTGACCGTACCTTCCGACGGCATGGACTTCGATATCGAAATCGCCGTACGGGCGGCGTGGGCGGGGTTGCCGCTCGTGAACCTGCCGGTGCGCCTGCGTTATCTCAGCGAGGCCGAAGGAGGGGTGACCCATTTCAAAGTGTGGCGCGATACCTGGCGCTTTTTCCGTCTGCATAGCAGGCTCTGCACTCTGCGGTGCATGCGCCTGGTGCTGCCCAACCGCCCCGCGCTCCCAGCCGGTAACGGCCGCTAGCATGTCCAAGCTCGATCGTGAATCCTCCGACAACTGGCTTACCCAAGGGGAAAAGGGTACGCTGCTCGGCTTACGCGCTGCCTATTGGTTTGCGACGGCGTTTGGGCGTGCTCCAACGCGGCTGCTCGTTCGCTTGATCGCGGTTTGGTACACCCTGTTTTCACCAAAGATCGTGGCCGCTTCGAAGGCATGGCTGTCGACAGTGTACGAGCGCCCCGCCCGGCGTAGGGAGGTGTACCAGCACATCGTGCGTTTTGCCCAGGTAACTGCGGATCGGTTCTTCCTGTTGCAAGGCAAGACAAGCTCGTTCTGGTTTACGTTGACCGGCAACGAACACCTACAGAGAGTCACGCGTGAAAGGCGCGGCGCCATCTTGCTTGGCGCCCACGTCGGTAGTTTCGAAGCCATGCGAGCGAGCTCGCGGGATGAAGGTTTCCCGCTGACGATCATGGGACACTTCGAGAATGCCCCAATGATCAACGAACTGCTGACGAAGCTCGATCCTGAGACCGCCACCCGTGTGGTGCACATCCAACCCAATTCCGTCGACTTCATCTTCGAAGCCCAACGCTGCATCGAAACGGGGCGGCAGCTCGGCACGATGGGTGATCGCGTCGGCCTGAACGAGAAGAGCGTCGTGGTGACGTTCTTCGGACGTCCCGCGCGTTTTCCGACGGGTCCGTTCGTGTTGGCGTCGGTTCTTAAGTGCCCCGTATTCCTGACCTTTGGATTGTACCGCGAACCCAACCGGTACGACTTGTTCTGCGAGCTGTTCGCAGAACGCGTGGTGCTGCCGCGACGAGATCGAGAGCAAGCGGTGCGTGTACTGGTGCAGCAGTACGCGGCGCGCCTGGAAGCCTATTGCCGCTTGGCGCCCGACAATTGGTTCAATTTCTACGACTTCTGGGCCTCGGCGTCCCGTCCGCCCGAAGCCATAACTGGCTCACTGGTGCACGTGCCCGACGCTTGAGTACGCTTGGATTCGCCCACTGCACCGCACGCAATCGCGCTGCTCGGGTGTCTCGGCGAACGGAGCTGGCCGCTCGCGCATGAGCACCACGATGACAGGATCGCAGCGCTTGGTGAAAATCCTGGAGTTCATAAGTTTGTTGTACCGTTGAAGGCGCAGGGTGGCGCCGCTTGCTGCGTTAGGGCGCCTGTGCTTGAAGGATAGCCAGTGCGGTGACAATCAGCTTTCTGCGAGTGCCTGGCACGAAACTCGCTTAAGTAGCCGTACCCCGCTTCCGTGGCACACTTTGGCATCGCTCCATGACTTTACCCTATTCTGCCGCAGCCCCTCTGCAACAGCCGCTTGCGCCGCAGCCTTCCACTGATGTTTCGCACCACGGCCTTCGTACGTGCCGCGCTTCGCAGTTACTGATGATCGGTACGCTCGCCGCTGCCATTGCGGGCTGCTCCGTGGGCACGGGCGACGCCAATTCCTGGATGGACGATGTCCCCACGGGCTCATCTCCCCATGCGCCAGGGCCAAATCCGGCAGTCACGCATTGGGCGTTTCAGTCCATGTCGACGGCGGAGCCACCCGAGGTGTCGGCGTCCGTGCACGCGCCGTGGGTGAAGAACGGTATCGATGCTTTCGTGGTGGCCAATCTTGAACAGATGGGGTTCGCGCCTTCTGCCGTGGCATCCCCCGAGAAGCTGATCCGTCGCATTAGCCTCGACCTGACGGGCCTGCCTCCGACGCTCGAAGAAGTCGACGCCTTCGTCGCCGCTCCCACCGACGAGGCGTACGAAGCACTCGTGGACCGGCTGCTGGCATCTCCGCGTTATGCCGAACACATGACTGCTGGATGGCTCGATCTGGCGCGTTACTCCGATACCGACGGTTTTCAGTACGACATGGCGCGCCCCGCCTGGCAGTGGCGCGACTGGGTGATTCAAGCGTTCGATGAGAATCTGCCCTACGACCAGTTTACGACCTATCAGCTAGCGGGTGACCTGCTCCCCGAACCAACCGATAGCCAGCTGATGGCTACCTCGTTCAACCGCAACCATCCCATTCAAGGCGAAAATGGTTTATTGCGCAACGAGTTCCGCGATCGCTACGTGACCGATCGCGTGGAGACGCTAGGCAAGGCGTGGCTGGGTCTGACGTTGGGCTGCGCCAAGTGCCACGACCACAAGTACGATCCCGTGACAGCCGTGGACTTCTACAGCATCTACGACTGCTTCAATCAAACGGACGAGGGTGACAACGGTCCATCCTCCGAATTTAGACCCTCCGCTCCACTGGATTCGCCGCTCAAGGACCAAGTCCTGTCCGACCTCGATGCTCGCATAGCGGCACTCGAAGCCGCTGGCGATCAGGCGGTAAACGTTGCTGAACTCCGCCAGGAACGCACGGCAGCGGAAGCTACCGCAACCATGCGCATCATGCGCGACATGGATACGAAGCGAGTGACTCAGGTGCTCTCCCGGGGGCGCTACGATGCACCCACGGGTCCAGGTCTCAAGTGCAGTGCTCCTGGTTTCATGCCTCCGTTTCCCAACCAAGCTCCCCCCAATCGACTTGGGTTGGCGCAATGGTTGATGATGCCAGATAACCCGCTGACACATCGAGTGACAGTAAACCGCATCTGGCAGCAGCACTTTGGGCGAGGACTCGTTCCGAGCATCGAAAACTTCGGTGTGCTCACCCAGGCACCGAGACATCTGGCACTGCTCGACTGGCTCGCCCAGCGATTCGTCGAGTCGGGATTCGACTTGAAGGCGCTGCACCGTTTGATCGTTACGTCCAACACCTATCGGCAGGCGTCCGCGACCACCGAAGCTTCACTGGCTGAAGATCCGGCAAACGATCTACTTGGCCGAGGTCCCCGTTACCGTCTACCGGCAGAAGCCATTCGCGACCTGCCCCTGTTCGTCAGTGGGCTGCTCGTCGAGCGTGTTGGTGGTCCTCCTGCCTATCCGTACCAGCCAGCAGGGCTTTGGGAAGAATTGGCGTGGGAGTCCTACAAGATCACATACCCGAAACGCAGTGGTGACTCGGCCTACCGCCGCAGCGTGTACTGGTTCTGGAAGCGCACTCTACCGCCCGTCATGATGTCGTTGTTCGACGCTCCGGACCGCGAGTATTCAGCCACCTTTCGCGAACCTGGCACATCTCCTCAACAGGCACTGGCCTTGATGAACGATCCTGCGTTCCTCACGGCTGCTGCAACCCTAGGTTCCAGAGTTCTCGAAGACTCGGCTGCCAACGTCGACCAAGCCATCGCCGACGCCTTCCGCCGCATCACGAGCCGCGCCATCAACGAAAGCGAACTCACGATGATGCGGGAGGTGTACGAGAGTCAGTTGACCCTGGCCGGGTCTGGTGGAGCGGCTGGGGCACAGCTCAGCAGCGATCCCGAGCTGTTTGCTATCTCTCAGGTAGTACGGGTGATGTTTAACCTCAGCGAAACCATCACCCTGGAGTGAGTCATGACAGCGATGCGTCGAAGAGATTTGATTAAACTGGGTGCTCTTGGATTCGTAGCCGCGGGCATGGGAGCACGCGCGCTAGGTCGAGTCGGGAGCGCTCGCGCTCAAGCCACGACGGGCAGAGCAAAACGGGTGGTGTATCTGTTCCAAGCGGGCGGCCCTTCGCAGCTCGAGCTCTTCGACCCTAAGCCCGGTCTGGCTAGCCTGCGTAACACCATCATGCCCGAGTCCGTCTTGGGCGGACGGCGCATCACGACGATGACATCGGGTCAAGAGGCGTTGCGAGTCGCCAACGCCATGGTCCCGTTTGCGCAATATGGCGAATCAGGCATGTGGTTCAGTGACTACTTGCCGCACATGGCGACGGTCGCCGACGATATCTGCCAAGTCAAAACGGTATACTCCGACGCCGTCAATCATGACCCCGCCACCAACCTCATGGTGACGGGGAATCAGTTACCAGGCAAGCCCAGCATCGGTGCGTGGTTGAGCTACGGCTTAGGCTCCGCCAACGATGCGTTGCCGAGCTACGTCACCATGCAATCGGAAACGAAGGGCGTGGAGTTCGTTCAGCCGCTAGCTAAGCGTCTGTGGAGTTCGGCGTTCTTACCGAGCAATCATCAAGGGGTGGCTTTACGCCCGGGGGATCGTCCCGTCCTGTACTTGGATGACGGCATGGGCATCGAAGACGCTTCGCGCAAGGCCATGTTCGATGCAGTCATAGCGATGAACACCGAGCACTACGCACAGGTGGGCGATCCAAACATCCTGAGGCAGAGCGCGTCGTATGAGGTGGCCGCTGCCATGCAAAACTCGATGGTGGAACTTGCCGATCTGAGTCAGGAGCCCGATAGCATCTTCGAGATGTACGGCCCTCAGTCGAAAACGCCGGGGACTTACGCTGCCAATTGTCTTCGCGCCCGGCGGCTGCTCGAGCGCGACGTTCGCTGCGTCATGCTCCTACACCGTGGCTGGGACGCCCACTACAACACCAACAAAGAGAGCAAGATGGTGGCTGACGACGTCGATCAGCCGACAGCTGCTTTGATTAAAGACCTCAAACAGCGGGGAATGTTGGAGGACACGCTGGTCATTTGGGGCGGTGAATTCGGGCGTACCGCTTACAGCCAAGGCGAGATCACCGACGCTGACCACGGAAGGGACCACCACGCGTACTCCTTCCCTGTCCTGCTCGCCGGCGGAGGCGTCCAAGGCGGGCTCTCTTACGGCGTGACGGACGACTTCTCGTACAACGTCGTGGAGAAGGCCGTGCACGTGCACGATTTGCACGCCACGCTGCTGCACATCGTGGGCCTGGACCAGCACGCCTTGACGTTCGAGCACGAGGGGCGGAACCACAAACTGACGGATCTGGGTGGTCGCGTGTTGACGGACTTGCTGGCGTGAGGTGACGGACAAACAAGGCGAGGCACAGGCGCGCACCTCGTAGCCTGCAGGACGAAGCTTCGGCCGCCTGCCCAGGACGATTGACCGCATTGTGCATCCCACGCTAGGACGCCGGCGTCTTATCCGGACCGCGGCCGTACCAGGTGGTGGTCCAATTGTCCTTCCCGCCCCATGTCCAGCGAATGAACCTCCGCCATCCCAGCGAACCCCGGCCGGAGCTCGAGCTTGGCGCGACGCCGTTGCTATTGAGCGACATCGAAGCCCTCGCGTCTGGCTCACGCGTGCCCCAATTGGCCGCGGTAGCCGTGCAGCGTATGCAAGCCAGCTTCGAGCTCACGCGCCAGCGCCTGAACCGCGGCGACACGATTTACGGCGTCACCACCGGCTATGGCGAGTCCGTGCGCACGGCCGTGCCTTCGGAGGCCTCGGCGGAGCTTTCGCTCAATTTGCTTCGCTTTCATGGCTGCGGCACCGGGCGCCTGCTCACCGCCGAAGAGTCAGCGGCGGTGCTTGCGGTGCGGCTGTGTTCGCTGGTGGCAGGCAAGAGCGGGGTGCGACCGCTAGTGGCGCAGCGGCTGTGTGAGCTGCTCGAGCGACGCCTGCTGCCGGCCATTCCCGCCGAGGGGTCTGTCGGGGCGAGCGGCGATCTCACGCCCTTGTCCTACGTAGCCGCCGTACTCGTCGGGGAGCGGGAGATTTTGACCGCCACCGGCCCAAGACCTGCCGCAGAGGTCTTGCAGGAGCATGGGCTGCAGCCCCTGCAATTGGGCCCTAAGGAAGCGCTGGCCTTGATGAATGGCACCAGCGTCGCGGCAGCCCTGTCGGTCTTGGCCTATCTCCGGGCAAAGAAGCTCGCGCGTTTAGCGTCCACGGTCACGGCTTTGTGTAGCTCCGCCATCGGGGGCAACCGGGAACACTTTCATCCGGTCCTGCACGCCGCGAAGGGTCATCCCGGCCAGGTTCAAGCCGCTGCGTTCATCCGCAACGAGCTCGATCACCTGCCCAAGAACGATGCGCTGCGCCTTCAGGACAGATACTCGATACGGTGTGCTCCGCAAGTTATCGGAGTCCTCTTGGATGTCCTGACGTGGTGCGAATCCGTTCTGCAGATCGAGATCAATGGCGTCAGCGACAACCCGATCGTGGATGCAGAGCATGAGCTCATCGTTCACGGCGGGAATTTCTACGGCGGACACGTCGCCTTCGTGGCGGACTCTCTCAAAACGGCCGTAGCTAACATCGCTGATTTGCTCGACCGCCAACTGGTCTTGCTGTGCCTGCCAGAGGAGAATGGTGGCCTGGCTTCGAATTTGGTGGGAGTAACTGGACCGGGCGCGTGCACTCACCATGGCTTCAAAGCCATGAGCATCAGCGCTTCGGCTCTGACGGCGGAGGCGTTGAAAGCTACCATGCCAGCATCAGTGTTCAGCCGAAGCACCGAATCTCACAACCAAGACAAAGTCCCGATGGCGACCATCGCCGCGCGTGACGCGCTGCGCGTCGTCGAACTGACGGAGCAGGTCGCCACCATCACTCTGCTCGGGGCCTGCCAAGCTGCGGAACTCAGGTTTCCCAACGTCTACCTCGGCTCGACGCATCAAGTACTGCGGCAGTATGTGAAACCGTTGAAGGGCGATCGGAGGAT
Source organism: uncultured Polyangiaceae bacterium (assembly GCA_964577325.1). Lineage (GTDB taxonomy): Bacteria > Myxococcota_A > Polyangia > Polyangiales > Polyangiaceae > SZUA-265. Next base: position 18,775 of record CAZNZA010000014.1, read on the forward strand.
GGACACCGACATTTCGGGCGTCGTCACTCTACTACGTGCAGGCGCCCTACCCGTCCACTCGGGGAATGAATGAAAAAGCCGGCACACGCGCGCACCGTCGAATTGCACGTTCCGTTTCACGATTGCGACCCTCTGGGCATCGTTTGGCACGGACACTATCTCAAGTATCTAGAAATAGCCCGTTGTGACCTCTTCAAGTCCTTAGCGTTGGATGTTGCTGACTTGATTGAGCTGGAGATCCGTATGGTCGTATCCGAGGTGCGCTGCCGTTACACGGCTCCCCTGCGATACGGTGACCACGTGAAAGTCACGGCGTGGTTCAGTGAAACGACGCCATTGCTCAAGGTGTCTTACGACGTTGAAAACGTCACCACCCAACGGCGCTGCGTACGCGGCTTCACGCGTTTAGCCTTGGCCAGCAAAGAGGGTCGCCTGTTCGACAGCTTGCCAGAACCCGTACGCCGACGAATACCTAGCTTGGCTTGACGGCAACGTCCGCCGGCCAGACGTCGTACTACCGAGGACACACCCATGACCGCCACACCTTGCATCGTCCGTCATCGCGCTTGGCTCCCCGTGATCGGGATGGTCCTGTTTTGCTCAATGGGTCTTGCCCATGCAGAAACGGCCGGGGCACCAGCAAACGCCAGCGCAACCTCACCCGTGGGCATTGCTCCTAGCAGCGCTGAGGAGCTTTTCCGGCAGTTGGCGAAGCTCGAGGGCCTCGAAGCTACGTTCGTGGAAACTAAGAAGATGGCACTTTTGCGTGCCCCCCTGGAAAGTCGCGGTCGCCTCTACTACCTGCAGCCGGGGTACCTGTTGCGGGAGGTGGAGGCGCCCTCGCCGTCGCGCGTTCTCATCACTCCGAGTACATTGGAACTTCACGCTGCCGACACGAAGCGGTCCATCGATCTCAGTGCTCGGCCCGACGTGAAGCTGTTCGTCGAGTCGTTCACCAAGGTGTTGGCAGGCGATCACCAGGCTTTGGCGAAAGGATTCGACATTCGTTTCACACCAAACGTTGCCGCAGGTGGCACCGCCGCCGCTAGTGCTGCAAAAGGCACGCGGCCGAACACTGGGTGGAAGTTGGTCCTCACTCCCAAAGCTGCGCCGCTCAACCAGCTCATCCGACAGCTCGAATTAACCGGTACCGGCTATGCCGTAGAGCGTATTGGCGTGCAGGAGACCAAGGGCGACAGCTCCGAAATCGTGCTTACGGTCAAGAGCGTCCGCCGCGTCTATTCCTCGGAGGAAAAGCGTCGCCTGTTCGGGCTAGCCGACAGCGCCACCAAAACACACCCCTAACCGCCACCCGAAGCGCTTTCGGCCCGGCCACGGCTGGGAATGTCACGTCAGGTGCGCTAGGAGTGGAGGGTGCGTCAGCTGTGGATGTTTTTGCTCATCGCGTTCGCGTTAGCGGCGTACGTAGGCTTCAACTTTCAGACCACGACCGATATCACCGCGTTCTTTCCGGAGAGCGAACAGCGAGAGAAGTCAGAGCTATCCAAGGCCATTGCGACAAGTGAACTAAGTCGCACCTTGGTAATGACCCTAGAAGCGCGCTCGACGGACGAGGCGGTCGCAGCTTCTCACACGTTTGAGGCTCTACTCCGGGCGGACGCTAATCTAGTGCGTCAACTCACCCACCTGGAGGGTGGACCTGCACCCAACATGGACAGGGCACTGTGGGAGCTGTATCAACCGCGTCGGGCGGGCTTCTTTGCGCCTGACGTCGCCCAAGCGCAGCTCCGACTCTCGGATGCGGGGCTGGACGATGCCGTGCGCGAGCTCCGCCAACGTCTCGAGTCGCCGCTCTCGACCCTCGTAACGCGAGTCGCTCCTGAGGATCCATTTTTGACGGTGCCGCTTTTGCTGGAACGGTTCGGCGAAGGCATGCAGGGGGTGAAAGTCGAACAACAACGTTACGTGGCTGATGGGCGGGTCGCGGTACTCTTCCTCGGCACAACCGCCTCCGCCCTCGATGCCTCGGCACAACGGGTCGTTTTGAATGCTGTCGATCTCGCTGCTTCCCGCCTCACCGAGACTTTTCCTCAGGTTCGCATAGAGAGCAGCGGCTTGGCACGCTTCGCGGTCAGCACTCAGCAGCAAATCCAGCGCGACATCACTCGTATCTCGACAGCTTCGGTGGTCGGCCTGTCTCTCCTTTGCTGGGTGCTTTTCCGCTCCTTCCGCCTCGTGTATCTGTTGCTCGTTCCAATTGCGATGGGAATGCTGGTAGCGACTTCGGTGTCGCTGGCATTGTTCCAGAAGGTGCACGGCCTGACCTTTGCCGTCGGCGCGTCGCTGATCGGCGTCTGCGTCGACTATGTCGCACACTTCTATGCGCACCACCTCATGTCGCCGGCGAGGGAGGGCCCGCGGGAGACGATGCGAGGGATCCATTGGGGGCTAGCGCTCGGCGCGGGAACTACCATCGTCGGCTTCACCACCTTGGCAGGTTCCTCTTTTCCCGGGCTGAGGCAGATGGCGGTGTTCGCTGCAGTCGGCGTCGTTTCCGCGCTGGTGACGACCACCCTCATGCTTCCGCGCCTGGTCGGCTCCACACCGCCAGTAGCGCAGCCCCTGCTCGGCAGCCTTGGGCTGCGCCTTGCGGGCGTCGTGGGCTGGTGGCAAGCGGCACCGCGCCGCGCGTGGGCGGTTGGTGCCGCTGCCGTTGCCGTCTCTGTGCTCGGCCTGTTCACCGCTTCCTGGCAAGACAGCATGCGCGATCTGACGCGCGCTGATCCCGAGCTGTACGAAGTGGACGCTCGTGTGCGCGGGCGTGTCACTCGCTTTGATACCAGCAAACTGATCGTGGCCGTGGGTGCCGATGTCCAAGCCGCCCAGCGCGTCAATGAGCGGCTTCCCCCTCTACTGCAGGCGGCCAAGGACGAGGGTGAACTGTCGAGCTGGCAGGGAGTAGCAAGCCTTGCCCCCTCACCCGAAACCCAACGCGCGGTCGCGGAAGTCGTCCGCGATGCAAACTTGGGTGAGCGCCTTCCGCCGAAATTGGAAGCAGCGGGTTTCGACTCGAGCATGTTCACGCCCTACTTCGAATATTTGAAACAACCCATCCCCGAGCCCCTCACCTATGGCGACCTGGCGGCGTCCGACGCGGCTCCGCTCGTGCGATCATTCCAGGTGACGTTGGAAGACAAGGTGGCTTTCACGACGTTCCTTCGGGGCGTTGACGACGCGGCCGCCTTGGCCCGTCGCGTGGAGCAAGTTCCCGGTGCGTTTCTGATCGATCAAACGGAACTGACGAGCGATGCAAGCCGCCACCACCGCACCCGTACGTCCCAATTGCTCGCCCTGGGTCTGGGCGTCATTTTCGTCATGCTGTCGCTGAGGTACCGCCGTCTGCGCGCGGCTTTGGCCGCCTTGTTACCGGCGTTGTTGTCGGCAGGAGTGACCGTTGCGGCGCTGTCGGCATTCGGCCTCGAGCTAAATTTGCTCGCGCTGATGGCCTTGATGATGGTCCTCAGCATTGGAGCGGACTATGGCGTCTTCTTGACGGAGGTGGCTGTGACGAAGCCTAAAGACTCGGAAGAAATGCAGGCCACCCTGGTGGGCCTATTCGTTTCTTGGCTTTCCACGTTGTTCGGCTTCGGGCTTTTGGCGCTGTCCGAGCAACCAGCCCTACGTACCATTGGAGTGGTCGCCGGCGTTGGAGTAACCTGTTCGTTTCTTCTTGCTCCCGCATCGCTAGTGCTTCTCAGATCGAAACAAGCGTCGCCATGAACCGAAGCTGGAACCTCTCACTGGTGATCTGCAGCCTGGTATTGTTTGCGTGCACTTCGAGCACGTCCCGCGCGCCTTCCCATCCCCACGGCGGTGCGCCAGTGGCGGAGCGGAGTGGATCGGGCCCCGACGGCAAAGGGCGCAATTATCCAGGAACGCTTCGTCCGCCGCGAGAGCTAGGGGCTGACTTCCAGTGGCGCCAACGGGTCACGGCGCGTTGGCCCGAGGGAGCGCACACCTTCGAGGCAGTGTTGACCAAAGACGGGCAAGACCTGATGCTGCTCGGGCTCGGCCCTCTCGATACGCCGGGGTTCATCCTGACGTTGGATGAAAATGGGAACGTCGAGATGGAGAATAGGACGGGTCGACCCATTCCTTTCGAAGCGCGCTATGTGCTCCTGGACGTCCAGCGCACCTTCTATCCGTGGTTCTCGTCCCCTCACGATGACGGCACCCGACAACGAGTGTTCGACGGCGAACGGATTACCGAGCAGTGGAAGCAGGGTCGCCTGCAGCGTCGGACCTTCACTCGAGTAGACGGTCAGCCCCCCGGGCAGATCACGGTGACCTACGAAGGTTGGACCGCGAACAACCGCGCCCCCGCTCGTGCACGCTTGGATAACGGTTGGTTCGGCTACGTCTTAGAGATCAGCACCATCTCCCAGCAGACGCTCTGAGGACTCCGAAGTAACGCGACGCGAGTCCGGCGCACCCTCAAGAGATGGCGCTGACGATGAACTCCCGCATGTCTGCCGCGGCAATGATAGCTTCCAGGGAGCCGACACTCTTCGCGCGCTCCACGCTGTGGACTTGGTCGAACTCAGCAGCAAGCTCAGCCTGCTTTTCAAGACGAACCTCCTCCATGATCCGTTCGGCGGCTTCACGCTCACTACGGTTGGTCGACAACAACGCGTCCCTCACCTGAGCCACCCTCGGATCTTTGTTTACCCGAGACCGCACCTCCCGCGGGAATACGACGGCAGCCGCCGGTCCTCCGCCTATCACCGAGGCAAAGGACCCCTCGAGCGCGACCGCCCTCAGATTGGGCGACAACTCGCGTGAGAACACAACATAGGCGCCACCGTGATAGCGTGAAACGACGACGAACACGATTGGGCCCTGATAGTTGACCACCGCGCGCGCAATTTCTGCCCCGTACTCGAGCTGCAGCTTGCGCATCGATTCAGGCGAGCCGTCAAAACCGGAAAGGTTGGCTAAAATGACCGCCGGACGGTTGCCACTACTCGCGTTCAGCGCGCGCGCCAATTTCTTGGATGAGATGGGGAACAGGGTCCCACCGTTCCAATCCGCCGGGCCATCAAAAGGGCGATAACCCCAGCGGGCGACGTTCTGGCTCTCGACGCCGATCAGGGACACCGGGAAGCCTCCGATGTGGGCGTCCCAGACGATGGCCGTCTCACCACCTACTTGCGCCAACCATCGCTCGAGATAAATGCTATCGGCGTCGATCAGCCCGCTCATCAGAGCACGCATCGCGAACGGACGCTTGCGACCGGGATTGGCGACGGGGTCGAAGATTTCGCCTAAGGTCGCGAACTCGGGGCCTGCATTGTAGGGAGACAGGCATACGTTGCGTCGAACGGGATCGGCCGTTTCAGCCTTGCGCGGACGCGCCTCACCTGGAACGACGTAAGTGTGTTCGTAGTGCTGGTACAGGACGCGGTAAGCGTCACCCAAGTCTTCCGCGTAATACTGTGCCTGACCGTTCGGCCCCATCACACGCTCGTATCCTCCAATAGCAACCTCGTCTTCGGCGGATACGGAACCGCTCGCATTGAGCGCAGCTCTGCCAGTCAACACCATTGAGGCTCCGGGCGTCATGATGAGCACGCCCTTGGTGTGATTGAGCATGGTGGCCAGAGAGTTCCAATAGCTCTGGGCTCCAACATTGATTCCAGACACGATGAGGTGAATCACCCCACCAGCTTGGGTGAACGTAACGATGCGACGCACGACCCGAGCTGTGGCATCCAGGTTCTCCGTTCCGCTGTCCATGGCGATGCGGGCACCGCTCGAAATGGGCAACCATTCGACGGGGAGTCCCATCTGTTCCGCCAGATCGATGGCAGCCACGACACGGTCACACTCGCCGGCTGATAGAGCACCCATGCCGCGAGTCGGATCGCTGAGCACCAACACGCGCCGCATGCCTTCGGGTACTTTTTTGGTCGGTGTGATGATCAGACCAAAAACGATGGCACTCGTGTTTTTCCCAGGTTCACGCCCTAGCACACTCATGGCTTTCGGCGTGCTTGAGCGCGGGTCGAGGTCGAACTCCTCGAACATACCCGGTGGGATAGCGTAAGCTTCGCCCGTCAACGGGTTGAGTGATTCCCCGGTCTTTGGCGCGAGCATGCGAATGATCTCGTACGGATAGATGAGGCCACGCATACGCGCAGCGACCACACTGCGTTCGTACATGGCCGCGGGAACGAGCGGAGCTGTATGCGGTTCCCGCCACTCGATCTCCATGCGACTTCCCGTGCGATCACTCACCACCACCTCTACCTCGCGTGCCGACGTCGACTCCTCGTTGTCGAGCACCTTCAGCCGTATGGAAACGCGCTCCAGGCCAAGGTGACGTGTGGCAGGGTAGAGCTGCTTACTTAGACTTTCGATCAGTGAAGGATCGATCACCATCGGGTGCATGATGAAGATGGTGATGCGGTTCCACTGGAGACGTCGGCGGGGGTCGCGCAGGGCGATCACCAATCGCAACGTGCGCGCAGCCTCGTGCAGGAGGCGCTCAAACAACGGGACGTAAACCTGTGCCAGCGGTCGCCTGTCGCGAGGTCGCCCTCGCACCTCGGCGATGACGAAGATACGTTCATCGTCCGGGACGACTCGGCTCTTACCAGCGAAACAGTACAACCCGTCGTCAGACTCCAAGCGCTCGAGATCGAAGCTTTGGTAGCGCTGGAGGTCCAATCGGTAGGCAGTCTCGGGATGAATGCCCAGCAGCGGCAAACGCCGAACTTGTCCCTCCTGAAGCGCTAGGGTTTCGTACTCGACGCGTTGGGACGGGTAGAGAAGTGTCAACGTGACCCGGCGAGCGGGGAGCGTCGTGGCAAACGCATTTTGCACGCTGGCCACGCACGTCTCGGCCTGCTCTTGGCCGACGACAGGGACGAACAACTCGATCGAGAACGGAATTCCAGTCGCCGCGGCTCCCTCCAGGCTACGCAACCGCTCGACAACCCGTTCTGGAGCTTCGACACACGCCAGCACCGTTCCGATCTCTGGGAAAAGCAGCGACTCCACTCCCTGCGCGTCGACGCTGACGTTGGTCGGCTCTCGCGGGGCGTAGGCTCGACGCACACTCGCGCTAAGCGCTATGTGTCGTCGTCGTGTGTTGCTGTCACCCAACCACGTGTAAATCTTTCTAAACAACACACGTGGGGCTAGCGCCAGGTCACCTAGCTCGGGGGCGGAGGCCAAGTCGAAGCCCTCTTGGGCTAACCAGTTCTCTACTTGGCGTGTAGTCTGCTCCGCTGCCCGGTCCAGCTCGGGTCGCTGATAGATCGAATAGCGAGCCTCGATCGCAAGGTCCGCGAGTGCATGCGGCAAATGTCCGCGCATCCCGGCGATGTCGGCCAGCACCCCTCGGAACTGCTCGTCCTGCTCCAGATTGACGCCAGTAGCGCACAAATTGATGATGTGTTTGAGCAACGCCTGTATCAACCTCGTGCGTAGGCTGGACTCGAGCTGCGTTGCAAAAAGTCGCATGACGGCGCGTTCGAGCGCACCGCCGTAGTCGAGCCCCGTGACCTCATCGTAGTGAGACAAAGCGCGCGTCAGTACCTCCAGAAACGCAGCCGACAGACCTTCGCCTTCAGCTCGCATGCGACGCACGAAGAGACGCATGAGTGCATTGTTGCTCAATTGATCGAGCTCGCCAGTACCCAACCGGTGCCGAGTAGAGCGCAGGAACAGGCGCTCAACGTCCGCAAACACCGCCAACAGGTCGCGCACCTGCGCAAGTTGCAGCGCGAAATCATGTGGCAGGTCCTGGGGCAGCGGGGCTTCCAACAGCGCAATCAGGCGCTCGACCCGAGGGCGAAAGGCATCGTAGCCCAACACGATACGCAGGATCTCCTGGCGCACCGAGGTTATGGCAGACGCTCGCTCCTGTTCCGTTGCCATCACGGCAGCCGCCAACTTTGGCTGGCCCAGCGTGCCGTCGCTGTCGGCAAACAGCAGAGCCAAGGGGTCCGGATCGTGCGGTAGCATCAGGGGCCGGCGCACACTGTGAGCCTCCTCCTCATCGGTTGCCGGATCGATCACCAATATCACGTCACCAGCAGCAACCTGTTGCCCTTTTCTGGCTCTTACCTCGGTCACGAGACCACTGACGGGAGCATCGAAGCCGATCTCCATCTTCATGGCCTCGAGTAAACCTAAAGAGTCGCCAGCATTGACGCGATCCCCCACCGCTACGTTCAACGACACCACGATGGAAGGGGCGTTAGCCCGCACCTGTCCTGCCGTCTGTCGGCCGAAGCGGTGCACACGACCCTCGATTTCGACACGGATTGACGTGTCGGTCACGTCGTACAACACCCGCAGGTCCTGCCCGGCGATCAACAACCGCGCCGCGTGTCCGCCGGAAACCGTAAGCCGGCTTTCCGCCACGTGGCCCTCGAAGTGCACCCGATAACGAGCTGCACCCGAGGCATACACATGCACGCGGTACTGCTTGCCATCGTAGTTGAGGTCGATCTCTTGGCCGACGCTGGGCGGGATCTTGTCTTGCGTGATGTTCCCTACGTCCGCGTAGAAGTTGGCTCGTAAGGCCTGTCGTGAGACGCGGTAAGACAACACCGCAGCCAGAACCAAAGCTTCGCCGGCGTAGTCGATGGATTGACGTCGCTTTTCGTTCCAACGATCCAACCAAGTAGTATCGACGCTACCCGTCTTGAACTCCTCGGCCTCGAGCAGTTCGAGCAGGTAACCCTTGTTCGTCGCCCCACCCTCGATCACCAAGTCGAAATCCCTCAACGCGGTGATCAACCGCGCGCGTGCTTCTTCGCGCGTATCACCGCTCGCGATCACCTTTGCTATCAAAGAGTCGAAAGCAGCCGGCACCGTCGACTCTGAAGCAACACCGGTGTCGATGCGCAAGCGTGGCCCCAAAGCGGGATCGAAGCGGGCAATGCGACCCGGAGCAGGCAAGAATCCGGCGTCTGGATCTTCGGCGCATACTCGCGCCTCGATGGCGAAACCACGTTCGCGGGGAGCAACGGTGGGGAGGGCTTCGCCTCGTGCCACCCGGATCTGCATCTGCACGAGATCAGTTCCGGTAATTTCCTCTGTGATGCCGTGTTCGACTTGGAGCCGCGGGTTCATCTCGAGGAAGTAGTAGTCGGGCCCTTGAACGAGAAACTCGACCGTGCCCGCTCCCACGTAGTCCACCTCTTCAGCCAGCGAAATCGCCGCCTCGCGCAATGCCTGAAACATCAGAGGTGGCAGGCCAATCGGGGGTGCCTCTTCGAGCACTTTCTGGTGCCGTCGTTGAACCGAGCAATCCCTGCACCCCAGCGCGAGTACGGTGCCGTGCTCGTCTGCAATGATCTGCACTTCGATGTGGCGCCCGCCCTGCACCATGGCCTCGACGAACATGCGCCCATCACCGAAGGCGGAAAGAGCCTCGGACTGCGCGGAGCTGAATAGCGCCCCAAAGTCGTTGGCTTCGCGCGCGATGCGAATACCTCGACCACCGCCGCCGGCGGAGGCCTTGATCACCACGGGAAAACCGATGCGTCGCGCATGGCGCTCGGCCTCGGCGACGTCCTTGACCTCACCGCCACTCCAGGGCGTGACGGGAACATCAACGCGCTCAGCCAGCAGCTTGGAGGCAATTTTGTCCCCGAGCGCCCGCATGGTTTCGGCACGGGGTCCTAAGAAGCGGATTTCTGCGGCAGCCAATCTCTCGACGAACTCCGGAGACTCAGCCACGAACCCCCAGCCAGGCCATACGGCATCCGCTCCGACGCGGCGCAACGTGGACAGAAGCAGGTCGTGGTCGAGGTAAGCGGCCACGGGCGTGGTTTTGACTGGCAATTCGACAGCCACGTCAGCATGGCGCACGAAGGGCGCCGACTTATCGGCGGAAGTGTACAGCGCCACGACCCGCAGCTCGCGGCCCTCGAGCGCGCGCAGGGATTTAACGGCTCGAATGCAGCGCATGGCTGCTTCGCCACGGTTGACGATTGCCAGTGAGCGGATGGGCTTGATCGGGGGGTTCACCAGGACTCCAGAGACACTCAGGGGATCCAAACCAGCAACTGGCGGATCGAACAGCAAAAAGGGGGTTGGGGCAGCGCCCGAAGCGCTTCTACATCCGAAAACCTGCGCTTGACCACCACTCGGGCGCTCTTTTCGCTGCAGGTCCACCGGCTGCTGGCACGAACGCCTCACGGCGTCAGCCTCAGAGGACAGACTAGGCGTGGCCGCGCCAGCGCTCAGTCGTGCGCGACGGCCTCTTCCGGAGAGCCGACGAAGCGGTAGCCCACGCCGCGGACGGTTTCGATGTAGTTGCGCGCACTACCCAGCTTCTCCCGCAAACGTTTGACGTGAGTATCGACGGTGCGAGTCGTCACATCAGCAGTCACACCCCACACGTCGTCCAGCAAGCTCGAACGCGACTGTACGCGGTTCTTGCGCTCGTAGAGCGCCACCAGTAGGCGGAACTCGAGCGCCGAAAGCTCCACTTCTTGCTCCGCCACCCAAACGCGATGCGCGTCCCGGTCAACGACCAGGACTCCGAACTCGATGCGGCCCGGCCCGGCCCCGGGCGTCTGGAGACGTTTCAGTATCGCCGACACGCGCAGCATCAGTTCGCGAACACTAAACGGTTTGGTCACGTAATCGTCGGCGCCAAGCTCGAAGCCGCCTACGCGATCGCTCTCCGTACCCCGCGCTGTCAACATGACAATCGGAACGCCGGCCGTCGCGGGATCGCTCTTCAGGAGACGACACACCTCCGTGCCGAGAATGTCCGGTAGCATGACGTCCAAGAGCATCAGCGTCGGCGCTTCTTGAGCGACCAGTCGCATGGCCTCGGTGCCCGATGACGTGACTCGGACATGATAACCCGCCTGCTGTAAGTTGAACTTCAGGACCTGCTGCAGATCTTGTTCGTCCTCTACGACCAGAATCTTGACCATGAGATGGGGCGCAGCCGAGCATAGGCCAGGCGGGAAGCCAAGCGCAAACGCCTCGCTCAACCTCTCTCGTTGTCAAAGTGACAGGCGCGTGGGCCTCGCGGGGTGACTTCGGTGTCAGGATGTCAACGCTCGGCGTTCAAGGAAGCGACGACCAACCGGCGGGTCCGGGTCGAGCGGCGAGTTTTCTGCGGGATTGACCTCGATGTGCTCATTTGGGCTCACGCGCGGTGGATGGTCCGCCGCTTGCACCGGGGTGAACGTGATTTCTTCTCGTGCTTCCGGCGTACGCCGGCCCGACGTTCCTCGCGCGTCGCGCCGTGGTGTGACTCGCTTCGAACTTCTACTGACCGTAGGAGCTACGGCTCTCGTCGTGTCCCTCGGCGCTTGGCTCAACCTCGGTCACGCCACCGTCGACCACGAATCCGATGCCCGCACGCGGGGGAAAGCCCTGCTCAACGCCGCGGAGCAGTGGAAACGCGAGCAGTCGGGTCCCGGCTGTCCTTCGATTACGCAGCTCAAGCAAGAATCGAGGCTGGACGCCACCGCTCGAGCCGAGGATCCTTGGGGCGAACGCTTCCGGATCCGCTGCACCGAGCGGGAGCTCGAGGTGTGGTCGGCCGGTAGGGACCGCCGCTTCGACACCTCCGATGACATCACGTTGGGGAGCAAGCCGACGAGCTAGGCCTGTCGCCTCGTCCTTCCAGCTGCGCGCCCGAACATTTTGTTCGAGTCGATAGCCGCTGCAACGGCTATTCTCGCGACGCGTGCGCCCAGCCATCCTGCAGCCTCGTGGTCAGGCACCGTTTCCCGATCCTGCGCAATGCGACGATGAAGGCTTGGTGGCCGTGGGTGGCGACTTGTCTCCCGCGCGGCTGCTAAACGCGTACGAGAGCGGCATTTTTCCTTGGTACAACGAGAACTATCCACCCTTGTGGTGGTGCCCCAATCCGCGTGCCATCTTGCAGGCGAGCGACCTGCACATCTCGCGCAGCATGCGGCGCGTGCTTCGCAGCTGCGACTATGAAGTCACCTGGAATGCGGCGTTCGGCAAAGTCATTCGCCACTGCGCCGTCGACCGCGCAGAGGGAACTTGGATTCTTCCGGAGGTCGTTGCAGCCTACGAACTGCTACACCGCCAGGGACACGCCCATAGCATCGAAGTCTGGCGCGGCGGCGCGCTCGTCGGCGGCCTCTATGGCGTGCAGCGCGGCGGCTTGTTCGCGGCCGAAAGCATGTTCCATCGAGCAACGAACATGTCCAAGGTCGCGTTGCTGTACTGTTCTATAAGCGTGACCCGCGCCGGAATTGGATTGTTCGATGTGCAGTTTCTGACACCTCACCTCGCGAGCCTCGGAGCGGGAGAGATCTCCCGGGATGAGTATCTGTCCAGGGTTCGGGCGGAAAGAAACAGGCAAGTGGACCTGTCCCGCCTCACAGTCCGGTCGCCGATAGACTGACTGCTGTTTGCCAAGCGAGAGCGTTCGGCTGACAATCCTGGTCTCGAATATGGCCAAAGGGTGAGCTATTGTGCAAAAAGATGCCGCCGTCTGCTAAACGGCTGCTGGGCGCCCTATGAGCGAGACCGATACCAAACCGACCTTGGCCGAGCTGCAACGCAGCGCACACGAGTTTCTCAAGAAGGAACGCTGGGAACCTGCCTACGACATTCTCACCAGAGCGAGTGAGCTATATCCAGAAAGTGCTGATGTTTTCAGCGACTTGGCCGCGGCCGAACGAGCCTTGGGACACCTGGAACAGGCCATTCTGCACTACCAGCGCGCGTTGGAGTTGGATCCAAAGCTAGCCTTCGTCCACAACAACCTGGGGAACGCCCTGTCGGACAAGGGGTTGAATCGAGATGCCATCGACTGTTTCCACCGCGCCCTGGTCCTGCAACCTCGATATCCTGCAGCGCTGAACAACTTAGCCAACGTGCTGTTGCGAGAGGGACGCTTGGATGACGCCAAGCGGGCGCTCGAGCGCCTCTTCAATTTGACGAGGGACTTCCAGCCCGCTTTTGAAACCGTTGCTTTGCTGTGCGAGAAGCAGGGCGACATCCAAGGCGCCCTAAACCATTACATCTCATTGGCCGGCCACTATCTGAGCGCTCGCAAGCCAGAAAAGGCATTGTGGGCGATGGATGCGTGCAGGCGCCTCGGGCACCGCTCCGCGGGCTTGGAGGCCAACCGCAGCGCGGCGTTCCTTCAACTTTCGCGCTTCGAGGATGCGCGGGAGGCCGGCATTGCAGCCCTGCGCTTGGATCCGAACCACGCCAATGCTCACGTTAACTTAGCTACTGCATACCTTGCGCTACGTGATCTTCCCAACGCGATCGCCCTTCTGCGGCGTGCCGTGGAACTCAACCCCAACCTGACCGAGGCGTACATCAACCTAGGCGGGGCGCTGGCAGAAGTCGACGATTACCAAGGCGCTCTCGCCGCTCAACACCGTGCTCTGGAGCTCGACCCCAACAATCCGCGAGCCATCTCGGGATTGGCTTTGGCTTACCAGCTGATGAAGCGGCGCGACGAAGCGCTCGAGTTGTATCGACGAGCTATCTCCCTGGCACCCAATTTCGCTGAAACACACACCCGCTACGGCGTCGCCCTATTGAGTCTGGGCCAGTACCAGGAAGGGTTCCGCGAGTTGGAGTGGAGGCGCTTCGAAGGTGCCGCTCATAAGCATCTGGAACTGTACGGCGAGACCATGTGGGCGGGCCAAGGGCTCGAGGACAAGACCATTCTGCTGTACGCGGAGCAGGGCTTCGGCGATGCGCTTCAGTTTCTTCGGTACGCCGCGCTGCTGAATCAACGCGGCGCTCGCGTGATCATAGACGCACCTCCGTCCTTGCATCGGCTCCTGCTGGCCCAGCCCTACGTCAGCGCCGCGTTTTCCTCAGACAATGCCCACGAAGGCAAGCCGGAGTGGCAGTACGCTGCACCGCTGATGAGCCTGCCGCACCTCTTCGGCACGACTCTCGATAGCGTTCCGGCGCAAGTTCCTTACGTGTCGGTAGCTCCCGCCACCCCTCACCCGGCCATCAGCGCCGCGCCCGGTCTGAAGGTAGGTTTGGTCTGGGCAGGCGATCCTGGCCACCGCAATGATCGCCGGCGCTCCGTCGATCCTTCCGCATTCGAACCATTGGCTAGCGTCGAGGGAGTATCCTGGTTCAGCCTCCAGGTAGGCGCCGCCAGCGAACAGTTGCTACGCGTGGCGCGGCCACAAGTACACGACCTGTCCGGAGAAATTCAGGATTGGACGGATACGGCTCAGCTCGTGGAGCAATTAGATTTGGTCATCAGTGTCGACACTGCCGTTGCCCATCTGGTCGGTGCTATGGGCAAGCCAGGCTGGGTATTGCTGTCCGAACAAGCTGATTGGCGTTGGTTGCTGGCACGCAACGACTCGCCTTGGTATCCGAGCCTACGGCTGTTCCGGCAAGAACAGACGGGTGCCTGGGAGCCCGTAATCGCACGGGTGTGTACCCATTTGGCCAGCATGGTTCGGCCTTCGGTATCGAGCGAAGCGCTCGGAACCTAAGCCACGCGCAAGAGCGTCTCCTGAGGCGCAGCGTGCTCGGACTACCGGCTCCATTGCGATAGGTCCGTCCACGTGTCGTGGCTTAGGCTGAGTCTTGGCACTTATGGTGCGTACCTGAGCCGCCCAACAAGCACGCCTGTGGTTCGACTTCGGTGTAAGTTCTTCGCCCGCAATCAACCACTGAAC
>CAZNZA010000014.1:33528-39200 GCA_964577325.1 uncultured Polyangiaceae bacterium
CACGCCTGTGGTTCGACTTCGGTGTAAGTTCTTCGCCCGCAATCAACCACTGAACTTCCGCCGGCTAGGGAAAAATATTCCAGCGGAGTTTCGGCAAGACGTTCCCCGGGGCTGAGACCGATTCGAGCTGAGCTCAACGGATCGGCCACTTTTAGACAGGCTTTTAGCCGGGAAAGCAAGGGAACATGATCCGTAGCGGTTTTTTGAAGATCGGAAGCATTGCATTGATGGTTGGGGCTATGCCCAGTTGTTCAGGAGAGAGTCCAGAACAGCAAACGGGCCCTGAGGGTGAGCTGGTGCATCCGCAACTGGGCGTGGTGATGGAGGGTCTGGGTGAAATCGTCAACACGTGCAACGATGGCACGAACCAAGCGAGCTCGGACAACTTCGAAGAGGGGAGTAAGACCATGAACCTGAGCCTGCTTGGCGGTTCTACGGTAATCAGCGTCGTAAACAACGCGATATCGGTCAACGGCTGGCCTTGCTATACCAACACCGATGGTTCGAACCCTGCGGTGGCTTTGACCACCGCAAACGTCCGCAAGTTGAACATTACGACCCACGCTTCTATCGCCGACAAGCTAGTGTTCGACTTGCTTCCCGGTAGCTTCGGCTCGCTTTTCGGTTCTAGTGGTGGCGCTACAGTAACAGCGAAAGCTACCGACAGCATTGCGGTCCGTGGAACGAACGCTGCCAACAACATGAAGGTCGGCGAATCCGGAACCTCCGTTTACTTGGAGGTAACCGGAGATACGAAAGCCGACATCAAGATTGGTGGTACCTTGCCCACCACGTACACCTTCGTGCTGGGAGATGGCGCGGATTCGATAACTGGTGCTGGTGGCGACAAAATTAACGCTACTCACATCGATCCGACGGCGACCGCGCTGACGCCTCTCGCAGCGACGCGTAACCTCGTTGTCTACGGCGGGTCCGGCAAAGACACGCTGCAAGGCGGAAATGGCGACGACGTCCTGTATGGTGGCGACGATGACGATACGTTCCTAACCGCAGCTGACGACGACGGCTCCGATACTTATCACGGCGGCGCAGGCGTCGACACCATGAGCTACGCCGGGCGTACGGACGCCGTCGTGGCGGACATCGCCTACAGCGGCGTTACCATCACCGGCACTCAAAACCTCCTCGCGCTCACCTACCCGTTCAATCTGACGGCAGCGGCAATCACCGTCGAGGCTCAAGCCCTAACAGGCGTGGCGCTTACGGATGCGCAAGCATTGCTCGATGCGGTCAACGCGAGCCTCGGCGCCTTTGGTACGGCCTGGATCAACTCTAGCAACCAACTGGTAGTCCAGGCCGAGGACGACGAAGTCACCGTGGTCGACGGTGGGGCATTGGGGCTTACGACTGGCTACGACGAAACGGATGCGGACGACGGCAAAGCCGGCGAGAACGATGACATTCGGGACGACGTGGAAAATCTCGTTGGCGGCAACGGCGGCGACACCTTGGTTGGTTCGCGAGGAAGCAACGTCATTTCAGGCGGACCCGGCGACGACACCATCTATGGCGGCCCCGGTGCGGATGATTGCAGCCAAGACGTCGACGTGCTCAACGGCGACGCCGGCAACGATAGGTTCATCGCCACCTTTACTTCCGACTGCGGCGACACCTTCAACGGTGGCGTGGGCACGGATAGCATGGACTACCAGTATCGCCTGGCTGACTTGACCATAAAGGTTAACGGCACGGCAGACGACGGCGAGGACGAGGAAGCCGACAACGTCAAGAACGACATCGAAGTCATCATTGGCGGTGCCGGAGACGACACCATTGACGGTAGCAACAACGCGGAAACGATTCATGGCGGCCCCGGTGGCGATACCATCAACGGCGGCGGCGGCGACGACATCCTGATCGGCAACTCCGGAAACGATACCTTGAACGGCGACGCCGGCAACGACCTGTTCCTGGCAGCCGGCGTGACGACTGTGTACGACTCTGTCTTGTACGTCGATGAAACAGACGTAGGTTTGGGCAACGACACCATGAACGGTGGCGCAGGATCGGATAAGCTCACCTACGCTGGCCGCACGGCACCCCTCACCGTTACGCTCTGCACTGATGCCGCCACGTCCAAGGGTGCAAGCGCTCTTGCCGAAGCGAGCTGCTCCGACAGTGATGGCGACCCGGCTCTGACCGAAGCGGACAATGCGGTAAACATAGAATGGCTGGTCGGCGGCAGCGACATCGACACCCTCACCGGTCATACGGCCTCCGAGACCATCGAAGGCGGAGCCGGTGGCGACATCATCCGTGGCGGCGCTGGGGATGACACCTTGTTCGGTGACGACGGCGACGACGACCTCGACGGCGAGGCGGGCAACGATCTCGTCAACGGAGGTGCCGGAGACGATGCCATCAGCGGTGGCGCTGGCGAGGCGGACGTCTGTCAGACGGATGCCGCTGACGTGGCCCCGGCCACGGCCTGCGAAGTGATGTAATCACTGAGCGACATCAACCGGAATTGAAAAAGGGAGCGGCACAAGCCGCTCCCTTTTTTGCGTCGTATCGGTCCGCGTGCTCACGTCATCGGCGCAGCCGCGTCCGTTTCGTTAACCCGCAGCGTCTACGTCGCCGTCTGCCGCGTCCCCAACCACACCGCCATCCGCGCCTGCGTCCGTTTCTCCAGCGTCCAAGACGCCAGCGTCACCCGTGTCACGGTCACCACCGTCCAAACCGCCGGCATCTGACGTCGCGGGCACTGCGGCGTCGGGGACGTCCGTACCAGAATCTCCGCCCAAACTACCTGCGTCGCTTTCTACACCCCCGCCCCCCGCATCCGTACCAGCATCGGGTTCAGGTTCAGGTTCAGGTTCAGGTTCGGGTTCGGGTGGGCCCGTCAATCCCTCGAGTTCGAAGTACACGACGTTCACCTCGTTCTCCACGAGGTCAAACACTTGCTGCTCATCGAAGGTGAACTCACCGTCGAGTGCTTCACCCGTCAGTGTCACCGTTGTTTCGCCGGCGCCCCAGTTTGCGACCTCGAAGCGCTGGAAGAAGCGGCAATAGGAGGCTCGCCAGTCGTCTTGACAGACCACGTCGTACTCCCCTTCCAGCTGCCGCGGTGTGAGCTCGGCTGCGATGGCATTTTGCCCCTCTTGTTCGATCGTTACCTCGAAGGTTCCTGGGTCCAGGTAGTCGGTCCAGTACCGAACACTCACGGAAATCGTGGTTTCGGGTTCTGAACAACCTGACATACCGGCCATGATTGCGAGCCCGAGACTGACGCGGCGAGTGAATCTCATGCGCGCATAGTAGACGTTCTCGTCGGCCGGCGGCAACGGATCTGACGCGTACGCCATGCACTATTTTGTGACGGGAAGACATGAGCTAAGGCACTTGGGATGACAGAACGCAGAAGCGACAACACAAGGAACAAAGGTCACTTGCAGGCGCGTGTGCCGTTCGTGTATGCACTCAACGCCTCGGTGGTCACCGTTGTCCCTGGTCCTCGAGGCTTGCAGCTTCAGGGAATGTTTATGACCGCAGCCCAACCACACACTGCACGACGAGCGTATTCAGCGAGAACCCGGCGGCTCTGGGCGTGCCTCCTGGTGATAGGAATCTCGCCCTCCTTCATCGGGTGCGCCGAATTGCGTGGGCGACATGAAGCTCGAAGGGGCAACGACCTGTTCCGTGACGGCGATTATGCGGCGGCCGTAGCGGCATACGAAGAGTCTCAGCGCATCTTTCCAGAATTCCCAACCTCCGCCCTGAACATGGGGCTGGCCTGCCGCCAAATGATGAGCCTGGGAGGCGACGATCCCCAGAGCGTTCGCGCTGCGGATTGCGCCCTCGAACAGTTCAAGCGTTACCAAGAGCTGGTTCCAGAAGACGAGCGGGGAGCGCAGCTGTTCGAGCAAACGCTGTTCGATGCGAATCGCTACGAGGAGCTTGAAAAGATGTACCTGGAGCAATTCCAGAAGAACCCCAAGGACATGCTCGCCGTCAATGCGCTGGTACAGGTTTACACGCGCTGGGGGAAGTGGGACAAAAGCCTGGAGTGGGAGCTGAAGCGGGCCGAGCTTGCTCCCGACGATCCGGATGCTCATTATTCGATCGGGGCTCTCATATTCAACCGCTTGTTCGAGAAGGGTGGTGGTGGACTCGCCACGCGGTTCGATCCAAGACCGGGAGCCGTGAACGCTTGGATAGCGGAGAAGTATCCTGATCTGCCTCCGGGTGAGGTACCCCCGTTTTTCACCACCAATGACATCGTTGGTGAGAAGCGAGTGCAGCTGGCAGACTTGGGGTTGAAACACTTGGAGCGCGCTCTAGAGCTGCGCTCCGATTACAGCGAAGCGATGGTCATCGCCGGCCTGCTACACCGCCAGAAGGCATTGGCTTACTTATCGGAGCCTGAAGAATGGCAGCAGAGCATCGAAAAAGCCGAAGAGTGGCGTAAGCGCGCGGCGACACAGCAGAACCAGCAACAGACGGGCGGCACCCCAGGGGCGAACGAGGGGTCTGTGAAAGCCGAGGAAAACGGCGCGCAAGACGAGAATCGAGGCGCGGATGGGACCGGTCCAGGGACGGCCAATCCGGCATCAGGAAGCGCGCAAGAGTGAGGAGAACCCGCCATGGCATTTGAAGCAATCCTCGCGCAGCCCGACACCAGGCCCGCCAAGTGGCGCCGCATCATGATCACGGTATCACTTGCAGCTCACGGCATAGCGTTGGTGGCCGGCGCCGCACACTCAATGTGGCAGGTCGATGAGATGCCTTTGCCGTCGGTACGGGTCATGTTGACGGCCGCACCGCCTCCTCCACCACCGCCTCCCCCACCACCGCCCCCCAAGAAGTCGTCGACGAAGAAGACCCGGACGAAGGTAGAAAAGCCGAAGACGTTGGTGCAGCCCACGGACGAACCTCAGCAGGAAGTGCCTGAGGAGGAGCCGGAGAGTGATGACGAGGGCGAAGAAGGCGGCGAAGAGGGTGGCCAAGTGGGGGGTGTCGTGGGTGGAGTTGCCGGTGGCGTCGTGGGCGGCGTCGTGGGGGCCCAACCTCCGCCCCCTCCCCCCCCTCCGCCAGCGGGGCCTCAGAACATCTCCTATCAGCAAGGCAAGCAACTGTTGCTCATCAATCCCCACGTATCGCCCTACAAGGCGGAGCTGCCCCGGGCGTTGGCCCGCGGGCAAGCCGAGTATCGGACCGTGGCACGCATCTGTGTTTCAGCCAACGGCGCCGTGAACAGCGTGCGGATCGTAAAGTCGGCTGGAGGAGCCGTGGACAGTGCCGTCACAGCGGCCATGCGACGCTGGCGCTTCAAACCGCTCACCATCAACAGTCGGCCAACGCCATTCTGTTACAACCAGCCATACGTGATACGCAGCTAATGTTCCGCGACCCGGTGCCCGCATGAACGACCTGGTGCTCGCATAAAGATAACTCCCCATCATCCCGCGACGGTGGATCCCCGCACGATTGGTGACAACGACCCACCGAGCGAAATCAGCTAGCGGAACCCAATAGAGCCAACTTCGAGACACTACTGCTACGGCTAGTGGGTACACCCAGGCGGTGACCCAAGCTGAGCGGCTCGCCTAAAAGCAAGAAACGGACTGAAGGAAAGAACAACCATGGATTTCTCTCTGCTCGGCCTCTGGAGCCAAATGGGTTTCATCGCGAAAGCGGTGGTCATCACGCTG
>CAZNZA010000014.1:39300-43788 GCA_964577325.1 uncultured Polyangiaceae bacterium
CTGCTCGTGCACTCCGTTGCGCGGACGATGGATCGTGCCAAGAAGCGCGAAATGGCGAGCCTGTCCAAGGGCCTGCCCGTGCTGGCTACGATTGCCTCCTCGGCTCCGTTCGTGGGATTGTTCGGTACGGTGTTCGGTATCATCACCGCGTTCCAGTTGATGGCGGACCCCAGTGCCGGTGGCGGCGGTCTCGCCACCGTTTCGGCTGGTATCGCCGAAGCGCTCCTGACCACGGCCGTGGGTCTCGGCGTGGCTATCGTCGCCGTTTGGTTCTTCAACTACTTCACCACCAAGCTCGAGCAAATGGGCGGCCTCATCGACGATGCCACCGGTGAACTGGTTGATCGCTTGGCACACAAGACGCGCCGCGCTCACCTCGAGATGGGCAGCGCCACTGCCGTTCATACGTCACCGGTTCGCCCCGCAGTGGAGCCCGTGTGAGAGCACAGAGCGGCAACGACCCAGCGCGATTGCGGGCGATCCGTTCGGTCCTCGAGAAGCACGACGAGGCCAGGCGAGGCAGCGTCAAGTCGGACATCAACGTCACGCCTTTGGTGGACGTCGTGTTGGTGTTGCTCATCATCTTCATGGTCGTCACGCCCATGATCGCCAGCGGCGTTGCTGTGGACTTGCCACAAACCCAAAATCATTCCCGAAAGCCAGATGACGGCACGGACATCATTGTTTCGGTCACCCGCGACAAAGAAATCTACGTCGGTGCCAGCAAAGTTCAACGCGTAGAAGATCTACCGCGAGCTGTCAGCGAAGAGCGCCGGCTACACCCTGACAAGACAATCTTCCTCAAGGGCGATGCTCGCGCCCCTTACGGGGATGTGCGCCGCGCCATGCAGGCACTGCAAAAGTCGGGAATCGAAGACGTCGTGCTCGGTACCGAAGAAGATAGTAGTAAGACTCCTAAACCCAAACCAGATGACGAAGGCTAACACCTTCTGAGCCTTCGACCCCTCACTCAAGTGGAGCTACTGCCATGGCAATGGATGTAGGCAACTCGGGCAGCGGCCCTACAGCGGCGATCAACGTCACGCCGCTCGTCGACATCGTCCTCGTACTCCTCATCATTTTCATGGTGCTGACGCCGACGACGCTCAAGCACCTGACGGCAAACGTGCCCCAGGAAGACGACTCTCAGACGCAAACGGCACAGACGAATTCATCGGTCATCGTCGAGTACACGGCGGATCGTAAACTGCGCATCAACAGTCAGGACATCCCCCTGGGCTCGCTGGAGGAGCGTTTGTCGGAACGCTTGAAGAACGTGCGCAAGAAGGTGGTGTTTTTCAAGGCCGACGACGACGCCCCCTACGGTGATGTCGTGCGCTTGATGGACGTTGCGCGGGGCGCGGGCGCCGAGACTCTGGCCGTGGTGACCGAGCAGGACTAGGAAGCGCTATCGGATAACGACATACAGAACCGCGCGGTGCGATCTGCACGGCCGGACTAGGCGAATAATCGTTTCTGTGTGTAAAGCGGTCATCACCTCGAAGCATTGTGCCGGTTCACAAGCTACGAGGTGAAGGTGTATACGAGCTACCGTGCAGTGTTTCCGTGGCCGCCAATGGGTCGCGCGAGGAGGCAGCTCTATGAACTTCGGATCCGTGCCGTGTCGACCCCGTTTGGTAGCACACTCCGCCCTTCTTATTAACATTCTGCTGGTCTCGGTAGCCGCAGCTCAGGAGCCCCCTCCCGAAGCCGAAACCCCAACCGCAGACGACGCGCCCATCGAGCAGGCTCCTGGCGCCGCGCCAGGCCCAGAAGCGCCACAAGCTCCGGCACAACCCGAAGCCCCAGTAGCCCCCGCCCCTGATGACCCGTCAGCAACCACTGGCGAGGAGGCTGCAGCGGCGACGGATGAAGGCGATGTCGGTACTGGTATCGCCGGGGACGTGGCTGTTGCCGAGGAGTTTTCAGAAGCCGACTTCGAGGCTTTCGCCGAAGCTGCTCCGGTAGATCAGGGTGAAGCAGGCGTCATCATCGTCACGACGGATCGGCGAAGCAAAGACATTCAGAAGGTGTCCGCGTCCGTGCAGTCGATTTCGGGCGAAGACCTCGATCGTCGTGGCATCACCTCGGTTCGCGAGCTGACCGCCGCCACTCCGTACGTGGAGGTAGGCGCGTCCGAAGGTAACATCGAAGTGTACATGCGCGGTATCGGAAGCAACGATAATACCGAGAAGGGCGACCCCGGTTCGGCGCCCCACATCGATGGCGTGTACATCCCCCGCCCGCGTGGCTTCGGCACGATGTTTTACGACGTCGAGCGCGTCGAAGTCAACTTGGGTCCACAGGGCACCTTGCGCGGCCGCAACGCCTTGGGGGGCACCATCAACATCGTCACCAACGCGCCCAAGCTGGGTGAGTGGGAAGCTAACGGCAGCTTCCAGCTCGGCAACTACAATCAACGCCTGGCCAAGGCAGCGGTCAACGTACCGCTTGGAGACAAGGTCGCCCTTCGTTTTGCCACCTTCTCCGAAAGGCGTGATCCGTTTTACGAAAATCGCGGCGGTGATCCGGAGATACGCGCTGCCGAAGATGCCGATACGTGGGCGTATCGGATTTCTGGGCGATGGGTCCCCGTTGACAACGTCAGCGTCACGGTGCGATTCGACAACACCAAGGAGCGCGGAACCGGGTGGGTCGGCTCCAATTATACGGATCTTCTCCGCCTCGGCTTAGATCCCGATGAGGTACCCAACCCGCGCGCCGTTGCCTACGCCGGCCATCAACCGTCGCAATCCCTCGACCACTGGGGAGTCAGTGCGAGCATCGACGTCGACTTTGGCCCGGTCGGGCTTCAGGTGCTTTCAAGTTACCGCGACCTGCAGTATCGGCAGAACACGGGCACGACGAACGGCGTGTTCTACCACGGCATCGATGCGGGCGACCTGGACCGCTACACGACGTCCGTTTGGTACACCACCTCGGAATCGTTCGTGAACGAGATCCGACTGTTCGCCCCCGACACTTCGTCCTTCCGCTGGACGGCTGGCTTCTTCCATTTTGCCGAGCAGCAGTACGTCTTCCTCGGCCAGGTCGAGGACCATTCGTATGGTTACATGGGACAGGAGTTCAACCACCCCGACGTCCCGAGCGGCTCCGTCGCCGGGTACGTCGATGCGACTCTCGATATCACGGACGCCTTCCGAGCGCTGGCTGGCTTCCGTCTTACCTCCGAGTTCAAGGAGCGTCATGGCATCGGTGGCGGCTTCAACTTTGCATGCATTCCGGAGAATGTGCCCGAGGGGGAGACCTGCGCAGGCTTCAACGACGAACGCTACGGCACAGAGGGTTTTCAGTTCGCCCAGGACGGCCGCACGCGTTACGACGAGGGGGGTCGAAGTCGTAGCGCCGAAGACGCTCGAGAGCGGGTGGACATCTATCTCGACGGCATCGAAACGTTCGGTGCCCGCGATACCCTGGAAGATCTACTGAACCAGCCTGGCGCTGATGTGGGATTGGGCTTCCGCGAGCAGCATGGGCGGGTAAGTGAGCTGTTCCCTGATTTCCGTGTCGGTGCCGAGTGGGATTTGACTCCGCTCAGCATGGCGTACCTGACGTTTAGCACCGGGCATAAGTCGGGCGGATTCAACGACACGATCTACGTCGAAGGTGACAGCGCCCCGTACGCCGCAGAGTACGAATCCGAAACCATGTATGCCACCGAGATCGGCAGCAAGAACGTGCTGCTGGATCGCAAGCTCGTGCTCAATGCCGCAGCCTTCTGGTACGCATACCTGAACTACCAGACGAGCACCGTGCAAGAGTTCGGCTCGACCCAAGCCAGCAACACGGTGCGCGAGAACACCGGGGACGCTCGCGTGCTGGGCCTTCAAGCTGATGCGGTGGGTTACCTGCCGAGCGGGTTTACCGCCCGCGCTTCAGCGATGCTTCTCGACGCCCGTTATCTCGGTGCCGAAGTGGTGGACACCCGAGTGTCGTGGACGCCGGAGAGCCAGCCCCGCACCAATCTCGAGGGCAATTTGCTGCCTCGTGCTCCACAGTTGGCGCTCTCCTACGGCATCGAACAAAGCATTCCCACTGCCGTCGGCTACTTCGACTGGTCGCTTTCTGGGCAGACCAAGTCGAAGATGTACATGACCCAGTTCAACGGTGAGGGATACGACCTAGACGGCAACTACAATCCCGTTTTCAGCGACGTCATCCCATGGACGACGCGCTTGGACGCGTCGGTCGGCTACACGCGGACCGAGGGCGACATCCGAATCGATGCCTTCGTGTCCAACCTTACGAACATGACGTACATGACCAGTCTCATCAACGTGCCGAACACCAACTTGCGCTTCTTCAACCCGCCGCGCCAGGTGGGGGTGCGGGTTTCGATGTATCTTTGATTGACCGACGGGGCACCTCGACGGTGCCTCACGGCGACAGGATGCGGCGTCCAACGAGCAGGCCGAGTAAACCAACGCCTACCACGCTCAAACCATGCCCCAACAGGACGTGCCAAGC
>CAZNZA010000014.1:43888-46978 GCA_964577325.1 uncultured Polyangiaceae bacterium
CGGCATGCCGATCAGTAGAGCGCGCCGCCACCAACAGGAGCGCGAGCGCTTCGGCGCCACCCCTATGAGCAACACCGTCAACAAGACGATGGCCCAACCCGCCGTACCCCACAGCGCCGCTCGCCACATTCCGGCACCATTCGCTAGCAGAGCAAGCAGGCCCAGCACCGCTATCAGAAACAGCAGTAACCCGCCACACACAACAAAGCGCATGCGTCGTGATAGGCAGCGCTGAGGACGTAAACTTGCGGCGCACTCGCGGCGCACGGCCTGTTGAACTGCAGGCCGCGGTTCCGGCTTCGAGAGACGCTCCAACAGCACGTCCGGATCATCGACGGGATCAGTCATTGGCTCGTAGCCTTTCCAGCACCTCGCGCAAAATCTTGTATCCGCGATGGACCCTCAGCTTCACGGCGGAAGGAGTGGCCCCAACCACATCCGCCGCCTCGGCAAGCGAAAGGCCTGTGACTTTCGTGAGAATGATGGGCTCGCGATACACTTCGGGGATCTCGGAAAGTGCTCGCTCCAGCACGTCGGCAAGCTCACCGTCCGGTGCCGGCTGGGTCGGCTCGGGGAGAGCTCCGTCTTTGCTCAGCTCTTCTCGACGCGCTTTTTGCTGCCGCACCTCGTCGTAGAAGGAGCGGCGTGCGATTGCTAGAACCCAGGGCAACAGAGGTGAATCGTTCAGGTAGCTCGCACGTGCACGATGTATCTTGGAAAACGTCACCTGCAGCAAGTCCTCGGCGCGCTCGCGGTGCCGCGTAAGCCTCAACAGGTATCCGAAAAGTTTGGGCGATAGGAGTCGGTACAGCTCGTCGAACGCTTCGGCGTTTCCCGCGACATACGCCGTCATCAATGCTTCCGCACTTGCGCCGGGCGGCGGCGAAGCCTGGTTCGCACGCGCCTCTACCTGTCCGGACGGAGTGTCAATAGCGGGAGGCAAGACGAAAGAGAGAGAATAGACCGCCACCACGTCGGGTACGAGACGGGTGGCGGGGTGGTTTCAAAAGCATGCCTCTTTGCCAATCCAGGGAGCGGCCGGCACGGATCTGCCTGGATTTCAAATGAGAGACTTGAGGTCGAGCATTTCCTCAACGTCTGGCATGAGCACGAGCTCGACACGGCGATTGGCTTCGCGCCCCTCGTCGGTGCTGTTGTCAGCTACCGGATCCGTATCCCCGTAACCGGCGCAGTGCAGCTGTCTCGGGTTCAACCCACCGCCACCCTTCTCGCCTTCCATCGCGCCCACGAGATACACCAGAACCTGACGGCCGCGCATGGCCGATAGACCCCAATTGTCCTGAAATTTGGTGTTGTAGCGCAGAGGTTTGTTGTCAGTGTGTCCGGCGACCTGAAAGTAGCGCTTGCTGAGCTGATTGTCAGTCCGGATGACTTCTGCAACCTGATTGAGCACAGCCAGCCCCTTCTCTTGGAGATCATCGCGGCCGGAAGCAAACAGAACGTCTCCGGGCAATGAGATCACCATACGGTTGTGTCGGATCTGAACCTTGAGTCCGAGCGTCGTCAGCTTCTGAAGCTTGTCGCGCACCAACTCGAAGCGCTTGCGGATCCGATCGAGTTGAGCGGCGCGCTGCTTGTATTCGTCGAGCGCGCGCTTCATTTCGTCCAAGTCTGCGACGAGCCGCTCTTTTTCGGTTCCCTCTGCCTGCAGACGCTGGCTCAATTCATCAACATTGACGCCCATGTCTTGCAGCTTGGCTAACAGCTCCTGCACGCGCAGCTGCGTCGCCGTGAGTTCCTCCTGCGTTTGAGCATGAGTTTTCTTTTCGTTGGCGTGCTCCGCCTCGAGGTTGTTGTAGCGAGCCAGTTGAGCTTGCCACTCGTCTTCAGAGTAGCCGCAGGCGCCAACCATCAGTCCAAGAAGAACGATCCAATAAGCTTTCATTCGCAATCCTCCGCATCCCGGTTTCCAGAGCAACTGCCGTTGCCAGGATTAGGCGACGAAGTGTCTCGTAACGCAGAGGAGAGACCAATAGCCTTTTTTAAACCATTCTTGGAAATGTGGGAAAGGGCACGGTAGCGAGCGTCACTGGGCGACGCAGGCGGCACATTGCCCCACACGCACCAGCGCTCACCGCCGTTCGCACGCGCCCAAAGCGCTACGGTGCCGCCGAGGACGAAGAGACGGGGCGCTTTGGCGGTAACGGCTCGGACCCGTGGTAGGGTCGACCATAGTACAAGAACAAGGCGAGGAGCACGACCGCAAGCATCAAAAGCCCCAGAGGGGCGAGTCCTCGATAGGGTCGAGCGGGTCCTCCCCCACGCTTGCCATCGCTGAAGGCGCGGTCAACCCATGCGATTCCAGTCTTGTCTCCGACTCCGCGCAGCCGCCGCTCCAACTCCATACGAGCGCGGGAGTCATCGTCACCGGGCTTGGGCCGGCCGGAACTCATGCTTTAGGTGAACATCCGCGAGCGGTGAACATCAGCCCGAGCGACGCATGGCCGGTGAAACGGCGCGCCGCACACCAGGTCGTCCCTGTTGCCGCAGCACCTCTTCTTCCCCCCGCACCCCCGCTCCCTCTGCACGCAGGCACCGCGCTTTGGCTCCTGGAGGGACTACTACCAGCACGGGTGGCGCACCAAGCTTTTGCGCCAGCTGCGAGGCCCGCGCTAGCTCGCGGTCACAGTCGGACCCGGCGCTGACCCACACCAACTGCGCCACGCTTTGACCAAGCTGCTCAACGCGCGCCACCACGCGCTGCGCGAGAGCGCTCACGTTCTCGTTGTTGCGCTCCACCACGATGCAGGTAGTCGCCCCTCCGCTGAGCACGCTTGCCAATCGAGGCGGCCAACATGCCCCGTCTCGAAAAACGACGAGCCGTCCGTCCCCCTCAGCGAGCGAGGGATACGAATCTGGTCGTTCCTCCCCTAGCGCCCCCCTCACCGCGAACGGACGGCCGACGGCGCAGAAGGTCCCTGAGCGAGACGGAGGCCGTACGCCTGTCAGCTCCTCGTTCGCTGGCCACAGTTCCGCGTCCCCGTCCGGTTCAATGATTGCAAATTCCATCGTTGTCAGTCGTCGTACTCGCGCGCCAGGACGGCGCTATTGCTACGCGGGCAGGTTCTC
>CAZNZA010000014.1:47078-52101 GCA_964577325.1 uncultured Polyangiaceae bacterium
GTCGGCGCGTCTGTCTTGCTGCCTGAGTCCCCCATCGAGCTCCCGTTGCAAGCTTGGAGCTCAACGGCACCTTGTCGTAACCGTTAACCCCGTGGTCCGCAATCTATCGGCATTCGAAAGTGGCATCAACCCAGTGATGGATTAACGAGCAAAACAGGTGGCACGCCAGCACCTGCGGCCCGCGATGTGGGACAAAGTCGGAAAACCCACGATTTGGCCCCATCCAGCGAAGGTGGTACTCTCCATTCCATCTCTGCAGGCGCAAGTGACGACAGGAAAACCACCATGAATATTCTGTTGCTGGGCAGCGGCAAGATTGGCCGCATGATCACCAAGTTCCTTCAGGGGTGCGGCGACTACACGGTCACCGTGGGGGATCATGACGAGGAGGCGCTTGCGAGACTCGAACAAATGACCGGCGTGCGGACTCGGCGGGTGGACGCCTCCCAACGAAGCGAGCTCGAGTCGGCGATGTCTGGACAGAATGCCGTCATTTCCGCGCTCAGCTTTCACTTCAACCCAACCATTGCAGATGTGGCTCTGCAGTGCGGTGCCCACTACTTCGACCTCACCGAGGACGTGGAAACCACGAAACGTGTTCGCTCCCTTGCCACTCAGGCCAAACGGGGGCAGGTGTTTGCTCCACAGTGCGGCTTGGCCCCCGGCTTCGTCTCCATTGCCGCTCACGCGTTGGCACAACAGCTCGAGCGCCTCGACACCGTCTTCATGCGAGTCGGCGCGCTGCCGCAATTTCCGAGCAATGCGCTCAAGTACAATCTGACGTGGTCCACCGATGGACTCATCAACGAATACTGCAATCCCTGCGAAGCCATTCACGATGGTCGGCTACGGACGGTTCTACCGCTCGAGGGCTACGAGCATTTTTCCTTGGACGGCGTGCGCTACGAAGCCTTCAACACATCGGGCGGTCTCGGCACATTGTGTGAGACACTGGCAAACCAAGTCCGTGAGCTCAACTACAAGACCATCCGCTATCTCGGTCACCGCGACTTGGCCGCCTTTTTGGTCAATGAGCTACGCCTTTCCGAGCATAGGGACCAACTCAAGGAGATCCTGGAGCGAGCCATCCCAGTAACCTTTCAAGACGTCGTCGTGATCTTCTGCACGGTTAGCGGTTGGCGGAAAGGCCAATATGTACAGCTGACAGATGCTCGTAAGATCTACCATCAGGAGATTGATGGCGAGAACTGGAGTGGCATTCAAATCACGACTGCCGCGGGTGTATGCGCGGTCGTTGATCTCGTGCGCGAAGGCACGATCGAGCAAACGGGAATGCTGCGCCAGGAAGAGATCGCCTTGCAAGCGTTTCTCGACAACCGCTTTGGCCGCTACTACGCTTCGGACACGAGGTTCGCGTTCCACTTGCCGGAACTTACCCAAATACCTGGCGCCGTAACGCCAAATCTTCTCATCAAAGAATAACAGTAAGTACGCAGCTGTACAGACAGTGACTCATCAACTGGGAAGGTAGCTTCATGCTCGATAAGACAGTCGTGACTCGTCTTGGCTTGAACGATCCGCGGTCCGTTCATTGTGGTGGCTTGGCGGCGCCGGGTGATGGACCGTTGCTCGAGGTTCACACTCCCATCGATGGCAGCGTACTGGCTACCTTCAAGCAATGCAGTCCCGCTCAACTGGAACCCGTGCTGGCGGCGGCTCAAGCGGCGTTCCGCGATTGGCGTGCGACTCCTGCCCCGGTTCGGGGTCTGTTCGTGCGGGAGTTCGCCTCTGTGCTGCGCGAGCACAAAGCGGAACTAGCGCACCTGGTTAGCGTCGAGTGCGGCAAGATTCTGCAGGAGGGCCTTGGTGAGGTACAGGAGATGATCGACGTGTGCGATTTCGCCGTGGGTTTGAGTCGCCAGTTGTACGGCAAGACGATGCCTAGTGAGCGTCCGGAACATAGGTTGTCCGAGCAGTGGCACCCGCTGGGGCCCGTCGGCGTCATCTCGGCGTTCAACTTCCCCGTTGCAGTTTGGTCTTGGAACGCCGCCATCGCTTGGGTGTGCGGTGATCCGGTGGTGTGGAAGCCTTCTGAGAAGACACCACTGTGTGCGTTGGCATGTCATCACCTCGCGCTTCTGGCTGCTGCCCGCGTACCGGGAGTGCCGCAGGAAGTGTCCAGTGTGGTCGTAGGCGGGCGGGAATTGGGTCAGGCGCTTGCCGCTTCTGAACGATTGCCGCTAATTTCGGCCACTGGATCGATAGGCATGGGGCGAGCCGTAGCACAAACGGTTGCTCAGCGACTCGGTCGCTCCCTGCTCGAGCTAGGCGGCAACAATGCTATCGTCGTGACGCCTTCCGCGGACCTAGAGCTGGCTTTGCGTGCGATCGTGTTCGCAGCCGCCGGAACCGCTGGTCAGCGTTGTACGAGTCTGCGACGCCTCATCGTGCACCGCGATGTCCACGAGAACCTCGTGCAACGCCTCGTCAACGCCTTTGCCAGTTTGCCCGTCGGTAACCCGCTGGAGCAGTCGACATTGGTCGGGCCGCTCATCGACGAAGCCGCCTTCCATGAGATGCAAAGAGCGATGGCGGCAGCTCGCGCGCAAGGAGCGACGGTCGTTGGGGGAGAACGCGTCAGTGCGGGAGTACCAGAAGGAGGTGTTTACGTACGACCAGCCGTCGCGACATACCCGACGGCTCTGGCCGAGCACCCAGAGTTGGCGAAGAAAGAAACGTTCGCTCCGCTGGTCCACGTGCTCAGCTACGAAACCCTAGACCAAGCCGTGGCCCTGAACAACGCAGTTCCTCAGGGCTTGAGCTCAGCCATTTTTACCATGGACGTGCAGGAAGCTGAACGCTTCCTATCCGCTTCCGGGTCTGACTGCGGAATCGCCAATGTCAACATCGGCACGAGCGGCGCGGAAATTGGAGGCGCGTTCGGCGGCGAGAAGGAAACGGGAGGTGGCCGCGAATCTGGGTCAGACGCGTGGAAAGCCTACATGCGGCGTGCGACCAACACGGTCAACTACTCATCGGCGCTTCCACTAGCTCAGGGCATTCGTTTCGCGCTAGCGGACAATCGTTGAGGCACTGGATATCGACGGATTGGTGGTCTACCCGTTTGCTGAGGACGTTGACTGCGGCTCGCTGCTCACGGGCATGACGACCGAGATTGCCGGACGAACCGTTACGCATGGTCGTGGCCTAACGTCGGTCGGTTTTGTGCTTTGCTGCAAGACAGGGTTTGCCACCGCAACGTCGCTGCTCGAAGCCCCTTGATTCGGAGGCACGGAAAAGAACGGTGGAACCGGGACCGTGGTTCGTGTGGAGATGGGACTACCATCCCACGTCCCTTGCTCTGCACGTCGACCAGGAGCCTTACCGACCATCCCGCAGTTACTCCTCTCGGAGCGCTCGGGTCGGGCGCTCTCGCTAGGTCGCTCCCTGCGCTGAGGGCTGTTTAGCTCAGCGAGGGAAGTACGTGTGAAAGGCGAACGAGCGGTGGACGGGCCTAAGTCGGGCCGAACGGCAGAAGGCGTCGGCTGCGGCAACGGAGAATGGGCGGGCGCAGAGCTTGCGCTCGCCCGTCCCTCTACTGGTTCTCGGTGAACGAGCGGTTCGGGGGCCTGAATCGAGATGCAGCGGCGAGCCACTACGCTAGCGGCACGCGGAGAGCCGCCCGGCTTCGGCGGCGCACGGCGGGCCAATGTCGCTGTGCGCCCAGGCGGGGGTGTAAGCTCAGGCTCAGTCGCCCGTCGCTGCAAGTTAGACCGCCTTCAGCAGCAGCGCTGCCAAGACAGATGTCGCCACCATCAGTACTGCAATGATAGCCCAGAGCAGGCGGTTCGATTGTTGAGCGGGCTGCACGTTCTGCTTGGCGCGCACTTTCGTGCTTGTCGCTTCCAAGGACGTTTGCTCATCCGATACAATCACGTTGGGCACCTTGGCCTGCTTCAGTGATGATAACCCCCGTAGCTCGTCCTCGTGTCCGATACGGGTGAACTCACCACTCTCTTCATCGTCGAGCAAATCCTGAGCGTAGTCCGCAACCAAAGCGAGTTTGGGCCCTGAGGCTTCGGACGTCGGATCCTGCTCGAATGCGCGCCCAAGCCCACTCAACGCTGGGTCAGAGAACGGACTTGTCTCGAGCGCTGGCTCGGGCGCAGGTGGCGGCGCCGTGTTTGCGTTCGAGTCCGGCGCGCGATCGTCATCAGCAAAGCCGACGTGATAGGCCTGAGTGCGGTCGCTGAGCGGTATTTCGCTGGTTCTAGCAGCTACGGGTTCTCGTCCTAGCCGAGAGCGCCGCAGCAACTCCTCGGGCACTTCGAAAGCCGCCGTCTTGTCTTCGTCGTCCGGAAGATCGGCAAACGAGAACGGCTGCTTTGCCTGGGGTGGCTCAGGGGCGATCAGCGGAGGCGCCGCCTGCTCTGCAGCGTGCATGATTTCGCGGCTCCCACTCTCACTCAACCGGTCCTTGCGTCTTGCTCGACGGCGCAAAGGTGGCGGCTGCGGCTTGGCACCCATGACCTGATCGGGTAGAGGTATCTTCCTGCGTGCGGCGTTGTCTGACACTGGACTTGTCCTTTCAGTTAGCCTGCGAAACGCGTTGATCCAGCGGCTAGACCTAATGTTACCGGACGAAGTATGGGCAGCAACTTACGCCCTGAAAACTCACACCCACCCAGAAGCAGATTGGAACGGTCTCCCGCGCCGCCTTGTCGTGTCGCAAGAATTGTAACCCAGGATCCGGAGAAGTGGCGGTGCGATTCCGACGTAGACCTGCATGCGCCCACACGGCACTTGGCACTGTCCGTGTAAACTAATTGCGCACCATCACACTCAGCGGGGGAGAAACTATGACTATTGCGTCAACGCGGCTCGAGGGGATCCTGCAACAGATGAGGAACGAAAATCCTTGGGATGCAGTCGACGTCGCGCCACCTCCCTACGACCGCCGCCCGCAAAGAGTAAGCGCCGCAGCCAAGAACGATCTCGGGGCGGTCCTTGCGTTTGCGGCACTGACCATCTTCACTTGTTCAGCCTGTGGCGAAAGCAGTGG
>CAZNZA010000014.1:52201-62761 GCA_964577325.1 uncultured Polyangiaceae bacterium
TTGCCGGACAGACCAGCACCTGTGCCAGACAGTTCGCCTCGCAGGGCGTCTGCGGCAACCGCGAGGTCGTGTGCACATCAGACGGGCAGTGGTCGAACCCCTGTGCTGCTACCAGTGTCGAAGTGTGCGATACCGACCAATTGGACGAGGATTGCGATGGCCTAGTTAACGAGCCCGACGTGTGCAACACGCCGCCGCGAGTTGCGATAACGCTGCCCAGTCAAGATCTGGGCGCTACCAACGACACGGCTTACGACGGAATGGATAGCGAGCTCGGGCTGTGGTACGTCGACATCCGAGTCGCTGCCACAGCGATGGATCCGGAAGATGGCGACCTGTCCGGAACGAACCTGCGCTGGTACACGAATCGAAGCGACATTCATCCGGAGGCCTTTTTGGGCACGGGCGCTACCACCACCGTACGGCTGTACTCCAACGATTGCTTTGGCGTCATTCATGAGCTTCGAGTCGAAGCCACGGACAGCTTTGGTGCCACGACCGTTTCCAGCCCGAGGCAAATAACCATCTGGACGCTTTGCTAGCCGAGCTCTATTAACCTAATATCACTAGTAACCCGCGAAACAACATAGCTAAGTGTCGACGTCCTCTGGCGGCGTCGTGCGTTGATGACAGGGCAGCGTTGGCAACTGACGAGTCCACGATAGACAGGACGCCATCCACGTGTGGTCCTTCGGCGGCACGCTGTCCGCGTCCGAGAGGGAGGCGATGGTGACATCTACCTGCTCCGGCGTTCGGTCCGATGCGAACGTCAGTTGAGTGCCACAGCGTGGACAGAATGTGCGGGTAGCGTGAGACGATGAGCGGAATTGGGTGGGCTTCCCCTCAACGAGCCGGAACATCGCCGCCTCCGCCGTTAGCCACGCGACGAATGGCGCGCCACTTGTGCGGCGGCATATGGAACAGTGGCAGTTGGTCTCTTCGCTGAACGGCGGCGACACTTCGTACACCACGTATCCACAGTAGCAACCTCCCCTCATGCCATACTCCTGAAGCCCTGTAGGCTGAGTGCGCCATCGCCCGCGGCGATGTCCATTTCCGGCGCCGTTGGGGACTTCATGAACGGAGCGAATTCGTCGCCGGTGTGTTGCTGCGGAGAGGGCGGGATTCGAACCCGCGGTAGGTTGCCCTACGCCCGCTTAGCAAGCGGGTACCATCGGCCACTCGGTCACCTCTCCAATTTGAGGACCCGGAAACTAGCGTGATCCCACGTGCCGTCAAGGGTTTTACTGCTTACGGCAGCTTTAGTCCGAAAGGCATTGCTGCAATCACTCGCTCCTGGCCGAGAAGGGGCATCAAGCTGGCTAGGTGCCTCCGCTGTTGCGGCCCTAGCGTCGTCAACCATGCCGGCAAGCCGGCTGAAGCTGGCTCAGCGAGTCGGGACGCAGCGGCCCTAACACTCTCGTCGTCGACCTCGTCGGACAAACCCAACAGCTGTTTGAGCGGGTCCGCTCCGCCCTCCATTTCTACCGGAGCGTCGCTCGGTAACCCGGCACGATCACGCGCCGCTGCTACGGCTTCCCATAGCCCGCCCAGCTCGTCCACCAGGCCCCGCTCTTTGCCCTGTGCTCCACTCCACACCCGTCCCTCGGCCACTGCCTCTATCGTTTCTCGAGGCAGCTTCCGCCCCAGCGCCACGCGTTCGATGAACAAGCCATAGATTTGCTCCATCTGGTCGCGGACTCGCTCGCGCGTTGCGTCGTCCCACGCCGTGAGCGGTGAGGCATAAGCCACGCGCGCCGTATCTTCTTGGCCTGCAGGCGTGAAGGTGTGGGCGGTGATCCCTAGCTCCGCCAGGGCCTCTCCGACTGTAAATTTCCCTCCCACCACACCAATCGAGCCGACTAAGCTCGTCTGCTCTGCCCATATCTGATCCGCGGCGCTAGCCAAGTAATATCCGCCACTTGCCGCCATGTCCCCCACCGAAGCGATGAGCGGTTTGGTTGCTGCCAATCGCCGTAGTTCGTGCCAAATCAGGTCGCTAGCCAGAGCTGAACCACCGGGCGAGTCGATACGTAGAACGACCGCTTTCACTGAGTCCTCGTCGCGCAAGCGGCGCACCGTCTTGACGAATGAGGAGGCCGCGATGGTCTCGTCGCCAAAGGCACCGCCCTGCATGTAGTTGATGGCGCCTACCGCCGGAAGCACAGCAACGTGTGGTTCCTTCGGCTCTTCACTGGTGGTTAACAAGCGCAGAATGACGCTGATTGGTGAGCTGCCCTCGCCATCGTCCCGGGCCAACGCTGATCCCGCTTGCTCGATGCCGGTTTGCGTGAGCGTCGCCAGTTTCTCCCGCGCTTCCGATTCGAACCCCACAGCATCAATGAGACCACTGGACAATGCTGCCTGAGGTACCCACGGTCCGTTCTCGGCCGCATCGGCGGCTGCTGGGTTTTGCCGGTGTTGGGCCAGACCGGCGCGCCAGGACTGCCGGAGCGAGCTGAGCAGGCTCTGCATACTCTCCTGCGCTTCGGGACTTGGTCCCGACTCCGTAAACATCTCAGCGGCGCTTTTGTATCTTCCTACGTGGAGGAATTCGGCCTTGATGTTCAGGCGGTCGAGTAGGCCGCGAAAGTATAACGCCTGTCCTCCCATGCCTACGGCTTCCACGGACCCGCCGGGACTGAGCCAGATCTCCGAACATCCGGCAGCTGCCAGCATGAGTGTACGGTTTCCCAGCGCGTCAGCGTGACACACGACGGGGCGGCCCGCAGCTTTGACGCTGGACAGACGGCGGCCCAACTCTTCACTCTGGCTCCACGGCGGCAGCGCGGCACCGAGCCGAACGAAAACGCCTTTCACGTGGGGGGCGCTAGCGGCTTTATCCAAGGCTTGGAGTGCCCCTAGTAGCGTCTGTTTCTGGGGCAAAGAAAAAATGCCTCCGCCACTCTTCGACTCCGGAAGCCCGTGAGACAGATCGAAAATCCATACCGGATCGTCGGAACCGATCTCGGGTTTCTCCGGGCCGCCTCCGCAACCAGAGACGAGCGCCAGCGCGCCAAAGAGCAATGCAACACCTGACGCGATCGCGCGCTTATTCATCGTGGCAGCCTAAACCAGTGTCACCGCCCGTCAAGGCGACGCGCGCTCGGTCGCCCCTGGTGACACAGGCCTCGGTGGCACGTCGGGGCTGACTCCGGCTGCGGAAACATCGGGTGACGCGTTCGGACTGGCGGCGGTCGGTGCAGTCGGAGCCATGCCGGTCGTGGCCGCCGTAGAGGGCGGCGCGGATGACGAGGCTTTTGCCTTCTCGTACTCCGCTAGTCGCCGCGCCACGCGCTCTGGAGCACTGGCTCCCAACCTTCGATACAGCTCCACGGCCCCCTCGCGATCCCCTGTCGCCCACTTGAGGTCGGCACATGCCAGTACGGCGGGCGTATAGTTTGGGTTTTGCCGAAGCGCCGCACCGTAATGACTCAAGGCAATGTCAGTGTTACCCTGAGACCGTGCCACATCGCCTAGACCGGTCATTGCAGCCACGTTTCCTGGCTCTCTTGACAAGGCCAGTGTATACAGGCGCCCTGCACGCGCGATTTCACCTGCAGCACGCGCTTCAGCCGCGTCGCGCATGGGGTCGGCCGAATGCACCGCATCTTCACTCATGCCGCCCCTTTGGCGACCGCTTGCACCTTCGGGCGTCACGCGCGTGGGCGGCTCTGCGCCGTCCAGTTTGGCTGAGCCCTGCGCTTCGCTGCGCTCCGCAGCGCCTCGATCGGCCGGTTCAGTCTCCGCGATGAAGCGGCGCAGGTCTTCAACGAGGGGGTGGGAACGACGAAACCCGGACAAGACGTCCAACTGTTGGCGGGCCCCTGCGACGTCTCCGGCGCGGGCCAATGCATACACCAGAGCCGCCTGAGCCCGCCCTAGCCCGCGCTCTCCTGAAACCGCCTGACGGAGCCTCGACGTGACCGAGGGCCAACTCGGCTCTTGTTCGGCGACATCGAGCATGGCTGAGGCGTAAGCAGCCTGAGAGTCGGCGCCCAGTCCGCCTGCTTGCTCGACAAGAGCCCGTGCCCGCTCACGCTGCCCTGCGATGCGGTGCGCGTCCACCAAAGCACCAACTCCCTCTGGCGCAACCCGCCCCGCAGCTAGCCGCTCGTACTCGCTGACTCGCTGCTCCAACTTTTGGGATCGTTCGGCAAAGCGTTGTTCCGCAACCTGTCGAGCCGTGGTGTCATCGTTCGAAAGCAGTCGCAGACGTAACCATTCTATATCGGCTCGTGTAGCTTCAATACGCATCAAACGCAGCGCAACTTCAGCGCTACCTTCTGCGAGCGCACTGGCCTTGTCGAAGTGAGCGCGCGCTTCTTCCAAATCGCCAGCCCGGTACAGCTCGTCGCCTTGTGCTAGGTACTGCTCTACGCGAGCGTTCTGTTCGCTCGGCAATTCGACGCCGCCGGTGCGGAACTGCTCTAGGTAATCGCGCCCAACCGTGCCAACGATGAGACCCAGACCGCCCAAAAGCACCAAGCCGACGATCCACCGTAGACCCATGGATCGCTCGGGTGGAGGCACTGTGATCGGAGAGTGGGAGGAGCTCGACAGCGGCTCTGTCGTAGATAGTCCAGCCACGGCCACGGCGCTTTCACGGGGGGGCGGCATACCCTGGCTGACTACGCGAGCCGGACCCGCTCCCGCGCTGGCTACCGATGGCACCGCAGCGTCGGCGCCCGCGGGAGACGCGAATCCCTCTTCCCATTCGGCGTGGCGATGGCCTCGGCGTCGCCGCGGCAGCCGTTCTTGAGCGACAGGAGTGGTCCGGTCGGCGTACAGATTGGTGCGGTCGTCGATTAACGATTCACTCTTCCCCACGGCTCCCGCTACTGACGGAGCGACGGAGGCGGCGGGCGTCATCACCGCAGAGCCGCCTCCCCCGGCTTCGGCGGCGACCACAGCGGGCGTGCGCATCGTCTTCTGCAGACTGCTTGGCGCGCCTTGATGCGCCGCTGTCGCAAAACCGCCTGGCGGCGTCTGCTTACGCGCCGTGACGAGAGCGGGCGCGATCATCTGAGCCGTGGGAGTTACTGAAGGGGGTTGTGGCGCTGGCGCTGGTCGTAGCGAGGGCGCCTCTTGACCTCGAGCAACGGCGGCGTCGGGCATCAAGGCAGCGGCATCTCGCACCGCAGTCACTTCCAAGGAGCTTCCATCGTTGCGCGTCGGGTCGAAGAAGCAATCGAGTTCGGAGAGCTCTCGCATTGGACGAAAGGTCGTGCCGTCGCGGGAAAGGGAATCATCAATGACGACGCGGCGCTGACTTATGGCGCGCTGCAACTCGCTCAGCGTGCGAAAGATGTATTCCTCACCGGTGGTCTTGCGCACGATCCAGCGCTCCGGTCCGAAGCCGTGTTCGGTCGAGGGACGTACGCGAAACTGAAAACCACACTGGGTGCAGCGCACGGTGGTGCCCCGCTCCGAAACGAGGGCATCGTCGAACTCGTATCCCGTTCCACATTGTCCGCAGACGACGTTCATTCAAAGCAACCTAGCTAGCGCACAACGGACGAATCCGTCCCCTCGACACCTGTCACCGGCAAAAAAGATCCGTAGACGGTACGCAGGCGCTTGGCAACCTTCCGCGCGGTCTAACTGGCTGTCTCATGCGAACGCTTCGGTCCGGAGAGGGGTGTGTTGAGGCGATTGTGTCCACAGCCCTAAGAACGTGTGTCAGGACCCGAAGCGACTCCGCCACCCGAGCCATACCGCTGAGGCCGTCGCCGTAGGGCCGGTTGCCGGCCCCCTTGCCTATTGCCTGATGACGCGTGCCCTGCGCTATTTCACTAGACGCAAGTAGGGCCGTTCCGATGGGTTCCTGGGCGCATCCTTGTCGAGAGGTGCCTGGGTGGATTCCCCCGGGCGTGGCCTGCGCGACCCGCTGCCGGCCGCCGGCGATGCGGCTTGGTCCGAAGCCAGTGCCTCGGCCTCTTGACCGATGGGCCGTAGCGTTGGCTGCCTCGGGATCCGCTTGCTGTACTCCTCGGCGGCACCCCCGGGGTCGGGCACAGGCCGCAGCGTTGGACGCGCTGGTGCCACTTGCGCCTGTGACGACACCTCCGGAGGAATGTCTTCCGGCCACACCATGCCGCGGCCGTCTTCACCCACGAGCGCGTAAACCGAACCCCATGGCACGTAACAAAAGTGCGGACGGCGGCTAAAGCTCAAGGTGCAGGATACGGCGTCCTCGGCCAAGTCCAGGTCCGGGATCTTGACCGCCATGTTCAGCCCAATCTGTAGCACCAACTGTGGTTGCTTCTTGAGCCACGGCGGCACGACCACGTTCTCCCCCCTCGGGTCGAGGTGGATGAACACTGACGCCCGCTCGAGGAGAGCAAGCGCGACATCCTTTTTGGGTGGGAGCAGGGAGGACATGAACTATGGGGTATTACCTCCATCGAGAGCCAGCACGCCAGCACCGACAGAATAGTTTGTATAGGATTTTGTCCGCGCGTGCTGAGGATGAATGCTGGCCCGCTCGAAATCATAGGTTTTGCGCGGATTTGGCACTCCTTTTGGTACATTCCTGCTCAATCCCCACGGCAGCAGCCCCAAGCCATCGGTGCAGAAAGGAAAGGGTGGCACGACGCACCGCCGAACCCCACCCGCCATGAACCACAACGACACCATCCTCGTGGTCGAAGACGAACCGGCCATCGCCGAATCCGTGCAATACGCACTCGGCAAAGCGGGATTTCGAGCCAGCGTGGCCCTGGATCTCGCAAGCGCTCGTCGCTTACACGCAGAAAAGGCGCTCATCGTTTTGGATTTAATGCTGCCGGACGGAAACGGAAGGGAGTTAATCGAGGAACTGCGCCTTGCCGGCAGACGCACGCCCATTATCGTGCTGTCGAGCCGCGATTCGGAGGAAGATCGCGTCAACGCCCTCGAGGCTGGCGCGGACGACTACGTCACGAAGCCGTTCTCACCCCGTGAGGTGGTCGCACGAGTCCGAGCGGTGCTGCGCCGCTTGGGGTCCGCTGACGGACGACAAACGTCTCACGCGCCACTGCAACTCGATCGTGAGACGCGGGAAGCTCGTATCGGTGGCGAGGTACTGGAACTGACGCGAGTCGAGTTCGACCTGCTCGCGGAGCTTGCTACCCAGCCGGGAAGAGTATTTGCAAGAAGTGAACTCATCGACCGGGTTTGGGGCAGCGGATTCGCCATCACCGATCGCACCGTGGACAGCCATATCAAATCGCTACGGCGCAAGATTTCCACAAAAGGGACATCGTCATCTGTCATCCAAACGGTTCGCGGCGTAGGTTACCGAATCGGCATGCACCCTGGCTGACACCCGACCGAGGAGTAGCATGGACCGATTGATCATCGTTGCAGCTGCCAGCATCGGGTTAATCCTGCTAGTCGCCTTCATCGCCAATCGTTTGGTGAGGATCCGACGACGCGGGCTGTCCATCCGAATGCAAGTCTTTATCGCGCTGGCGGCAGTCGTGGGGGCCTTTGCGTTTGGGCTTGGATTAATGGTGGTCGATCGCATCGAGGCGCGTACCGTTCGCTTCGCGACCCTGGCGGCAGAAGAGAAGGCCGCCGTGGTGGCGCACCTGCTGAGCGCCGAAATGGATCGCCACGGCACGTCTCTGGAAGATGTCGCTGCGCGCCTTTCCGAACGCGCGCCTACGCTCATGCTCGACGGCGTGGAGCTCGTGGAGCCTGGCGGCTCGGTGATGTGGGCACCGGGAAAACACGACGAGGAAACGCCATCCGTGCAAGCCACCGCTGCCATCGAAGCCAAAGGTCGTATCGTCGGTTATGTGCAAGTGGTGAAGACGACGATTGCCATCCGGCGTTTACTTGCGGATTTCGCGCCCACGGTATTGGTCATCAGCCTGCTACTCGGCGCGACCGCCGCCCTCGCCGCATTGTGGATCGGACGCACGATCGCGGGGCCCATCGAGGAGCTGACGCGCTTTGCCAGTAGCGTCAGCGCCGGAGAGAACCGCGCGTCCCCGCGGTTTACGACTGGTCGTGAGGTTACGCGACTGACCCAGTCCATCGACTCGATGCGGCGACAGCTGCAAGGGCGCCCATTCGTAGAAGCGTTTGCGGCCGACCTCTCCCATGAATTGAAGAACCCTGTGGCAGCCATCCGGGCCGCAGCTGAAGTTCTTGATGAAAGCGCGCTCGAAGAACCAGCGGAGGCGCGCCGTTTTGTTCGGCGCATTCGTGAAGCCGTAGCTCGCATCGAGCGATTGTTGGGGGAATTGTTGAGTTTGGCGCGCATCGAGGCGCGCGGCATCGAGGGGCTCGAGCTGGTCAACTTCAGTAGGCTCGTCGAAGCAGCTTGCTGTCCGGTCGCCCGCGACCGTCCGGTGCATCTCCACATCGAGGCGGGTTGCCGAGTTCGGGGCGACCAGGGCTGGCTCACGCGCGCGATATCAAACCTGATCGAAAACGCTGTCGTCCACTCCCATGAGGTCATCGAAGTGCGCCTCGCGCGAACGAGCTCCACCATTCGGCTCGCCGTGGCGAATGCCGGCTCGGTCGACCCCCACACCCGTACCCGGATATTCGGCCGATTCGTGACCACGCGGGCGAACAAAGGCGGTACGGGCCTGGGCTTGGCCATCGTGCGGGCGGTGGCGGAGGCGCATGGGGGCCACATCGAGCTGGAAGCGCCGGGCCCTCCCAGCGTGCGTTTCGTGCTTACGCTCCCCGCTGCTTGAGCAAGATCCCCGCGCCGCCGCCACCTGCCTTCTCCTCGAAAATTCCACATTCCGGAACCGCGTGGCGGTGCACACTGCCGTCAGCTTACCGCGACCCGCGGACTTCCCTGCAGCTTGAATTTCGAAACGGACCCATCGTGACCCTCTCTCCTCGTCTCGTACCCGGCTCTGCTCTCCCTCCCCTTTCTGCTTCAGTACCCCATCACGTAGCCATCATCATGGACGGCAACGGACGTTGGGCCCAGGCGCGCGGCCAGTTGAGGACCGACGGCCATACCAAGGGCGCCGACGCAGTCCGGGAAACGGTGCGCGCTTGCCGTCGCGAGGGCGTCGGTTACCTGACCCTTTACGCGTTTAGCGTCGCCAACTGGAAGCGCCCACAGTTCGAAGTCCAGGCCCTGATGCGGCTGCTCACAGAGTTTGCGCAGAAGGAGAAGTACGAGCTCGCGGAGCGAGGTATCCGGCTCGCGATAGTGGGCGAACTCGAAGAGTTGCCGAATCCGGCGCGGGCGGCTTTGGAAGACGCAATATCGTTCACCCAAAACGGCAAAGAGATGGTGTTGAGCCTCGCGCTCTCCTATGGCGCTCGCCACGACGTCGCGATGGCGCTCAAGGCTCTGGCGGTGCGTGTTCAAGCGGGGGAGCTGCTGCCTGAAGAACTGGACGAACAGCGCCTGCGCCAAGAGATGTCGACGGCAGCCTTGCCAGACGTCGATCTTCTGATCCGCACGGGTGGAGAATCGCGCGTGAGCGATTTTCTCCTGCTCGAGAGCGCCTACGCTGAGCTCGTCTTCCTGCCGATCATGTGGCCCGACTTTGGCGAGCGTGAGCTGCTCGATGCTTTCGCTTCTTATGCCAAGCGGGAACGCCGCTTTGGATTGACTTCGGCGCAAGTGCAGCGAGAAGGCGCACGTCTTCCCATGGCATCGATGGCTGTTCGCTGACTGGCGCCAACGCACCGCCGAGTGCCAGGGCACCGTCAAGTGCCGAAGCGGGTCAGAGGGCGATCACTTAAAACGTGTACTCGACGGTATTGATCGACTCCACCTTGTCCTTGTACTCCAACTGCCGAACCACCCGATCGATACACTGCTGCAAGGCCTGATTCGGCGACTTAACGTCAGCACCCACGACCTTCCCATCCCAGACCGCAATACGCACCGTAAACTTGTCGGACTGCTTAACGTTGCATTCTTTGTACGTCTCTATTTGGGTCAGGGGCTTTGCTAGAACGTCCTGATCCAGACCGATGTAGTCGTAATGGGAAGGCACGGCGCCAATGGCCTGTTCTACTGTCATCCCTTCGGTGAACACCGGCTCCTTGCGTTCGCCCGTCGCTGGGCTAGCTGTCGCAGCATCGTCGGCCGGAGCTTGCTCGGAATCGGCTGAATACTCATCGCCGGTCTCCCACGTGGGGTCCGAAGCTTCCTCGCCGCTGACTGCTTCCTCCGGATATTGCGGTTCCGGGCTGCTGCCGCCACAACCACTCGACAGTGAGCCCAAGATGCAAGCCAAAGTCGTCCACCTTGCGCATGAGCCAACTGGCAATGCCCTGCGCCCCACGCGCCCGAAAGAACCGTCCATCATGGGACGATGTTACCCAATACGCGAGGCGAAGTCCATCAAGTGGCAGGTGGTGAGTGAGGTTGGATTGGAGCAACCCTGTCGCGCCAGTCGCGGCTCTTGTGCCGGAGTGTGCCAGGCGCACGCGGTGGGCTTCTCGCGCAACGCGGTTTCGGGCTTCTCGCGCAACCCGGTTTCAGCGCCCCTTGCAACGTAAGGTGCGGAAGCGCTGTTGATCCGAAGGACTCCAAGCCATCCACTCATCGGAGCGACCTTTGGAACGTTTCGTGCTATGACGGGC
>CAZNZA010000014.1:62861-67422 GCA_964577325.1 uncultured Polyangiaceae bacterium
ACGCCCACGGGCAACTCCCCCTCGCAGGCGGCGCCGGGCGGCGGGACCCCGGGGCCTTCGGTCATCGACGGCGACGGCAATCCGGTGGATGCCGTCCCCGATCTCGACGATGAGGAAGAGGTTCAGGTGCAGTTCGAGCTGCCCTCGGCCGGCGAACGCTACGTTTACGCGGCTAATCCGGACAGCAACAGTGTGGCCGTCATCGACTCGGAGACGCTCGCCATTCAGTCCGTCGAGGCAGGCGACACACCTACGTTCCTGCAGAGCCTGGGAGGAC
Source organism: uncultured Polyangiaceae bacterium (assembly GCA_964577325.1). Taxonomy (GTDB): domain Bacteria; phylum Myxococcota_A; class Polyangia; order Polyangiales; family Polyangiaceae; genus SZUA-265. Next base: position 63,139 of record CAZNZA010000014.1, read on the forward strand.
GCGACGCTGCCATCGTGCTCAACGTACGCTCGGACGATGCCACCATCATCCGGACGAGTGACGGAGTATCGCGCACGAGCACTGTCGATGTCGTGAGCGGCTCCAACGCGATCGCCGTGGGGCCCGATGGACGACACGCCGTCGTGTACTTCAACGTCGATCTGCGCAGCTCAGGGCCGTCCGGAAGCTTCCAAGATTTGAGCGTCATCCTTTTGGATGCCGACGGTGAGGACCGATCGGTAGGCATGACCGTTGGGTTCCGCCCCAGCGCCGTCCACTTTTCCGAGGACGGATCCCGCGCCTTCGTCGTGACCGAGGATGGCGTGTCGGTATTGGACTTCGATGCAATCCGCGAAGAGGGGTCGCATATTGCCCGGACGGTGCCGCTAGGCGATGCCACTCAAGCTGAAGCCCTCGACGTCTCCGTGACACCAGACGGCAAGTATGCGCTTGCTCGCCCGGCAGGTGAGGGAATGCTGCGACTCGCGGACCTAGAAGACCCGGACGCGACGCTGCGCACTTTGGACCTGACCCAGATCTTCCGCAGAGCGCGGCTCCCCGCGGCGCAAGCTGGTGGCGACGCGGGTGCCGATACGCAGAGCGACACCAACGGTGAGACGACCACAGAGGTGCTAGGGATCGATGCAGGGGGAGACGCTGGCGCGGATGGCGGCACGACGGGCCAGAGCGCGACGCAAGATGCAGCATCGGACAACAGTACCAGTACGGGGAACGATGCCACGCAAGACACGGCGGAACCCGCTCCGGACGATGACGAGCTCGAGTTCACTGAGATAACCGACGTCGATCTGGCTCCAACTGGACAGTTCGCCATTGCCGTCTTCCGTGACCGACGCACCATCCTCAAGCTTCCCGTGCCGGAAGCGTTCGACGATCTCGATGCGGTTTCTGTCATCACCGTGGGCAACGAAATTGTGGGTTCCGTGGACATCGCACCCAACGGTGAACGGGCGCTGCTGTACACGACAGCACTGGAAACCAATGAGCGATTGACGATTCTCGACTTGAACGACGAAACCTTGGAGGTGGTTCGTCTACCGAAGTCGGTGAAGGCCGTTACGATCTCGCCAGACAGCGAGAGTGCCTTGGTCGTTCATCAGAAGCTCGAAGGCGACCCCAACGAAGTGGGCATTGATCCAGATGCGCTGATCGACCGCTCTTACGGGTACAGTGTCGTACGCCTGGACGACGGGTTCTCGAAACTCCAGCTCACGCCGTCGGCTCTGGGAGCCTCAACCATCGTGCCCGATGCGACGAATCTGTTCATCCTCTTCAACTCGCCCTCCCAGAGTATCAGCGAGGTTCATCGGGTGGGCCTCGAGAGCTTCCTCGTGCAACCCATCGCTCTCGGGAGTCCACCAATTAGTATTGGAGCCGTCCCCGGCTCGAGCAAAGTATTCGTGGGACAAGAACATCCAGATGGTCGCATCACCTTCATCGATTGGGAGACGGCTGAGACCGAGTCCGTGACGGGCTTTGAGCTCAACAGCCGTATTCGGGAGTAGACATTCATGCATGAAAAACTGAGGCTCAAGGCAATAGTCGGCATGAGCTTGTGCCTGGCTGCGGCGTGCGGCGATCAAGCAGAGCGCCAACCCGTACGGGTGTTTCAAAGTCCCGCCGCACTAGATGAGCAGGTTGTTTGGATCGATAGGAGTGGCAACCGAGCCCTGATGCTGGACGTTTCCGCTAGAACACCGGAACCGGAGGTGACGGCACACAGCGTTGCGTCGAACCCGGTGGCGCTCACCCGCCGCAATCAGCACAACGAGCTACTTCTTCTGGCCAGAGGAGCCTCGTCAGGCGATGGCATACTGACGGTTCTGGGCCCCAAAGGTGTCGACCGTGAGTACGCGCTCGGCAGTCGCTTCAACCACGTCTCCCAGTCCCAAGACGGCCGTTTTGCCATAGCTCGGTTTGGCGAGGAGAATCTGGACGACGAAAGCCTTCTGTTCAATCCGAGCGAAATCGCCGTCGTCGACCTCGATGAAGACGAGGACGACGGAGTGACGCTACGCTCCCTGCGCAGCCTCGGGTCTACGATTCGAGATGTTCAGTTTTCCCCTCCCATGGAGGTCGCTGGTGAGACGCGTCGCATTGCAGTCGTTCTGTTTGCGTCTCATGTATCGCTGCTGGACTTGAACCATCCGGACCGACCGGAGTACACGGTTGAATTGAGCCTCGGTAGCAACATCGGTTTGCAAAGCGTGAGGTTCAGCCCCGATGAGCAACGCATTTATCTCACTGGTACGCAATCGAATGACATCTATGTCCTGACGCTCCTGCCTGCGAGCGGAAACCGTACCAATGACTTCGAGCCATCGCGCAACCAACTTGGCGCCGGTGCCCGTCCTCTGGATATGCAACTGTACCAATCGGGCAGCGAGACGCGCCTGTTGGCAACCAGCGGAAACGAAGCGCTCGTCATCCAGTCCAGTTCCAACCGCGTTACTAGAATCCCGCTCGAGAGCCCCGCGGACCGCATCCTATTGTACGAAGGGCGTACCCCTTTTGACGAGGCCATCGAGCAGCGTGCACTGCTCTACCGCCTGGGCTCGGATATCTTGACCTTCCTCGACTTGGACGATGTCGAGGAGCGACGAACACGCAATCTCGAACTGCTATCCGTGAGCGGCGGCGTCTCTCAGCTGACACCGCTACAGAACAACCTCGTGTTGCTCATGCTTACCAATGGCTTGGGGCTGCTGGACCTCGATGGCCGCTCTGCGTCCGAACTAAGCTCGCAGGTGGATCTCTCCACGGCAGTGGCGAGCTTGGAACTCAACCGCTTGTGGATCCGCCCACAGGGACGCGCGGCGCTCGCCTACCTAGATTTTTCCGACGGCAAAAGCTCGCCGGGCCAAGTCGCTCTCGATGCGCCTGTGCAGGACCTGCTCGTTTTCTCGAACATGGATCGCAAGCGAGTGGTAGTCACCCACGACTCTGCGGGCGGGGCGGTGACCATCCTGAGCGCAGAGGATCCGGAGGACAAGCAGCAGTCGTTGACTCTGCGCGGCTTCTTCTACTCCAACCTCTTCGACGAGGAACTATGAAGCATCGAGTGTGCATGCTGGCGCTGATAGTGAGCTGGCCAAGCGTTGCCTCGGCGCAGGCGAACGATGTCGCCGGCGGGGAGGAAACCCGAGCGGCCGCCACCGGTACGCCAGCAGTCGGCTCAGCGGCGCCTGTGACCACCCCCTCCGGCGCGGAGAGGCAAGCTCCAACCGACACCCGTATGACGCCTGCCGCGACGGCGGTGCCCGTACCCTTCCCCACCGACGAGAGCGAATCCGGGCCAGCAACGGCACTTCGAGACGACGCAACGCCGCCGTTCGGTGACCAAAGCGACAGCAGTGAGCCGGCGAGTTCAGCGGCCCAGAGCGTTGCCCCTGAGCGAGAGGCCGCGGCACAGGATGGCCCGGGACCTGAACCTGAGGCCCTGAACAAGCCCTTGGCGCCGCCCGAAAGTCCTTTGTCGACGTTCCTCAGCGTAGGCTTCGCCGTCGAGAACGTGTGGAACGACAGCAGCGCGTACGACTTCGTTTCTGAACGAGACAGGCTATTGCGTGGCGGCTTCTCGCTGGGTGTCGACGCGCTGACCTTCGCCTCGGCCGCTACGCTGTACGTGGACCTCGAGGCAATGTTTGGTGAGACGGACGACGAGGGGCCGTTGCCCTCTTTCATCCAACAGTCCGAGCTGCGCCACACCAACTTGGGAGCAGGCGTAGGCGTGCGCTACGCAATAGTGCCGTGGCTTGCGCCTCATGTGCATATTGGCGGAGGGCTGACGCTCAGGGAGCTCGAGCTCACGGGGGTTGATTTTGGGCAACTTCGGGAGCAAGGGTCCGCGGGCTACGCTAAGGTCGGCGCAGGAATAACGTTCCTGTCCCCGGTGCGCCGCTTGAGCGCGACCCGTCGCTACTTCAACGCGATTGGCTTCAGCGTCATTGCCGAAGGCGGCTACCAAGCCACGCCCGGCATCGAGCTAAGCCTGCCGGCAATTGCGTCCAATCCTGACGAGGGACGCAACATCGCCGTGGCAGCCACTCCTCTGGGCAGCCTGCCTCTTGCCGGGCCCTATCTGCGCATTTCTGCACTCGCGCGTTTCTAAGCTCCCCCACGCACATCCCTCGAACGCTTTTCTACCTGGGCGCGAGCGCGTGTTTCATGCTAATTCGCCTGCATCACGCGCTCGTAGCTCAGTCGGATAGAGCGGTGGATTTCTAATCCATTGGTCGCAGGTTCGAGTCCTGCCGGGCGTGC
>CAZNZA010000015.1:0-2145 GCA_964577325.1 uncultured Polyangiaceae bacterium
GCAGGGACTCAACACTTGCAGCTCGACAACGAGGAGCTCGGACTGTCGACCACCTATCGGGTCGAGATCCTAGCTGGAAAAACCATCTTCAAGTCCGCCGTTTTGCAGTGATGTAGAGCCGTCAGTTGGTCGCCGCCCAGAAGGAAACGCCCCAGCGAGGAACGGCTGTGGAACACAGGTGCGAAGCAGGTGGGCCGTAGCCGCGCATGCCCTGCTTGAAACGGCTCAATTCTTTGCGCCCCCTGCACCGCTGAGCCAAGTTTGTGTGCTGACGGCAAAGACGGCTTGGCGTTCAAAAAAAGTTTGGGCAAGTGCAGGAAAACCCAGGAAAACTGACGCTGCTAGTGCGTATGTGTGAAAGCCCTGCGCCGCAAAGTGGCCGGCCACGATTAGGAGTTCAACGATCCCCATGATTCAACGCAAGACTATCTCTACGTTTGCCCTAGCCGCATCCGTGTTGGCTGGCGGCGCCATCGCATTCATCACCCCTCCGGCGGAAGCCAAAAAGGAGGACGTCAAGTGTGAGTTCGACAGCGGCAAGTTCCCGGAAGTGAGCAAAGCCTGTAAGGAAGGCGGCAAGAAAGCAGTTCGGGAATTGATGCAGGGCATCAAGAAGAAGGTCGGCAAAGACTTCACCTGTAAGAACTGCCACGAGGGCGACAAAACGCTGAAAGCGGGCGGTTACAAGCCGTCTGGCGATGCTGAAGCGGGCTACAGGAAGCACCGCGCGGCCGCTGGCTACAAGTAAGTCTAAGTAGGGCGATTGGTCATAATGAAACAGGGCGAGCATTCACGGTTCGCCCTGTTTTTCGTTGTGTGACGAAGCCTTCGCCCCTCCAGCTCGAGATCTGACGCTCGTGGAATCCCGACATGCGGCATCCTCCTGCTTCGAGCAGGTGTCGCTTTCGTGAAATTGGTGCTCGCGCGCGGTCCAAAAATGCGTAAAACCGCGCACGTCTTGCCCTGGCCCTGCTGAAGGCGGCCTGCGTCTTTAGGTGCCCGCCGCCTTTCGCTGGTATTCACCTGTCGCAGCTCGCTCTCGGCCCTGACCCCCGCTTTTCAAGTGACGCTGTCGAAGGTTCCCCATTCATCGCTGAACCGTAACCCTATGCCGCGTTCGGTGATTCTGCGCCGCTGGGGTAAGGCCGTCGCTAAGCCCCGCTTCCGTTGGCTACTGGCCCTGACGGTCGTGTGGACGACCACCGTCATGATCACGCTCCTGAAGATGCTTCGGCGGGTCGAGGACAGGCCAGGGGTCGCCCTCAAAGATCCAATCCTGGAGCTCCTGCCGGCCGCGGATCTTTCGGTGCCGATCTTCGTCGTCGAGTACGGAGCCATGGTGGTCGTGCTGTGGATGCTGATGCGGCGACCGGTGCGCCTCACCGTCGCTTTGATGGGCTACGGCATCGCGATGTGCTTCCGATTGATTTCGGTGCTCATCACTCCCCTCGATCCCCCTCCCGGTCTGATCCTCCTCGTCGATCCACTGGTATCCGCCTTTGACGGCGGTCCGGAACTGACGAAGGACCTGTTCTTCTCTGGCCATACGACAGCAATGGTCATCTTTGCCGTCACCAGCCCTACGCGACGTCTCCGCGTGATCATGGCGCTTCTCACAGTAGCCATTGGAGTCATGCTGATGATCCAACGTGTGCACTATGCGGTCGACATATTCGTCGCCCCCGCCATGGCCTACAGCGGCTGGCAGCTCGCCCGCTGGATCGCACCCGGCGTGCTAGGACTGAAGTGGAAGCGGCGTCTACCCCGGCGCCTTTGATGAGTCCGTCGTTCGTACTAGGCGGTGGGTTAGCACCCGATGACGAAACGACTGCGCGGACCCAGCGCTCTGCGTAAGCCCCAAACGAGGACGACCGACAGCACGACGACGATCGCCGTATAGCATGCGACACTGAGAAACGTGCCGGGCCACGCCGCGGCGGCCCAGCGCCGCACGTCCCGGGCAAAGTACACGATATAGAAGTGGACGAAGAATATACCAAAACTGGCGCTGGCCAATGGGTCCAGTAGCTTCGCCAGCCACTTCGGGCAAGATTGTAGCCAGTACAGCAATGCGAAGCTGAGCCCTAGTTTGGTGTAAATGTTTACATCAAACACACCTCTCTCGGTCGAAAACGCCGCCGCAGA
>CAZNZA010000015.1:2245-16675 GCA_964577325.1 uncultured Polyangiaceae bacterium
TGGTGTAAATGTTTACATCAAACACACCTCTCTCGGTCGAAAACGCCGCCGCAGACTCGATAGCGCCAGGTCGTTGACGAGTGATCACCTCGAACGCGGTGAGACCTACCATCACCATCAACCCGGGCACCAGAAGGCGACGAACCCAGGGCATTACGTGCGTCATGTAGCGACTAGTCCACATACCGCACAGGTATACAGGCAAAAAGTACACGAATGATTGCCGCAGCATCACGTGGTTTTGCGGCCTATGCACGAAGCTTGCGAGAATCAACAGGGGAACGATAGCCCAATAACGGCGGGGATTGGCATCCACCCACAGGAACAGCGGCGCGGCGAGATAGAACAACGCGATCATCGGCACGAACCACAAGGGGATCGGCATCTGAGCACCAGAAAGGTACATTCCGGCAGCGTGCAGCAGCGGGCTTTCGAAGCGGCGCTCGATGCCGGGCCCAAAGATACCGAACTGCCGAACGTACTGAAGCAAAATGTAGGGGAGAGACACCAACAGATACGGGAGCAAAACGAACTTGCACTTGGACCACAGGTACGTGCGGTAGCTGAATCGATGAGCGAGGTGCTGAAAGAGCAGGCCGGCCACGAACACGAACAGCACGGTTCCGTTCTGCAGGAGGGAAAGCGAGAGCTTGAACTCCCAGAGATACTCGGGCCTCCAGTCGAATTCAAACAGCACGTGGGTAGCTACCACGGCGACGATCGCCACCCCTCGGAACCAGTGAACGTTGGTCAGGAAAGCGGCGGGGGGCTCGGCTGTTGCAGACCCGACCACCTGGTAAGACGCGGGTGGATTCGGCCCCTTCACCACCCGTCACCCCGTACGCAGCCTCGGATCATCGGCCTGCCCGCATACCCTTTGCACGACTGGAGGCACAACGGCAAACTGCGCTGATGCGAAGGCCAGAAACGATCAATGCTGAGCCGGTAGGGCAAAGCGTTGGACCAATCGCCGGAGATACAGGCCTTCGCACGCGTGGCGGCTGCCAAGGCCCCTGTCTCTCGGCGCGTTCACCCGCAGTGGCGTGCCTGAGCGTTGGGCGCGCAAGCTGAGCGCGCGCGCGATCGCGTACGCCTCCTGGTCGTCGTGCCCCACGCAGGCGAAGTGGGGCAAGCGCAAGTGCTCGACGTGCGGCCCGACCCAGCGCAGCTCTCGCTCGTAGGGGGAATCGTAGAACGGCAGATCTACGTTTTCGAAAGCTCGCTCGCCTAGCAACCCTGCTGAACTCGCCGTTTCACCCGCGGGCAAGGTTTCGACGAGGGCAGCCATGGCACTGAGCATGCCCCCTAAACCATGTCCGAACACCGACAGGCGCTCCCTATCCACCAGAGGCAACTCTGCCGCGAAGTGGACGGCGGCGACGAGATCGTCCACCTCGCCGAAAAGATGTTCGTAGTTGCCGATGTTGCCGTTCTCACCACGCCAGGCCGGCACGAGCACGAGCAACCCAGCGCGACGGAACAATTCGGCATGCGCGATCTCCGCCGCAGAAACCGACCATCCGTCGTGGGCGTAGACGAGCGCTGGATAGCCCTTCGGCCCACGCAGAGTGTCCGTGTCGGGCTCCAACAACCAAGCTTTGAGCGCTCCAACTGGCGCAGGATAGTGAATGAGATGAACATCCGGTCCGGGCGCTGGGTCAACGTATAAATCAGGCGCGCTACCGGTGCGTCGGAGGCGCGTTCCATGACTGCGCCGCCGTTCGATGACGTCGGGCTGCGGCTGTTCGTGAAGGTTTGGGGTGAGTGAATGTACGGCGCGCGTCGTCGACGGTCGGGCCACGCTGGACGGCGAAGACGTCATCAGCAAAGCCAGCAGGCTGCCACCGAAGGCGATCCATGCGAACAGACGGGGCACGCTCGTTCATACGTCCAGATCTGGCGACGGCTTGAGCGGCGCACCGGAGGTCGACGGCGGGTTCCTTGCGATCGCGCTAGGCCACGACGTTTTCAGCTCACTCGACGCGGAAGGAAACGGCGGGACTGCGCGTCCCGTCGTCGGTCACGACGTAAACGGCGTGGGTACCAGGTTGCAGTGCCCACACCGTGTCAAAGGGCGGTTCAACGGTGCGAAACGGGCGCGCGTCCACCACATACGTCACCTGTCTTGCACCCGCGGCACTGGCCTGAAAAACCAGCGCTTGACGCGATGAGGGCTCGCCCGGCACGCGCCGGTATACCGCGCCTGCGCGCGGATAGGTGATACGGGGAACACTCGGTGACGCGTCTGCAGACGGTGTGGCACAGCCCGCTAGCGTGGTCGTGGGCAGTGTGGGGCGCCCGGATTCCGCTGCCCATCGCGCGTACTGAGGCGCATAGCTTTCGAACACCTGACGCGTGGCGGCTGCACATTGCGGGGCCAGAGCGCCACCAAACACCGGGCGCTCGACGTGCAGCTCGTCGATGCGGCGGGGTTCAGTGCCAGGCACGAACCATTCCCGCACGGTGGTCGGGCAGTGCTCATTTGGTAAAAGCCCACTGTGCGCGCAGACAGTGACCGCTACGGCCCCCGCTGGATCGTCAATCCCGAAGCCGTCACCTCGAGCCGACGTCAGGCGTGCGTTCCCTTTATGCGCATGGGCGTCACTCATGACCGAATAAAAGAGCGGAGCCGCAGCGCTGGCGCCGCTGCCCCCCACTGTTGGCTTCCCATCGAAGTTTCCGACCCATACACCGACCGTGACGGAATCGGAGAAACCGAGGGTCCAATTGTCTCGCCCAGCTTTTGAGGTGCCTGTCTTGACGGCCACAGGGTAATCGAACTCCAAGGCGCCGTGGCGGCCAAAAGCACCAGCCCGGGCATGCGGATCTTTCAGTATGTCGGCAATGATACCGGCTATCGGCTGCGACACGACCACGCGTTCCGGAGTAACGTCCTGGGAGAGGGCGAAACGCAATGGAGCGTACTTGCCCCCTCTCGCCAAGCTCACGTACGCGGCCACCAGTTCCTCGAGGCGCACTTCACCGTTCCCCAGGGCAATCGCCACTCCGTAGTGCTCCGGTTCTCGAGTCAACGAGTCGAAACCGAACGACCTCAGATCTTCGAGCAAAGGCTGCACACCGACCAACGCTGCGGTGTGCACCGCCGGCACGTTCAGCGAATTGCCCAAGGCCACGCGCAGACGCACGGGGCCATGGAAGCGCCCATCGTAATTCCGGGGGGCGTATACTTGTCCCCGCTCCCGAAACTCGAGGGGAATGTCGGGCAGCAAGGTGGAGGCCGTGTAGCCAAGCCGCCTCATGGCGGACGCATACACGAAGGGCTTCAGCGTAGAGCCGGGTTGGCGAAGCGCCACTACTCCGTCATTCTGCCCTCCCGCTTGCTCATCGGCATAGTAACGCGGTGATCCCACGTAGGCCAGAACCTCCCGCGTCCGGTTATCTACGACAAGCACCGCTGCAGCGGCGGCAACACCGGCGTTCGTGTCCGGTATGGCCGCCCGCACGTGCGCCTCGACACGCCGCTGTAGGGCGCCATCCAAGGTAGTGCGTACAACTGCAGCAGGCTCTTGTCGAGCCAGACGCCGCACCCAGTGAAAGGCACCCGGCCACACGAGTTGCTGCTGCAAAACCACTGGCATCTCGATGGCCCGCTGGGCGTCTTTCGCGAGCTCCGGACGCTGCTCCGCAAGCCGGTGTAGGATGCGGTCGCGCCGACGTTTGACCAGGGCGGGCTGCCGACGCGGATCGTACAAGCTTGGGCCGCGTGGAATGGCGACCAACGTGGCTGCTTCGGAGAGACTGAGCGCGCGCACCGGCTTCGCGAAGTACGCCTGCGCCGCCGCGCCCACGCCTTGGAGATTGCCGCCGAACGGAACGCGATTCAGGTAGGCCACGAGGATAACGTCCTTGTCCAGCGCGGCCTCGATGCGCAAAGCGAGCGCCATTTCGTGCAACTTCCCGCTCACGGTGCGCGGCCGCTCGAACGTCGAACGAGCCAACTGTTGAGTCAAAGTGCTGGCTCCCGACACGACGCGACCGGCGCGCAGTGCCTGAAGCGCGGCGCGCAGCACGGCTATTGGATCCACCCCAGGGTGAGTGTAGAAGCGCTTGTCCTCGGCGGCAAGCAGGGTGTCGATGAGGTGTTTGTGGATGTCGCCTCTGGTTATCGGCAGGCTGTGCATCTCGTCGCGGCGCACTCGAGCCAGCAGTTGCCCGCCTCGATCTTGAACGAGCACCGAGCTTCGTTCATCCGCGAGCAGCACCGCGGGCACGGTCAGGCCGCTCGCATACCACCAAAAACCTCCCGCGGCGACAGCGACGACGAGAACACCAGCTAGTGCCAAGCGCCACAAAACGTGTAGACCACGCCTGAACGCCGGACCAAGTGCGAACGTCATGACTCAAGGGTCCTGGGTCAGCACCGAGGTGTGCCAGGCGGCTGTACGCCCGTATACCTCCGGCTGGTACATCTCCATGACGCGCGTCGGCGGTACGACGTAAGTGCCGGGGGTCGTGGCGCGGGCCAGGTAGCGGTAGTGGTACATGCCGGCTGGCATCTCATCGATGAAGAAGAGCACGCGGTCGTCGCGCAATTCGCGGCGATACCACGCGGTGGAGAATCCTGTACTCTCGACTTGCGTCGCCTCGAGCTCCGCAACCCGTGCCGAACTGGTTGCCAAAGAGGCGTCGAAGGCTACGTATCCCGCGGGAAGGGGGTCGTCGACAACCACGTAGCGTCTGGGTTCGGGCACCACGACAGTGAGATCGACGAGCGCGAAGTCGCCGGCCGGAACGTCTTCCAACGCCGTTCCGATACTGGCGGTAGCGGAGGCCAACGCTGTAGGAGTGACGGCTCTCACCGACTTGTGCACGGCGAAACCTCGGTCCAGCGGAGTGGCTGGCAGGACTGTGGGCACGTAGCTCAGTCTCGCTTCATAGAAAAGCGTACCTGCAGCCGCCCCGCCCTTTGCTGCCTTGCGTTGAAAGACGAGGTCTAGAGTGCCTGCATTGCGCAGCGCTTTCATGTCCACACTTACCACCTCGGCTGCCGTCGAGCGTTCAACAAAGGCTTGGCTGAACAGCGGCTTCTCACCCAGCCATACAGCTGCTTCGAAGTGCGGCACTTGGCGCTCCTGGGCGCGCCAGTATCGATCGATGGCTAGCAACGAAAACGCGGAGTCCTGAGTCGTGCGCCACGTCCCTCCCTGACGGTGCGCGAGTAATTCGGTCACGAGCTTGCCCGCCAGCGGGTGTTTTGCATCGTGGGCCAGCAGCGCACTGAGGACACTTGCCTGCACCTTCGAGGCGGAGGACAGTAAGACGTCGCCGTGCGGCACCTCGTCCTGCTGTCCCTCATCCTTTACGATGGCGCGGTTACCCACGGCAGTGATGCTGGACTCCAAGTGCTTGACGAGCGGCATGCGCACGTTCGTCCCCAATTTTGCTTCTACGGCCGCCATGACCAACCAGGCATGACCTAAAGTCGTCAATGCCGCCCGTTCTTCGATCAGCCGTTCGATGGCTCCTGGATCCGGCTTGCCGAGCGTCGCAAGCACGAAGGCCGCGAATGCCCTCGCCTCTAGCGTCTGCTCAACGCCGGGCGACGTGTCGTCTGGAGCGCCCGAAGAATTCAGGAGCGATCGCAGATAAGCAGCGCCACGCAGAAATACGGCGTCTGAGATGCTTTGCCCTCGGTCTTGGGCCAACTTCAGCACCCAAAGGGTGTACGCGGAAACAAAAGGGTGCGACACGGGGCTTTCAGGCCAGAACCCGAAGCCGCCGTCGCTGCGCTGGCGCTTCAGCAGCGTCCCCACGGCTGCGCCAGCGTCACGCGTGGACCCAGCATTCACCTCGAACCCAAAGGCTCGAGCTATGTCAGCTAAAGGTAACGCGGGCAGGAGTCGGCTGGCGACCTGCTCCGTGCACGCATAGGGGTAGTTGGCCAGTAGCTCGAGACTTCCCGTCAGACCCACCAGTCGCGTCGAGCCGACGCCGATTTCCAAACCCCCGGCGTCAGGACGAAGCTGCTCGAGGTCCCCCAAACGCTGACCTTCGACGCCTTCGGTGGCGCCGTAGGCGGCAACGGTTTGCATCTGGCCTGGCGAAAGAACGCGGCGCGATATCCGCACCGTGTCGCGCTCTGCCGTACCCTGCACACCAAAGGTAAACACCGCATCCCCTGCGACAGGCGCTTCCACGTCGAAACTCACCTCCGCCACACCCGTTGGCACTACGCGCACTTGCTGAGTGCGCTTCCCGGTGAGACCCGCGCCAGTAACGTCGAGGCTGACACTAACCTGCGACGACTTGGCGTCCTTCGTGCTCACCACTACGGCGGCTTTGAAGCGATCCCCCGCCCGCAGCACCCGCGGGAGCGCCGGTCGCGCCATCAGGGGCTTGTTGACGGTAACCTTCGAAAAGCCGCTACCGTAGCGGTCGTCCTTGCTGACAGCTACGGCCATCAAACGGTACGTCGTCAAGTTGTCCGGGGCCTTGAACTCGACCCGCGCCCGGCCATTCTCATCCGTGAGGATGGCCGGAGCAAAGTAGGCGCTTTGCTCGAAGTTCATGCGCATGTCGCCACCACCGCCCAAGCCCATACCCTTCTCCGCCCCCGACATCTGAGTCGCGTTCAGAATTCGAGCAAGGTCGGAGCGGTTCTCCAGCGTGGCGACACGCAGCGGTCGGGGTGCGGTGAAGTGCCGCGCCGGATCTGGCAACTGGTAATCGCTGAGAGCGAGCACTCCTTCGTCAACCGCGTAAACGGTCACTTCCGCTGGTTTACCCCTGCCTCCAGCATCTTTTACCCAGACGTCAGCGACGATATTGGCCCCGGGTTCGACCTCGACCTTCGCCGGTTTCACGTCGACCGACAGCACGCGTTCGGACGCATCGACGGCGAGCTCCGCGTACCCGATGCGGTAGAGCTCGTCTCCGGTGAGTGCTACCGGCGCGCCTGGTGAGCGCTTTTTCAGAACATGCAGCCCCACGTATGCATTGGGACGCATCGCGTCGGTGATCGGGACCTCGACAACGGGCGTTGCACCCACGAGGGTGACTTGTCGGTGCAGCATGATCCCACCGCGCTCGATCGTTAACATCGCCTCGGCTCGCTCGAAGGGTGAGTGCACCAGGATACGCGCCGTTTGCCCAACGCGATACTGCGGCCTATCGGGCACGAGTCGAACGGCAGCGTTATCCGCATCGTCGCGCCAGCTGATGGGCCCTTCACCAATCGCATACACCTGCTGCGATGCGTACGCAATGCGCCCCTGGCCGTCACTACTAGCGGCGCGCACGAGATACATACCTGGCTTGGTCGTGGTCAGCGAACAAGTTTGCGGCTCGAGCCGCGTGGTTACCTGGCAGCTGCCGACTTTCTCGTCGATACGCTGGTAGACCTGCCGATAACCGCCCTCCCATTGCTCGCGAACCGACGTCCACGCGCGACGAAAGAGGGTCACATCGACGTGCTTGCCCGCGAGTCGCTTTCCCGCTGGCGTAAAAGCGGCGATCTGGGGCGTTACTCGGGCATTGGCTTCGACGAACCACTGTTCCGGTCGTTGGATGCCGACGTAGTGCTCGGCCGGGTGCAACAATGCTTGTGCTGAGCCCGAAAGCGTCCGGCGTGAGACGTCGGTCACCGAGGCCTCGAAGCGAACGCGACGCGGACGCGTCTGTCCTTTGACCACCAACGCATGGTCAACGTGTAAGCGTCCATTCTGGTCGAGCTTCGCCGCCCCCTCTGCGATCACCCCGGCAGGCGGCGAGCGCGCTTCGATGTCCTCCTGATACGCGTCATCGTCGGTGTCGAAAGCTTGCGTGTCGGTGGGTTTGTACGCAGTCAGCTCATGGCTGAGCGTGTACTGGAGCTCAGCATTGGCCACCGGCGCGCCGAAGAGAAACTGGGCTGCTACGTCGAAACCGGCGTGGGCGCCATTGACGTAAGCCGGACGTGCAGCGACCACCTCGACGTCGAACTCGGCCGCCTCGTACTCAGCTACGGAAAAGCTGGTACTTCCGAGCGCGGCACTTCCGCTGTCGGCGTTTGCCTTGTCACCCGTTTCTGGTGCAAAGAGTTCGAACTGCCAGCTGCCCAGGGCAGCGCCGCTCGGCACAGCCGCTTTCACCGCGAACGTTCCGAAGGCGTTGCTCGTGACCGTACGTTCGCTCACCTTCGTCCCCTGCGGGTCCACCAGGCGCAAACGTAAAGAACGGTTACTCACCACGGCCATACCGCCCGCTCCGGAGCTCTGCCCCGACGGCTCGATTGGCTCGCGCACGATGCCTTTGACCCACACGTCGTCCCCGGGTCGGTATAGACCGCGCTCGGTGAACAAGAACAGCGACAAAGGCGCGTCGGACTGGAGCTGGGGAGCAATCGGCATACTCCACGGTCCGATGAAGTTGCGAACCGACTGAGCCGTCCAGTCCCCGTCGGCTCTAACGACGATTCCGATGTTCCGCTCTTCCTCGTAGAAGCGCGGCACGAATACCTCCCGCGGTATTGTCGCTTTACCTTCGGCGTTGGTCACGAAGGTGTGCGTCGCTTTGGCGTCCTGCCATAATTCCACGCTCGCTCCGGCAACGGAGGCGCCGGTCGACAGACGTGTTACCCACACCAACGTTCCGTGGGCGCTCAGCTTGGCTGTTAAGCCCAGGTCCGTCACCTGCGCCAGGTGCTGCCGATGGATGGGGGTGGAGTCTTGACTCGGATAGGAAGCGCGGACGGCAATCAAGCCCCTTGCGCTGGCAGCGCTGGCCGCAGGGTCTAGCACCGGCACCAGCTGCAGCAGCTGGTCGTGATACTGATTGGTCACACCTGGTGAGACAGTGAACGTTCGACGATTGGCAAGTTCTTCAAAGCTCAATTCCCACGGGCGGTCCTGAAACGCGATCGCAAAAGCGGGACTGGCGGATCCCAGGGTCACTTGGTAGTTCGCCACGTTGCGACTGCGGATGGGAACGGCGCGCAGCGCCTCCGGTTGTAGGACCGTACCTTCGATACCGATCGCCAAGGCTTCCGGATAGTCCCCCGTTCGGAAGCTGAACTGACGCGGACCGGTAAGCTGTTGTGCGTAGGCGTCGGTCAGACCCGGTGCCAGGCTGACGCTATACGTCGTTCGCGGCACGGTCTGGGGTTCGAGGCCGATACTATGCACCATCTCATCGTCCGAGTACCACTCGGGCCAATGGATCTTGACCGCAGGAGCCAGCGATACCCGAGCCTTGACATCAGCGACCTTCACAGGGTTGGTGAAGTCGAGGAGGACGGTCGCCTGCGGATGACAATCCGACCACCCGCACCGCACTTTGGTCTGCAGCGGTCCATAGGTTTGGAACGAGAACTGGAAAGCATCAGATGACGGAAGGTCACCCTGCGTCGACGCTAATCCGGCGGGGATTTCTATGTGGATGCGGGCGGCGCGGGGAAGGGCGCGCTTTGGAACCAAGATCCAGCGCCGCTCGGCGTCCTCCTCGGGACGCTGCAAAGTGAACGGGATGCGCGTCTCTCCAGCCCGCACGACAGCCAACTCCGCGAGCGACGCCTCGGTCACCGGGTGATTGAAGCTCAGTACGATACGGCTATCCAAAGCCATGCCCTCGGCGTCATCGGCAGGAAAGTGCTCGACCAAACGCGCGGTGGGCGTCGTGAACGAAAACTGATGGGCCTGAGCCAGCTGCTCGCCGTCCAAAGCACGAACCGTCGGGGCGACGTCAACTTTGAACGCGGTCGCCGGGGGCAGCGAACCTGTGGCAGGCTGAAACTGCACGGCCTGAGTACCTATCCACTGCCAAGTTCCCTCAATGGCCGGCGAAAGCACGATCGGCGGCAACGGCGACGTATCGCTGCTGCTCAGGTCCCGGAGTGGCTTGTTGAAGACGACACTCACGGTAGCCTTGGCGCTGGCTCCTCCTTCGGGACCGAAGTGAATGATCTTCAAGCGTCGATCCAGGGCTTCATCGGGTTCGGTAGTGTCGGCCTCCAAGAGGTGCATCGCCGTCGGCTTTGGCACCTCACTACCGGTGATGCACGCCACCACGATGAACGTGGTGCACGCCATCCAAGCCCGTTGCCACGCAAGGAGTGACAGCCTCCCCACAGCCCCCGCCACCCATGCAAGCTTCAGCATCGCTCGGCAGTAAGCAATGGCTTCCGGCGGAAGGCAACCAGGGAAGGCGTCTGAGGAGATTTCGTCGGGGGGGATGTACTGCCCGGCACCTATCGCCGCGACTAGAGCCCGAGCCCGGCTGCCTTCGCCCGCTCCACGACCAGCTGAGCGAGCAAGTCATCCACCCCTAAGCACTCGCTGACGCGGACGGTTAGCCCCCCTTGCGCGCGAGCGGCGGCCCGCACCAAACGCGGTACGTCTTCCGTTGCATGGCGGCCCGGGGCCAGCATGTAGGGGACCACGACCACGTCGCGTACTCCGGCCTGGGCCAGGTCCGCCATGGCTTGCTCGATGGTGGGTGAGCCAAGCTCCATGTGCGCCCAAGCAATCGCAATGCCCGGTGCATGACGCTGCACGAGGGACGCCACCTGTTGCAGCTGAGCATTCGCCTTTGACGAACGGCTGCCATGGTCGACGAGGAGAATTGCTCGTTCGCTATCCACGCCGTCTTACCGTTTCTCTCGCGTCACCTTCACTCGGGGGCTCGCACCGTCATCACGGGCACGTTGGAGGCTCGCACCACCTTGTCTGCGACCGATCCTAGGAACATGCGTCCAAGTGCGCCTCTGCCATGGGTGCCCATCACGATCAAGTCGAAGCCATGCTCTTCCGCATAGGCTCCGACATCTTCGGCGGCAACCCCTTGCAGCACGTGAGTGTGGACGGATGAAGCGCCGTGACCCTCGGCCGTCAGCTTCGCCTCCTTCAGCATTTGCTCGAAGTGGTCAACCATCTCCGCCAATTGCTCGGGGGTGTACACGACGTAGCCCTCGGGCAAAGCGTACTTGAAGGGCTCGAAGAAGTAGACGAGGGTGAGACTCGCCCCTAACCCGGAGGCCAGCTCGCTCGCCGTGCGAATGGCTTCTTTGGAACAGGACGAACCGTCGGTGGGCACCAGAATCTTTTGGAAGGCGGTCATGGTGATTTCACCTACCACGCGACACCAGAAGCGCCAATGGCTTACTGCGCCGCCTGCAAGTGGTAATACTGCACGTCTGGCAAGAGCGGGACCTCCACAGCCACGGGTCGAGGCGGGGCAAGAGGTATGCCGTTCGGGTCCAAAGCCGTGATCTCCAAGCCTTCCACCGACCGGCGAAAGCGAATGCGGGCCTCGACCTTGCGCATCATGATGGGGGGCCGCCCCATTGCCTCGATGCGGCGCTGCCCTGCTCCGCCGCTGTCCTCGAGGGGCGCCAGATATCCGGCATTGCGGGTTTCAGTCCCCACGCTCAACAGCATCCGTTTCGAGTCGTGCAAGGACCTTCCATCGAGCGCGACGAGCGCCACCTGAGCGTACTCGTTGGTGACTTCCACTTCGAAGTCGGGCAACGCGATGCCGGAGGCGCGTGAGACGAACCCCAAAGCGAACTGAGCCTGTGGAGCTTCTAACTTAACGATACCGGTGTCGAAGTCCCACGCTAGCTGCCCTCCCCGGCTTGTGATCGTGGCCTTCCGTGCCCCCCAAGGGGTTTCTCCCAGCGCCGCATCGCGCTCCAACGTCGAGATCGCTTGGGGTGCAGGCTCGTGCTCCGACTCGCCGTCGTCGAGGTGGACGTCTATCGGCCCGGACAACAACCACATGGGATCCAACCGATCCTGCTCCTGGCGCTGCGCGGCTCGGCTGGGTACGTCGAGAAGCCTCAAGGCATCCAAACTCGGGGCCACCGCCAGCGGCATGGCTGAGAGTGTCGCCATCGCCGCCCGTGGCACGACGATGCGCGCCACGGGCGGCGCCTCACCCACCAGCGCATCTCTGTAGATGCGCGACGCGGCTGGGAATTGCCCGAAAGCAGCCGGGCCCCCGGCTTCGAATTTGGTGAGAAAGCGGGGCCAGGATGCCTTGCTCACGGAGAACCAAACGATGCCGTCCACGTCGTGCAAAGCGCCGTAGGCGGCAGCCAAAAGGGGCCCCTCGCCGCGAAAACGGTTGGGGGCGGGCCAGCCGAGCTCGCTCACCATGTTCGGCTTAGCGTTGAAGCGCGGCTCGAGAAATGGAGGAACTTCCGGCACTGGTTGGTCCGCATCGGCGTCATGGTTGAAACGCAACACGGAGCGGTCGCTATAGCGATGCCCCTCTTCTATGCTGTAGGTAGCCGCGTCTCCGGTGTGGGGCCCGGAGAAATAGCCGTGGCGGTCCATCACGTCACAGGCAAGGTTAGCCCAATTGTCGAGCGGACCGAGGCGAGCCTCGTCCGCCGTGTGCCAGTTGGAGCACACGGTCAGGCCGCGATAACCTAGACCTTTCAAGTACTGAACCTGGTGCTGGTAATAGCGGCGCATCAGGTGTGCGAGAAAAAGCGCGGTTTGCTGTGCCCGGTGATCGTCGACGTTTTGCAAGATCTCGCTCAGAGGCATTAATCCTAAACGCTGTCTCGTCGCGTCGTCGCCTCGCACCGCTCGACCGCTCCGTAACATGCTTACGGCGGCTATGCCCCTTTCCTCTAGCCACTGCCAGAACCGCTGCTCGAGGTCGGCCATGTAAGGCTCAGGAATGGTATCGTACGGGGAGAACGTCCAAAACAGCGTGCTGTCTTCATTCACCAACTCTACGAATGCCAGACTTGGATCCTCCAACAGAGGTTTACCCGTGTGGGGGCTGGGCGACGTCAATAGCTGCTTCCACCATCCGCGTTGCACGTCGGCGAATCGCTGATCGATGAAGGGCAATGCGAATGGGTGCTGCGCTTCATAACCGGCAAAACCGTCCGACTCTGACAGTTGATGCCAAAGCGGAAAGTAAGTGGACAGGGCCAAGTAGACCCCGTGTCGACGCAGCGCCGCGTGAAGGGAAAACAGACCACGAAGCTTGTCCGGGTCCACCCGCTTCAAGTCCTCGCCAACGAACGAACCGTGTAAGCGCACCAGGTTGACGCCAAATTCCGCGACCCGTTTGGCATACTGTTCGTGGAGCTCCGCCGGAGCAGCCAAAAGATCATGGTCCAGATTCACACCCCAGAAGCGCACCGGTCGGTCCGCACCTGAAAAAGCCAGTTTTCCGTCCCTGACCTGCAAAAACCCCGCGTCTCCCGCTGGCGCCTCGGGTTTGGCGTAAAACGAGGGGCGTTGCTGCGTGCGACCAGGATCGAAGACAAACCAGTTGGGGTCGTCACTGACTTCCGTTGCTGTGGGTTTGAGATCCCCACGCGGCACGAAGGGCCGTTTGCTGAGCACGAACGCATCGAACGCGGCGGGCTTTCCATTCTGCAGTAGTTCGATGCGCAGGATCCGTTCACCTGCCCGTAGCCGCACCGAATCCAGTTGTACCCAGTTGACCACGACGTGCTTTCGCAGCGGCCGCTCGTCCATCAAGTACACCCGCTCATCGACTTCCGTCCACGGCCCTTGATCGAAGCGATACCGAAAGGGCCCGTGGCGCCAAAACTTCCGAACATAGAAGTGGTAAAGACCGCTTTCGGTCAAGCTCACTTCATACTCGGCAAACAGACCGACCCGCGAATCGTCGGTACCAAGCCAGCTCCCCCCCGACAATGCGGCGCGCTCCGTTTCACTCTGCGGCATGAACGCGTGCTGCTTTGGAAAATTGGACCGCACCGGCAGCTCACCCTCAAACCACTTGACGGGCGCCGCCGGCTCCTCAATAGACTTACGCTCTTCCGTCCACAGGTGGTCCCAGAACGCCTTACCTTCAGTGTCGTCGACCGGCGTAGCGGCGGGGTTGGCGTGTTCACCGGAGTCTATCGCAGCCGGGGAACCGGCATTGTCTATCCCACCGTCTGCCCCACCGGGCGCGCTCGCCCATAGCCACGATATCCCCAGCAGGACCAGCCCCACGAGCGCTGCACCACTCCACCACCAAAGGTTGTTCTTCATGATTCGCCACGTCTTTGCACCCTATCGTGTCCAGCGCTTGCTTGCAGCGGGATCGGCCACCCTTTCGAGCCGCGCTGCGTGCAGCGCCGTACTATTGACCGCGCTTCTCGGTTACGGCTGCGAGGGCGACGACGCTTCGGCTTGGGCCGCAGTGTTGGACGGCGACGCTGGCTCCACCGAAGGCGATGGCACGAGCGCAGAGATGCCGAGTGCCGACATGACGGGCGCTACGACGCCTGAAACGCCAGATGGCGGCGCGCTGGGCAACGACACGGACCTGACCGACGATAGCCAATCACCAGCCACCGCCCCCAGTTCGGCGACGGATGACGGCACGCCGACCGATGATAGCCCAGCGACGGATGACGCAGCGACGGATGACGCAGCGACGGACGACGCAGCGACGGACGGCGATACGGCGGCCCCCGGTGAGACCGACGATTCGACGACGGACGAAGCGGAAACG
>CAZNZA010000015.1:16775-61000 GCA_964577325.1 uncultured Polyangiaceae bacterium
CGATACGGCGGCCCCCGGTGAGACCGACGATTCGACGACGGACGAAGCGGAAACGGGAGACGGCAGCGATACGACCGCCTCGCCAGATGAAACCGACGACGGCACTGACCAACCTGCGCCGTCAGCAGGGGACAGTTGTGCGGGCCGTGGTTATGCGCTGTGCGAGTCCTTCGAAAGTACACCCCTCGAGGAAGTTCCGGACGGCTGGCAACGCCTAGGTGACGAGGTAAGCGTATCAGATGAACACGCGCATCGGGGCACCAAAGCACTCCGACTAGGCGCCGTCGCGCAAGGGGAGCGGCGCATTAGTCATGATGCGAGCATGCTGACCGGTACCCATTGGGGCCGTCTTCATTACCGAGTTGAAGCGGTGCCAGATGCCTTCGTGCACTCGACGCTCGTTGCCCTCGACGCCACGGGTCCAGCGGGTGTTGCCGCGGAGTATAGACCGCTGGGGACGGTGAAACACGATATCACCGCGGAAGGGGTCGAGGGCATGCACAACTGGATCTTTCACGTACAGCGGGATCCCAGCAGTGACCTGTGCAGCGACGCCTGTAGCGGGGATGAGTGCGTCTGCGAGTTCGGCACGGAGACGTCGTACGATTGGGAGTTCGACGGGGAGTGGCACTGTGTGGAGTACTACGTCGATACGACCAGTCAGGAATACCGCTTCTTCTTCGACGGAACGGAGCACCTCTCCTTCACTGACACCTTTCGCGACTGGCAAGACATCGAGTACGAGGCTGACTTGCCCTCGAGCTATGACCGCGTAAAGGTCGGCTGGAACAACTACTCCAGTGCTCCGCCCGGTTTCGAGGTATACATCGACGACGTGGCGTTCGATCACGAACGGATTGGATGTGATGACTAGCTACGCCCGGAGTCGAGGCCCCGGTCGGCGCAGGCTGCTCACTTGCAGCGTGCTTCAAGAACGGAAATCGTGGGATAGGTATACAGTCGAGACACGCGCAGTCCACTCTGCTCCAACAAGCGCTCGAACTCTTCGAGGCACCGCTCGCGTCCTCGAGAACACGCCACCATCATCTGAAGGTCCGCCGGTACGCCCAGCGGGTCTTTAGAGAAGCGGTCGACGAAGCGCTCGGCAATGAGGATGCGCCCCGTGGCGCCCGCCGCCGTCCTTACGTTCTGGAGAATCGTGATGCAGCGAGCGTCGTCCCAATCGTGCAGCACGTTCTTCAGCAAGTACGCGTCAGCGCCCACCGGAACGGCTTGAAAGAAGTCCCCCGGCGCTAACTCCACACGCGCTTGCACGCCACGAGCCTCCACCACACGCCGAGCCGACTCCAGCACCTGAGCGCTATCGCACAACACACCCTTCATGTGCGGGTATCGGATTAATAACTCAGAGAGCAGCGTGCCGCAACCTCCACCTACGTCGCAAACCGTGCTGATGCGGGCGAAAGGATAGATCCGGGCGATGACGGTTGCATCGACGGCGGTCAGTCCCATCATGCCATGGGCGAAGATTTCGCCTTCGTCCGGATGCTGTTCGAACCACTCCCACACGTTCATCCCGTGCACGTAGTCGAACGGACTGCCGCCGGTCTCGAGCGCATGCGCGAAACGGCTCCACGCCGCCAGGTTGGAACCAGAGCCGAAGTACAGCAGGAGTTCCCGGGTGCGACTGAGCTGACCCCCCATCAAGGCCTTGGATGCCAACGTGTGTTCGAAACGCCCGTCTGGGCGCAGGCGAAAGTAGCCTCGCAGAGATGTGCCACGCAGGGCGCGAAACAGCGCGTCTTCGGCCAGGCTACACTGTTTGGCGAGTTCAGCCGCCGTCTTCGGACCGTCTGCAAGCGCTTCGGGTATGCCGTGCTTGATGAGCGCTGAAAGTGTCGGAAGCAACAGTCCCGCACTCAAGTCGTCGAACAAGCGTAACTCCGCAGGTCCGATGGCGCGCGCGATGCGCGAAAGTGTTCCACGCATCCACAATACGGCGCGCACGAAGACGGCGGGAGGAGGATCCGGCAGTGGCGCCTTCGTCAGTGAAAGGTTCGACGGAGCAGGCAGCCGCTCGTAGACGGGGCGCTGCACGAGCGTTGGGTCAGGAGCGGAAGCCATGGACGCCTGCAATCTTGGAGGGGAAGCGCGCGGAGTCCAAGCCTGGGTTGCGCTGGGCACGCAATCCCCCTGCAGCGAGCAGGGCGCTCGGGCCAACAGGCCAATGTGCCGGTGCGTACGTGGTCATTTGGAGCCGCAGCGGAGAAAACTGCCCCATCGAAGGCCGGCTCCCTCCAGCCGAACGTTCTCACCTGAGGCTGTCTTCATCTTGTCTGCCCCTACGGCGCGTAGGCAAGGACTGGTATGACGTATGCATCGGCGTCGCTTCATGCACGACGCTCCGCTTTCGAACCCGTCTACCCCATGCAGCTTCTACTCGAAGCGCAGTGAGGTGAAGCGCTGTCAGGTGAAGCATTGTCAGTCAAAGCGCTGTCAGTCAAAGCGCTGTCAGTCAAAGCGCTTGGCGCTGGCAGCCGTGGCGATTTGTCTTGCCGCATGCCACTCGAGCCGCGAATCGGCGCAAGCCAACGAAGCTCAGCAACCGACGCAACCAGGGCTAGAGGCTCGGGAGGAGCCGCAAGGCGAACTGCGACTGGCCATGGTCACTCCGGAGCTGACGCGCAAGTCGGCCGCCGTCCTCGAACAGCACGCCGACGCTCCCTTGGGCACCGAGATCCCGTTTACTCTCGACGGCAAGGAGTACGTGGGCCGCCTGGAGACCCACGTAAACGAAGAGAAAGGCGAGCACAAAGGACTGACCGTTTACACGCGCGAGGCTGCCTCGCAGGGCGAACACGCGAGTAAGGAGTAAGACGTGCGAAGGATCGTGAGAACGTTGAGCAGCCGTACTGCCAAAGTCTGGCTCGGGATCGTCGTTGCCCTGATCGGACTACGGATTGCGCTTCCGTTCATCGTCAAGGACTACGTCAACAAGACACTGGATGGTCTGGAGGGCTATTCAGGAAGCGTCGCCGACGTTGACCTTTCGCTTTGGCGCGGGGCGTACCAGATCGAAGGTCTACGCATCGTGCGCACCGAAGGTCAGGTGCCAGCTCCGTTTGTGTCCATCGATGAAGTCGATTTGTCCGTGGAGTGGAAGGCGCTGTTGGACGGATCGATCGTAGCTGAGATCGACCTATTGAACCCCACCCTGAACTTCGTGAGCGCGCCCTCCAAAAAACAAAGCCAGGTGGAGCCAGCGTCGAATTGGACGGAAGTCGTGCAGGACCTGGTTCCCTTCAGCATCAACCGCTTCTCGGTAAGCGGTGGCGAAGTGCACTACCGCGATTTCAACAGCGATCCAAAAGTGGATATTTACGTCCAGAAGCTGAACATGGTGGCGCGCAATCTCACTAATAGCGAGGACCTCGGCGGCTCGTTGGTGGCGTCGTTCGAGGGTAGTGCCCTGGCCATGGGCAGCGGGGGACTCAAATTCGAGGGCAAGGTGGACCCTTACGCCGAGCAGCCGACGTTTGACGTGAACGCAAAGTTGAATGATTTGGCACTACCCCAGTTGAATGACTATCTTCGCGCCTACGCCAACTTGGACGTCGAGAAAGGGACGTTATCCATCGACGCGGAGCTAGCGGCTTCGAAGGGGCGTTTCAAGGGCTATGTCAAGCCGTTCGTCGAGGATCTCGACGTGCTGCGTTGGCAACGAGAAGAGGAAAGCTTGCCGAACAAGCTATGGCAGGGCCTGGCCGATGCGGTCGGGGAACTACTCGAGGATCAAGATAAGGACCGGATAGCTTCTCGGGTGCCGTTCGAAGGCCGACTGGATAACCCGGAAGCCGATGTGTGGTCCGCCTTGGGCAGCTTGCTCAAGAATGCATTCATCGAAGCCCTGCGGCGGGGACTCGAGGGCCGTATCAGCCTGAGCACTGCCGCCCGGGGCGGGCAATCCGCGGAGTGAAATTCACGCCGCTGGTCCGCGCACTCCGCCAAACGGACGCCCAAACTGCAAGCGTGAACCGAACGGGCACAAAAACAAGTCCGCACCTCGATCGCATTGTGGCATCATAGCGGCTTGCTCGGGGCCAGGGACTTGGTCGCTGAGGGGGAGTTTGGTTTGATGGTGCGGCCGGGTCACCCGAACATAGAGCCTCCGCTTGACGTGCGGGGCAGTAGCGCGCTCGCGGAGCGAGAGGTTGGCGGCCTGTGGGATTCGCTGCCTCTGCTGGTTCTGAGAGGCGACGCCGCGGGGTCGTGCGACTATGTGAACCGGCAGTGGATGACGTATACCGGGACCGACGCTCAGCGACTACTTGACCATGGTTGGTTGGCGCAGGTTCACATCGATGACCGTGATCGTTTGACGGAGCTTTGGCGGCAAGCTGTGGACGGCGGTTCGGAGGCGAGCGTGGAGGTCCGTATCCGACGCCATGACGGGATCTATCGATGGTTTGACACACGTGCCGTCCCTGTGAGTGGAGCGGAGGGCCAGCGCTGGCTCGCCTCGAGTAGTGACGTCACCGAGCGCCGGTTGGCTGCTGACGCACGGGAGCGGCGCCTAGCCAGCATCGAGACCGTGATCAGCAACATGACGGAAGGCTTGATCATCTCCGAAATGGATGGCCGGATCATTCACTGGAACCCAGCTTGCTTGACCATGCATGGCTTCAGTTCCGAAGAAGCTCGCCTGCGGCGACTGGACGGCCTAGGACAACTGTTGGAGGTGGAGACCCTCGAAGGGGAACCCATAGCGTACGGCGATTGGCCGCTGCATCGGGTATTCCGCGGCGAAGAGGTGAGCGGGATGGCCCTGCGCGTGCGACGGCGAGACATGGAATGGGAGCGCGTCTTCAACTGCAGCGGGGGCATCGTCGAGCTGGCAGACGGGACCGCCTTGGCGTTCTTGACGCTTACGGATTGTACTGAGCGGGACCACGCGCTGCGGGCGCTATCGAACAGCGAGCAACGTTTGCGTGTAGCTAATGAAGTTGCCGGCATCGGCACGTATCAATTCGATTATCGCACCAAGCGCATCCGCATCTCTCCGGAGCTGTATCAGATCGCAGGTTTGCCGCCGAATGCAGAACTGTCGTTGACGGACGCCATAGGTCGGCTCCACCCCGCAGACCGAGAACGCCTTCAGAGCGTTACCAACCGCAGCCACGGTCCTACCGCTCCGAACCAGCTACGCATCATCCTCGAGAACGGCGACATGCGCTGGCTGTACTGGAGCAGTCGAGTGTTGTATGGTCGCGGCGGTAACGGGAAGACGCCAACGGAGGTGATTGGCGCTTGTTTGGATGTGACGCATCAACGCTTGACCCAGCGTCGACTCACCACTCACAATGCCGTCAACGGAGTGCTCGCCGAAGCGGCTGAGTTGCCGGATGCGGCTAGCCGTATCTTGCGCGCCATTTGCGAGGCCGAAGAGTTCGAATTCGGGGCCATCTGGGAAGTCGACGAGGCCGCGGGGGTACTGCGCTGCTCTACCGTTTGGCACGAGCCAAGCCTCTCACTGCAGGCCTTTGCGGAAGGGACTTGGAAGCTGGAGTTCGGTCACGGCGTCGGCTTTGTGGGGAAGGTTTGGGCAGGGGGGCAAGCGATGCTGCTGCGGGACGTTCATACCGATCCGGACTATGCGCGGGGGCCCCTGGCCCGTGACCACGGCTTACACAGCGCGTTGGCTTTCCCCATCATTGCCAAAGGCAAAGTAACCGGGGTCATCGACTTCAGCGCCTCTGCCATGTATGGCCCGGTGGATAAACTGCTCGAGACGGTGACGCCAATCGGGCTGCAGGTAGGTGACTTCTTCGAGCGCAAACGCACGGAGGCCGAACGGCGCGAGCTCGAAAAGCAGCTCCAACAGGCGCAAAAGATGGACGCGCTGGGTCAACTGTCCGGGGGCATTGCTCACGACTTCAACAACGTCTTGACGGCCATCTTGAGCAACACCGAGATCGCCCTGTTAGAAGCCGCTGAGCGCGATCCGATCCGACCGTACTTGCAAGCCATCGAGGAAGCCAGTCAGCGCGCGAAGAATCTGGTGTGGCAGATCCTGGCGTTCGCCCGTCAGCAGCCTCAGACTCGGCACGTTATCCCGATCGGGCCACACGTAGAGGAAAGTGTTCGCCTCTTACGCGCAACCATTCCTGCCGGGGTGGAGCTCATCGTCGTAGCTGAAGCTGACGTGCCTGACGTGCGGGCAGATGGAACCCAGTTGCAACAGGTGTTCCTCAATTTAGTGACCAACGCGTGGCACGCCCTGAGGGACGGCAGGGGTCGGATCGTGCTGGAAATCGCAGACATCAGGATAGCGCCGGACGAAATGCGCGGGGTACCCGGGCTGCGCCCCGGCCGCTACGCTCGCGTCACGGTGAAGGACAATGGCGAAGGTATACCTGCAGCGGTTCTCGATCGCGTGTTCGAACCGTTCTTTACGACCAAAGCTCCAGGTCGCGGCACGGGCCTAGGGCTATCGGTAGTTCATGGCATCGTGCGCAATCACGAAGGTGCCATTGCGTTGGAGAGCGTCGTCGGGGCGGGCACGACCGTAAGCGTGTACTTCCCCGCTGCCGAGCGGGAGCCAGAACCTCCCGCTGCCGCTCTGGATTGTCATGGGCCCGGCAACGGACAGCGCATCTTGTTCATCGACGATGAACGCCCCCTGGTGGTCGTGGCCGAACGCGCTCTGCGGCGTTATGGCTACGAAGTCGCCGCGTTCACAGAGCCTGAACGTGCGATCGACGCGTTCAAGCGCGATCCGGACAGCTTCCACATCGCGGTCACTGACTTGAACATGCCTGGCTTGTCGGGAATTGAGGTGGCCTCCCAGTTGCGGCGCGTACGGCCACATCTTCCTGTCTTGCTGCTCTCGGGACACATCCCTGACGACTCGCGCATCGCAGCCCTAGACGCCGGCATACGACACCTCGTGTACAAGCCATATCGCATTGCCGAACTCGCAGAGGCCGTGAGCGCTGCGTTGCTCGACGCCTCCCAGGCTCACGTTGACGACCCCGCGCGCTGACTGAGCAGGTGGTCCGGCTAGGGAAGCACGACCCGCAGTTCGCTGGTCAACGTGTTGTCTGCGTCGCGGGTGAAGCGCACGAAGCTGGCGTAGTTTTCGGGCTGAATTCTTCCTGCGGGCGTATGCACCATTCGCTCGAGCACGAGTACGTCACCCTCCACGCGGTCCGAAACCATGACTTTGAATGCGCCGAACTCGACCTGACGTGGTTGCAGTCCCTCGACGCGAGCTCCAGGCGGCAAAGCAACCCTTACCTGGACCCGCCAGTCCTGGTCGGCGCGCATGAGCAACGGCGTTTGGCGGGTGGCCAAGGTCGCGAATTGGCTGAGCCTGGGAGCGAATGGGGGCGCTAATCTCAACTCCTTCCCTTGCTTGCGAGCGAAGCGGGAAATCTCTGCCTGGATGTTAACTTCCAGTGGCTCATCTCGGGTGTCGAGCGCTTCTATCGAGTACTTCTGTAGGATGGCACCCGGCAGGTTTCTCGCCAATAGTTGCGTCTCCACGACATCACGCGCGCGGGCTTCCCCGACCTCCGCCAAGCCTTGGCGGATAGCGGCGCCGTAGCGTCCACCGTAGATTTGAGAGTACTTTACGCGGGCGGAGCCGTCTGCGGCCAACTCGAACACTCCTCGATAGGTGAGGTGATCGTCGATCTCGCCGCTCGGCACGGTCATCGCTTCGGGACCGCCCTCCGTGAGCATGTATGCCGGCATCTTCCTTACCGCCGCCGGAAGGTAGCCGAAAGGCAAGAAACGTTCGTTCATCTGCACCCATGCGTGAGGACCGCTCCCGACGCGCAGCAAGTTCTCCGAGAATTGAATCGCCTTCTCCACTGGGCCTTGCGGGTCGGGAAACAGTGCGTTGCGGGCAATCACCCAACGCGTAGGGATGCCGGCGGAGCGGCACAGCTCCTCCAGAGCGCGCCAGCGGTTGCCTCGCTTGCCAACCACGACTCGTCGTCCGTCCTCCTCTTCCCCGTCCTGCACGTTATCCATCACCCATCGGTATAGAACCTTCGCCCGCGCCAGCTCGGGCTGCTCGGCAACAGGATCCAGGATGCGCTTCGCGATCCGCACCAGCCGAGGATCGATAGGTGTCGTGGGAAAAGCGCGCTTGTTGAGGACGAGTAGTCGTCGTTCGAGATCGATGCCCCATCCGACGTGTACATTGGGCAGGTACTCGTTCGGCGGTACGCTGAACGGCTCGTTGGGGGCGGCAGGGCTTTCATCGACCCTGAAGCGGTAGACTCGAAAGTAACCTTCGTCATGGACTGCAGGTTCTGGAGCTCCACCTCTGCGGGTGAAGACCACCGCTCTATCTTTGGGCGCGATGAAGATGAACTCGCTGCGGGCATAAGCAACGTTTTGCTCGCGAAAGAACCACTGCGGGCCGTCGTATGCCGTCCCTTCGGCGTGGGTAAAGGTGCCAAACAGCCGCTCCGTCTCGATGTAGTCGCCAATCTCGACGTGGGGGAAGGTGATGGTGGGTTTGCCCGGTACGAGCTCGGGCTCCAGCACACGCCCGTCACGTTTGATCACGCGGGCTTTCAACACGATCCCGTCGCCCAAATTCTGTTCGGCGAATTGTGCAATGGCTTCACCACTTTGAATGCGAACGATCTCGTGCTCCAGCATCCTGCTCGACCCATCCGACCGCACCCACACCGTCATGTAGTCGAGCACCCGTGCGGCCGTGCCCGGCATCTCCACGCCGCTGGCCTCGTAGTCGCCAATCACCTGTTGGCTATCCAAGCGAAAACGCTCGAGCTCCGTCATGCCCTCAACCAGGTCTAGTGCCTCCTTCAATGGGCCAATGGCCGCGCCATCGCGAACCGCCTCGACCAAAGCTTGCTCGAGACTTTTCTCGTCACCGCGCGCGTACTTCGCATCGGCCAAGGCGAGACGCGCTCGTCCGGAGCTAGGATTCTTTTCGACCACCGAACGCAACGTCGCGAAGACGTCGAAGTCAGCGCTATGGCGCCGTTGCAAATCCTCGATGCGTTCCGCGAACGCTTGGTGCTGGGGTCGACGTTTTTGCAGACGCCGCAGTTCCTCGATGGCTCCAACGTAGTCCTTGCGTTCCAAGGCTCGTCCTACGAACACCTCGGTATCCGGGTCGAGCTGCCTCACGCGTTCGTACAGTTGAGCGGCCTTTTCTGTCTCACCGCTCTCGTCGTACACCTGTGCCGCGGCAAAGAGGCCGTCGCCATCGTCTGGAAACCGTTGTGCGCGCAACAGGACGGTCTGCCGATACTCCGGCTTCCAGCCGAGCTCGCCGTAAACCCGCGCCAGAGTCTCGAGGAATGCTGGAACGGCGGGAAAGCGCCGACTCAGAAGCTTTAGCTCGTCGACAGCCGCCACCAGGCCTTTGCTCTTCGCTAGAGCGCTGACACGGTGCAGTTCCGACTGCCACAGTGACGGATCCCTGTTCAGCGCCTGCACGTGCAGCTCGCGGACCAAGTCTTCCGTCTGTTCCTCGTTGAAGATCGGGTCGCGAGCGACGATGTCAGCGGCGAGAGCGAGCGATAGTCCGGCGGCACGTTCTGGTTCTCGCACGAGCGGTTCGAGCAACAGGGCGGCTGCTTCAGGCTCCGAGTCGTGAGAGCTCAACGCCGCAGCCACGAAGCTCAGACTCGCCGAAGCGGGGCCACGCACACCGTTTCTGGTCACGAATTGGCGCAGTACGTTCGCTTCCCCTGCCCTTTCGGGCGCCATGATCGAGGGCAGTCGTGCCGGCTCGAGCATGGTCTTGGCGCCGAGGGGCGTGCCGTCGAGATTCATCAAGCGAAAGGCGGTATTCGCCTTCGGGAGTTTGGCTTGAATGCGGTGTATGCCAGGGGCGAAATTCAAAGCAACACCGGCCTTGGTCCAAGATCCCCACTCCGTCACGCTACGGTCCAGCACCAAGGCACCGTTTACTTGCACCATCAAGGCATGCTCGACGCTGAGAATGGCCTGGGTCGGCCTATCGATGACGATATCTGTCTGAGCATAGAAGATGCCCTGATCGGGATTGTCCACGGCGTTGACGGAACATCCCTCTTGCTCCACGTCGAGCTGCTTGGGGCGCTGGCCAGCTATCGGATCGGCGTCCCATTCCAGCGGCCAGTGTGAATCCTTCTCCGGAGCGAACGCGAGCACTTGGTCAGCGGGTACGCCGTTGCCGAACGGTCCAGCCATTCTGACGTTGTCGAGGCAGCCCAGCTCGCGCCTTGCCAGCGCGTCGAGGTCGCGATCCGCCGCAGCATAGCTCTCTCGCAACAGCCAATGAACGAGTTCGGTGCGAGCACGCCATCCCAGGCGCTTGGGCTGGGTGATGGCAGCGTGAAGCCACGCCTTGCTCTCCTCGAACAAGTGTGCGGCGTTGGACCTCAACGCGATGGCGCGCGTGGTGGCATACCACGCCAACAGTGGTGCTTCTGGCTGCTCGCTATGGCGGGCGTACTGCGCCACTTCGAGAAAGTGGGCCGGCGCCTGGTCAAGTCGCCCGTGGCCAGCGTCGTGGAGCGCCCTGGCGAGCGCGGGCCACATGCCCTCGGCGCCGGCATCGTCCATACGCTTCCTCGCCTCGGCAACACGGGCGGGTCGACCCTCGGGCGCCAGCAACTCCGTCAACATCCAACTCGCCAGCAGGTTTGGATCCCGCGACTCCAGAGCGCGCCGTCGCGCGTCCTCAGGCGTTAACCCTTCCGCCTGCTTCACTTCCGAAACCGCACAGCCCGCCAGGGACAATGCTAATCCGCAGCCAGCAAAAAATCGGCCCCAACGCTGGTAATACGAACGCGTTGGACGCCGTCGGCTTCCGCCTCCTGTGTCATTGCTCATGGTGTACCTACCTCGAGTCGGACGGACATGGCGGCGTCAGCCGCTCGACAGAACTTGCGCCACTGCGTGTACTCTTGCGGCGACACCCGCGTCGTCTTCAAGCTGAGGGCGCTTTCTACGCGCACGACACGTCCACTTTGCGTGCTCTTGATGGAGAAATCACCGAACGCAGTCGTGACTGAAACGTCTTCGGGCCCAGCCAGCACCTGCATGCCCGGCGGCAGCTCCACCTCATACACCGAATGTTCGGTGCCGAAGACCGGGAGTCGCACGTCCAGCTTGCGCTGCGCCAACGACGCGTACTGGTCGGCGAGACGCCGGCGCACCGTGACCGGCAGGGTCAGGCGCGTGCCGTCGACTCGAGCCAGGGTGTCCGTCTTGCCCACGGCACGAACGCGCACCGGCTGCTCGAAATCCTCTGCGGCAACCGACACCGCAGCGGGACCAGCGTTGAGTTCGAATCCCATGATAATCTGAGACACGTCATAAACGACACGTTCGCGTCGTTTGTCGACCGCGGCGTACCTGCGTCGCCACTCTGGAGCACTCGCTCCGGTGACCGTCGCTGCCAGCTCTACGCTACCGCTGCCGTTGGAATTGAGCTTGGCTTTGGTCAACGTTTCTCGCCGTGTTTGGTGAGCCAGGAGCGGAAGCGTCACCACCTTCGAATCGCCCTGATCAACGATGATGGCGAGCGCCTCCTGATCCATGGCTGGCAGCTCCTCGATGCCCGTGTACTCTGCCGTGCCGTCCAGATACAGGTCGAGACTGGGCACGTAAGCGATGGCGTGGTCAAACGGCGCGAGGCTCGCCACATCGGAGATGAAGCGTCCCCGCATTTGCGTGCGCACGACCACGATCTTGGCGTCGATACCCAGCTCTTTCAGGAGCGTGACGAGAACCGTGGCCTTATCCTTACAATCTCCCCAGCCACGAGCCACCGTCTGAACGCAGCGCCGGGGCTTGTGCCCATAGATGCCGAATTCCAACGCCACGTAGCGGGTGTTGTTGATGACCCAGTTGTAGACCGCCGCTACTTTCTCTCGCTCGGTCTTCGCGCCGCGGGTGATATCCGCCGCCAACAAGCGCGTCTGCGCGTCCAGGTCGAACTGGTCTCGTATCAACCCCCAGTACCATCGCCCCAAGTCTCGATAGTCCTCGAACGTGGAGACATGAATGTGGCCCGCGACTTCACCCCAAGGCGGCATCGCCGGTTCGGGAACGATGGCTTTCAGGTCTTCAGCCCAGAAGCGGTAGATGTTCTGCTCGCTGGTCGCTTGGGTCTTTTGCTGCAGGCCCGGAATGCCCCTGGCGTCGATGTTCAAGACGCGAGACTTTGGGGTGATCAAAACATACTCGGCGTAGCCGACGGGCTCACTGCTCTGCAGCACCTCGACTGCACCGAAGTAGTCGTCGTATTCGTTGCGACCCGAAAGGGTATCGATTCGATAGGTGAGCTCGACGACATCGCCCGGATCCAGCCGCGGAAACTGCACGTAAAAAGTCCGTGCTGAGGTATACATCGCGATCGACGGATCGTCGGCGCTGTCCGTACCAGTTTCAACGGCCTCATCGATGCCACCATCGGCTCGGTATACTCGAGCGCCGCGCAGTTCGACTCGCTGAGAATCGGCCTGATACGCGAACACGTAGCGACGACTCAAAGCCGCCGCCGAGTCGTTCAGCGGCTGAAAGACCACCTGACGGAATTGACTGCTGAGCCCGTTTGCGTAAACCGTAGTCACCGTCAGATCGACCAACGAGCGCCGCGTCTCACCATCGGCATCAGCGTTTCGCTTCTTCAAGAAGCGCTCGGGCTTCCACGCGTACGCTTCGTCGGCGCGCGGTTGCTCGGGCTCGACGTGCTCGACGTACTCCCGCACGTCCTTGGCCTGCGGGCGCAGTGCAAGGATGGTCCGCAGGAGCCGCAACTGCTCGTCGCGCTCGCCTTGTTCACCATGCAGGTCCGACAGGGCGCGCAACACGCTCACGTCCTCTGGCGCCAAAGACAACGCTCGTTCATACGTCGTCCGTGCTCTTTCAGGCTGCCCCAGCTGCTGATAAGCACGCGCCGCTACGGCATGCGCCCAAAGATTCTCCGGTGCTAGTTCGAGCAGGCGTTCCGTCCAGTGCTCGGCAGCAGCTCGATCCTGCTGCGCAAGAGCCAACTCCAACCGGGAGTTCAGGTGCGTGGTGTCGTCGAACCGAAGGCGCTCGTAGCGCCTCTCATTTCGATCCGCTTGGCCGTGATGCCCCAGGGCTCGTAGCTGCGACGTGTACATGTTCAGCACGTTCACGGCATTAGGTTGACGCCGAATGCTGGCCTCTAGTAGTTGCAGCGCCGTGTAACGTAAGCCGCCCTCGTTGTACGATTCCACGGTCCCCTGCAGCGCATCGTACGACGTGGGATCGAGATCCAAGGCACGCTTGTAGTACGGGAATGCGTCTCGCCAATTGAGCCCACCTCGTTCGATGCGGGCCCGCGCCAACAGCACCTCCGCTTGCTGGCGAGGGTCGTTCTCAGGCATGGCTTCAGCGCGTTCAATCCAGGTTCGCGCATGGTTGTAGTCCTCCGCTAGCGCGCCAGCGAGAAGCAAGCGTCGAACGGTGGGTTCGGCTTCTGCAGCGTCTCGAGCCAAGTCCCGCGCTTGATGTATGGCCGGGTCATCGCCATTGCTTTCCACCAGGTAGCGAGCGAACGCCTCTTTGGCGGACGGGCGCACCCGGCGTGCCTGGATCCGTTTGCTGAAGCGAGCCAGCGGGCCCAGGCCGGCGTCGAGTAGCGTCGCCTGATGGGCATTGCTTACCGCGTCGGACGAGCGCTCGAAAGCGGCCGAAACCGCTACGCCCTCGGTCAGGGGAGCGCCGGTGGGCGACGCCACGCGCAGCGACAGCATCGGAGCCGTCTCACTGCCGCACACTTTCGCAGTGAGACGATTGGTGCCTGCTGGAAGTCGCACCAGCACGCCGTGCCGATCGACATCGTAACCCCGCACCGCTGGATCGGCGAGAACCACGACGCCGTTGAGAAACAACTTGATGGCTCCTGAGTTTCCAACCCAAAGGCTCACCGGCCCTTCCTTCTCCAACGACACGAAGGTCGTTGCGAAGTAACAGATGTGTTGGTCGGGCCGAAACAGCGCGTCGCCATCGAGATAGCCGTAAGGAAAAGCGCCTTCCGGCGTGGCGCGCCAACTCACGGGGCGCTCCTTGCCGCTGAAAACACGGCCCGGCAGCAGTTCTTGATCCACCTGCGCCTCGGGTCCGAACTCTGTCTCGAATCCCGCTTTGCCTTCGTTGTCGAAGGGCCCGACGACCAACCATTGGTCGACGAAGCCCAACTCACGGGCGCTCAGGCGTGCTCCTGCCAGGTCACCGCGGCGCGCTCGAGCTCGACTCGAAAAGAATCCGGCGTAGGCACGCACGGGAGCGGCCACTTGGGACGACTCGGCGATCTTCTGCAAGCCAAGTTCAACCGACATCGGCTCCGTCTCACCCCACATGGCCCACAGTTCACGCACGGCCACGTATGCTTCCTCGCGTGGAACCGCAGAAACAGACTTCAGCAATTCAGCCACATCTGCCCGTGGGCCTGATGCTCGAGATTCAGCTGAACAAATCGCGAAAGCGGCGCACAGAAAAGCCGTTCGTAGATGGAGCCACAGCCTGGTAGTATTCATCGTGTTTGCCTCAACGCCTCTCATAACCCGAGCTGGTACGCAATGGTGCGAGGGGACCCTGTGAATCGGTGCCAGCCGTTGCAGCTCGCGACTGCCGCCATCCGGCGGGTCGACGATGCGGCTTTTCTAGAGGCCGCTTGGACGGAAACTCCGAATCGCTTGCTCGGTACGCTATATGACAGTTAGAAAGTGTGCACTTATTGAGTCGCAACTTACCCGCGCGCAAGGACGCTCGCGACCGGTCTTCAACGCCGGGAAGCGAGAGTCCTGTCCAACGCGATGGTTGGGTCGCACGCTGCGGAGGATCGCAAATGGTTAATCCCCAGATGGTGATGTACGAGGAGGAGTTCCACGAGATCCAGGGCGTGGTCGAGCGCTTGGTCCGGGAAGCGAACGCCAAGGTCGTGTTCATCGTCGACAAAAATGGTCAATTGATATCTGCAGCTGGAGACGTCGAGAACATCGACACGACGTCGCTCGCTTCGCTCACGGCCGGAAACATTGCCGCGACCGGAGGCATCGCTAAGCTGCTGAGAGAGAATGAGTTCGCGACACAGTTTCACGAGGGTGAGAACGCGAACATCCACATCCAGCTAGTGGGAAACAGGGTCATCCTGGTCGTGATCTTCGATTCAAAGTCGAGTCTCGGCTTAGTGCGCCTCCGCGTGAGGAAAGCCTCGGACGAACTCACTCGCATCTTCGAGGCGCTTCTGAGCAAGGTTCAGGAACCCGGAGCCGATTCGCCATTCGCCGAAATCACGGATGACGACATCGACAATCTTTTCAACGACTGAAGGCAATCCCGATGAGCTTCATCAACTACATGGCCCGGGAGATCAATTGCAAGATTGTCTATTACGGACCTGGGCTGTGCGGCAAGACGACCAATCTGCAGCACATCTACGAGCGGACGAATCCCGATGCCAAGGGTAAGATGATAAGCCTGGCGACGGAGACGGAGCGAACGCTGTTCTTCGACTTCCTGCCCCTTTCGCTCGGCGAGATCCGCGGTTTCAAGACCCGCTTTCACCTGTACACCGTACCGGGCCAGGTGTTCTACGACGCGAGCCGGAAGCTGATCCTGAAGGGCGTGGACGGAGTCATTTTCGTAGCCGACTCCCAGCTTGAACGCGTGGAAGCCAATCTAGAAAGCGTCGACAACCTGCGCACCAACTTGGCTGAGCAGGGCTACGACTTGGACAAGCTCCCCTACGTCATCCAATACAACAAGCGCGATCTCCCCAACGCTGTGGACGTCGAAGAACTTCGCCAGCAGCTCAATCCAACGGGAGTTCCGGACTTCGAAGCCAT
Source organism: uncultured Polyangiaceae bacterium (assembly GCA_964577325.1). Taxonomy (GTDB): domain Bacteria; phylum Myxococcota_A; class Polyangia; order Polyangiales; family Polyangiaceae; genus SZUA-265. The sequence goes on from CAZNZA010000015.1 coordinate 32,594, forward strand.
GGCCCGTTCGGGAGAGGGTGTTTTCGAGACCCTCAAAGCGGTGAGTAAACTCGTGCTCACCGAGCTGCGACGCGGGAGCGGGGGCTGAAGCCCAACGCGTCGCGCGGCTGACGCAGCGCCGCTTACTTCTTCAAACCCTGACGACGACGACGGTTTTTCGCGGCGAGCTTGGCCTTGAGGCGGCCGCTGCGCTTGCGGTTGGTCTTGCGGGGCTTCTTGGAGAGGGGCAAATACATGGGCCGCGAACGGTAAGGCAGGATGCGTTGGAAAGCAATAGATCCGCGCTTGCCCTCGGTCTCCCCCACGTTAGGCGATTGAGACTTGTCCCGCCTGACGGTAGGGTGGCCGAATGGTTGCGACCTCAGATCCGGGGCAAAAGTCAGGCGGCGCGGGCGGGCACGGGGGCAAACAGGGACCTCCGCAGGACGTGCGCGGCGTCTTGGAGCGCGTGGTTCGACCCAAAAAGGCCGTGGTGACGGCGGGGATGCCGTACGCGAACGGCCCCCTCCATCTCGGGCATCTCGCGGGCGCCCACGTGCCCGCTGACATCATGGCACGTTACCTCGAGCTCCTGATCGGCCGCGAAAATGTGCTTTTCGTTTGCGGCAGCGACGAGCACGGCTCGGCTAGTGAGCTTGGTGCATTGGCGGCGGGGGTGACGACGCGGCAGTACGTCGACGAGGCCCACTCCATGCAAGCGCGTACCCTCGAGCGCTACGACGTCGGCCTAGATATCTATACGGGCACGTCTCAACCCGAATGCTTCCCGCTGCACACGCAAGTCTGCCAGCAATTCATCATCAAGCTCCAAAGCAATGGTTTGCTCGAAAAGCGCGTCAGTCAGCAGTGGTACGATCCGGACAAGCAGCGTTTCCTCCCTGACCGCTTCGTGCGGGGCACTTGTCCGAATCCCAAGTGCCGCGACACCAACGCCTATAGTGACGAATGCCCGAAGTGCGGACATCAGCACGATCCCTCGGAAATCGCCGATCCGCGCAGCACGGTAAGCGACGCGGTTCCCGAGCTGCGCGACACCGTTCACCTATGGCTAAACATGTGGGAGGTTGCCGAAACGCTCCGTGAATGGCTGGAAGGCAAACAAAAGACGTGGCGCAACGCGACCTTGGCGGATGCTCTCGACCGCGTCCGACCGGCGCTTCGCTTCGAGCGTGCCCACGAAGAGGAGTACAAGCCGCTCAAGGGCGAGCTTCCGAAGCACAGGGCAAAGTACACCTCTGGCGGTCAGGTCGTCCTGCAATTTGGCACCAGGGACGACTTGAATCGGGCACGCGAACAGCTGGCGTCGCGGGGCATCGCCACTGCGTTGGTCGACGAATGGGCACGACGTTCGATCACCCGTGACATCAACTGGGGGATCCCGCTGCCCGGCGAAGATCCCGATCTCGCTGGCAAGACGCTCTACGTCTGGCCCGACTCGTTGATCGCCCCCATCACGTTTTCACAACTGGCCTTGGCTCGACGGGGCGAGGACAAAAATCGCTATCGCGAGTTTTGGAGCGACCCCGATGCGCGGATCTACCAATTCCTCGGGCAAGACAACGTCTTTTTTTACGTGCTCATGCAAGGCGCCATGTGGCTGGGCACCCAGAGCGACGTGCACCGACTCCCCCAAGCGGGAGAATTGCAGCTCACCGACGTCTTTGGCTGTTTCTTGCTCATGGTTAACGGTGAAAAGATGAGCAAGAGCGTCGGCAACTACTTTACCGGTGATCAACTGCTCGACGAGCGGGGGTACACCGCCGACCAGCTGCGCTACTACTTGGCGCTTCTTGGACTATCGGAGAAGCCCTCCGACTTCGACTTCCAAAAGTTGGACGAACGTAACAAGTTCCTTGCCGGGCCGATGAATGCTGCCTTCGAACGGCCCATCTCTGCGGCCCATTCGAAGTTCGGCGGCCGGGTTCCCGACGGCAAACTCATCGATAAGGTTGAGACCGCCACGGTGCGCATCGTAGCGCGTTGGGTGCGTGCTATGGAGAAGGCCGACTACCCGAGCATGCTGTTCGAGGTCGAGAACTACGCACGACTCATCAACTCGCTCTTCACGCAATACAAGCCGCACGATGACAGGCACCCGGAGCCCGAACGTCGGGACGCTTTGTACAGCGCGTTTTACGTTTTGAAGAACCTGCTCATCATGCTCTATCCGTTCGTGCCCAGCACGATGGACCGCTTGCGCCAATCCTTGCGCCTCCCCCCGACGGTATTCTCCGTCGACGAGTTGGGTGTGCCCGTTCCAGCTGGGCACGAAGTGGGCGAGAAGCTTTCTTTTTTCCCAGCGCCACCTCACCCCTCGGAGATGTCTCAGCTAGAGTCGTGAGGCTTCCTTCGATCGCGCCGGGGGTTGACCTCGGTACCCACTTTCCCCATCTCCACAGACCCCCATGCATACCGTCACGACCGGGATTCACATCCACTTCGCCCACCACGTCCGCGGGCACCTGGGCCCGTGCATTTCGCTTCACGGCCACACCTGGCTCTTTCAAGTGAGTCTGCGCGCTCGAGAGCTCGACCACCAAGGCTTCGTTGCAGACTTCGATCTGCTCTACGAGAAGGTGCTGCAGCGCTGCCATTTGTTGTTGGACCACTCGCTAGCCATAGGTCGAGCCACCTACGATGAGATCCGCCCAGGTTTGGCACAAGTTGGCGAGAAGCTGGTGGCATCACGCGAGGTCGTGCATGGTCACTGCGGCACGACGCAACCGTTGCTCGAGGGCGAGCTGTGCGGTGCGCGCAATGAACAACCCGGCGGCATCAAGGTAGCGGTGTTCCCTTTCACGCCTACGTCAGAGCGTTTGGCGGAGTGGCTGCATGCGGTAGCATCCGAGCACATGGCCGACTCGAGGGTTTCCGTGGCGCGCACGCGCGTGTACGAGACGCTGCAACCGATGGAGAGCTTCGCGGACTTCGAAGGGGAGTAGGGGCGCCAGGCGATCTGTTGTTGCGCCGAGGCTTGCCAATCGGCGGTTTGGGTGCAGAGTTAAGACTTCTTTCGCTTGCAAAGGAGTCAGGGTGTGCCCGTTTCGACACGCGGTGCTCAGCAGCCGTGCACGTCTGCACTGACGTTGGTGCTCAATCCTTGGTACGTCCCCTACCGTGCCGTCGAGTGGAGGCATGCCATCACGTGGATGTGTCTCGACAAGGTCGATCTCGTCGTGTCGTATCCGGAAGTCGTCCGCTCGCCATCCGTCGAGCTGCCGTTACCTGCCGTGATCCGGATGCGGCGCAAGGTCGGCGCGCCCTCGTACAAGGTCCGCTTCTCGCGGATGAACGTGTTCTTCCGCGACGGGTTTCGCTGCATGTACTGCGGCATCTCAGCACCGGCGAGCCAGCTGACCCTCGATCACGTCATCCCGCGGTCGCGCGGCGGGCAAACAGAGTGGACCAACATCCTCACTGCATGTAATCCGTGTAACGCGAGCAAGGGAAACCGTACGCTCGAGCAAGCCGGCCTGCGACCGGTACGCATGCCGCACGTTCCGAAGACGCTCCCTCTGCGTCGTGCTCGAGTGAACGCCGAGGCCATGCCGCGCGAGTGGCGCGACTTCTTTCCCCTAGCCGCGGAGTGAGCGACCGCTGCGGGGCTCGCCCGAGGCGGCTAGGGTACCGCGTCGCGAATTGCCACCGTGCGGCCAACGCGTGACCAGCTGGTAAAGTTGCCCCAGGTGCCGTTGCGACAGGCAGGATTTCCGCTCCGCTACGCGACGGCGGTGCACTCACAGTGACACTTTCTCGTGGCTTACGGCGTCACGAGGCAAGGCGACAGCCCCGAGGCATTGAGCGCTAAAAGCGTGGTGCAGGTATATCGAGCTGACAGTATCCTCTGCAGATGCGCTTCTCAATGCCTCCTCTCACCGCCCTCCGTATCTCGAGCTTGGTTCTGTTCGCTTTGGCGGCGGCGAGTTGTAGCGGGGACGAGAAGATTGGCGACGACACCTCATCGCCAGCTGATTCCGATGACGCCGTGGAAGACGGCGGTTTCACCGCTCCTCAAACGACGGGCAATGACGACGACGATTCGAGCGACGAAACCGCGGGGAGTGACGAGACCGACGGTATCGATACAACGGAGAGCGGCGATACGACCGACGGTGTGGACACGACCGATACCTCCACCCCCGAGCTGCCCGAAGCCGTAATCGGAGTACCGTGCGACGACGACACGGATTGTCAGGACGGCTTGACGTGTCTTACGGAAAGCGACTCGGGCACTCTGCCCCGGGGCGGCATCTGCACGAGCCCGTGCAGCGACAACCAGGGCTGCTGGGACTACGATACTTTCTCTCTGTGCGTCGCGCTGGGCGTCTCGGAAGGATCCGACATGTACTGCGTTCAGGCGTGTACGTTCGGAGCCTCGTACGCGGACAAGTGCTTCGACTCTGCCGTGCAGACTTGTTATCCCGGGTCCAACGAACCGCTCGAGGACGGAACGTTCATCGGTGCCTGCTACCCCCAATGCCGCAATGACGATGACTGCGCGTCTGGTACCTTCTGCGATACGGCAAGCGGCTTGTGTCTCGAGGAAGAGCTTCCCGGCAAGGCTGTCGGCGAGATTTGCGACGTAAGCGCCGGGGAGGGCGAGTGCGGCCAGGGCGGCGCCTGCATGGGCATTGCCGAGGGGATTACCACTGGCTTCTGCACCTCGGTGTGTAACTTCCATCCGGAGACGATCATCTGTGGCAGCGAAAGCGTGGGTCCGGATGCCCAGGCCGCTTGCATCCCCAACCTGCAGATCTTGGATGCGTTGGGGGTACCCTCGAGCGTGAACGACGTTGGTCAGTGCCTGCCGCTATGTGATGTCGACGACGATTGCCCGACGGGCATGGTGTGCGATGTCAGTGATCCCGAGCTCATCGACGTGGTGGGCCGCGCTGGCATGTGCTGGTTCGACCAAGCAGCCATCGACGATGCGTTGGCAGGTCCGGACGGGACGTCAGGAGCCGACGCGGCGACGAGCGACGAGCAGAGCACGAGCGACGACGTGCAGACCACCGCCGACGAGACAGCCACGGACAGCATCCCCGTTGGCGACGCGGGCGACGCCGGATAAATGACGGACGAGAAGGAAGCGCACACCCCCTTCGCCCTCGAGCTCGACGGCTTCGGGGTAACTCGCGGCCAGCGTCATCTCTTGCAGGACTTGACCTGGCGCGTGCCCCAGGGGCAGCACAGCGCGATCATCGGCCCCAATGGCTCGGGAAAAAGCACGCTGCTAAACGCCATTCTCACGTTCGTGCCCGCGAGCCGCGGACAACTGCGCGTCCTCGGTGAGACGTACGGAAAGAGCGATTGGCGACAGGTCCGTCGCCGCATTGGATTCGTCTCCGCAGAGGCGGCGAACCGGATACCACCCGGTGACACGGCTCTGCAAGTCGTGGCCAGCGGAGCCGAGGCGAGGTTCGGCGCTTGGGGTACGCCCGAAGCCGCCGAGGTCGAGGCAGCCCAATCGCTGCTCGAACAGTTGCATTGCTCGACCTTGGAACGCTCGCCTTTTGCAGCCCTTTCCCAAGGTGAACGTCAGCGCGTGGTCATCGCCCGCGCTTTGATGGGGCGGCCCGAACTATTGATCCTCGATGAACCTTGCACCAGCCTCGATGCCGTCGCCCGTCATCGCTTCTTGCAGTGGCTGGGGAAACAGCTGCCCCGTGGTCCCACAGTGCTGCTCGTGACGCACCACCCCGAAGAGGTGATACCCGGCATCAACCACGCCCTTTTGCTGAGCGAGGGACGCGCGCTTGCGGCCGGACCCCTCGCCGACGTCTTGGTAGAGCCGTTACTGTCCCGAGCTTTTGGAGCCGATGTAAAGCTAGAGCGAAGCGGTGACGGCCCCTATCGCATGCACGTCAACACTGACGAAGGACCCGCTCCGAAGTAGCTTGGCGTTCGAGCACCGCTCCAATCCTTGCCAGCTGCGTGGCTCGTCGCTCGAATACTCCAAGTATGCTCGACTCCTCGCGCCTTGCTGGCAGTGCGCGTCGACGTTCTCAGGGGCCCAAGCCATTTTGGAGCGGGTCCTAACGCACGAGCGGCTGTGCCCCTCGCGGGCCGGTCGACGCGTCCCTCGTGGTACCGTAAACTTGCGGCACCCAAGCTGGCGTGTGAGCCATCGCGCCGCGAACCGCGCGCACGGCGTGCTGCCCCCACGCCGGACCCAGACCCGGAAAGTGATCGGGTAGCTCCGCCGCCACGCTGGTGATGTCAGGAGCAATCTTCGCGGAGCGAACCCCAGCGGCGACGGCAATCGAACGCATGGCTGCTCGCATGAGGGTGCCCTCGTAGTCCTCCCCCTCCACGCTCGCACCGTGGAATTGCAAGCGAGGGCACAAGCGAAGGTGCGACGCCATCAGCCGTCTCACCGAGACGCTGGGGATGGTACATCCCGGATGGGTCACGACCCAAAGCCCTGGCTGGCTTTTGGCCGACCGCGAAATCCGAGCCAGGATTTGCAACGCGCATTCTGCTGCTGAAAAATGCGGCGGCTCACGCCACACCCAAACCATTAGATCCCCGCATACGGCTGCACCATAGCCGCGCTCGACGTCAACCAGCTTTAGCCGTTGTCCCTCATACGTCATGTCCGCACCTCCCCTACAGGTGGCGCTTTAACACGCATTGGAGCCAAGCTCCAGGGTGACGGACCTAGAGTTCGGTCCCGGCGTCCGGTGCCCCGGCGTCTGACTCGTAGGACTGGATCATGACGGACCCGAGGGCGTCGTCGGGTGCCCCATCGGGCGCAGGCGCGGCATCGGGCGCCCCATCGACAGGCGGTGCCGCATCGGGTGCTGCCGCTTCGTTATCGGAGGACGAGGATGAGGGCCCCGGATCGTTTGCAGGGGCGGTATTGCCAGCCGTCGGGGAGTCGGCAGCGTTGCCCGCCGAGGCGTGAGGCGCAACGGGCGTCGCCGACTGCTGCGGAGCGGTAGGTCCGGCGGTGTTTGGCTGTCCGTCATCAGTTCTTGGGTCGGTGGGCGACATTCCCGACGCTGGTCCGACGTTACCTTGGGGCACACCCGGAACGGGCGCGTGCGCTTCGTTGTAGCCAGGGTCCTCCACGAGCGGATCCAAACATCCCGGGACCCAAAGCGCAGCCACTGCCAACGCGAGGCATCGGAGATGTTCGCTTCGCGCGACCATGGGTTAGCGGCCCCTTCCGTGACGGTCTATGAATCCCTCATCGTCGCGCGTGCCGCCATCACGCGACGCGCCGGCGCCAGCGTCGTGGGTTCCGATTTGGTGAGAGTGCTCGCCGTCTAGATCGCCAGCGTCGGCTCCGTCGCGTCGCGCGCGCTGAATTCGCGTTCGGCCAACCTCGCCGCCGGCATCACCGGCGTCGGCCGTCTCCAGAGGCTCCGCACCAGGTTCTGCTCCCGCATCTGCGCTGGCCGGCCCATCTGCGCCGCCCGCCGTCGGCGCGGGAGTGACGTCGATGGGGTCCGGCGTGGAGGGGGTCGTTGTGCCTGGCGTCTGACCCGTGCCTTCCGAAGGGTTCACGCCGTTGCCTGGCATCACAGGCGTCACGGGGGTCGACGGCGGAACAGCTTGCCCGGGCATGGGCTCGACCGCGGGATGGGGTGAAGCTGGGCCCGCCGCGCCGCCGGGTCCAGGTAAACCGGGGGCTACACCACCAGGGTCGGCACCAGGGGAAGCGAGGTCGTGGGCGCCTGGGTCCTCCACCAACGGGTCGAGGCAACCGCTAACGAGCAGCGCGCCCAGGGCAACGATCATCGGCGAGTGATGCGCGCGCCGCCTGGATCGAGGCGAGAGCGTACGGAGCTCACGCTTGGTCATGGGCCTTCCTCATCGTCCGCGGATTGCGCCCCGTCTTGATCGGCGTCTTGCTCGGCGTCTTGCTCGGCGTCACTGCCAGCATCCCCCGCGTCTCCCCGTTCATCAGGGTCGCTGACGCCAGCGTCACTGATGCCTGCATCGCTGCCACCGCCCGCCGCTCCGCCCGTGGCCCCGGGATCGGCACTCGCATCTGCTCCGGGTAATCCAGGCTCGGGCGTCGTCGTCTCACCCGTATCAACATCGGGATCCAAGTCTGCGCTGCCCTCGGTGGCGTCGACATCGGCCGTATCCTCCGTGTCGTCCTCGGTCTCACCGGAAGCGGCAGTTTCGTCGGCATCATCAGTGACATTACCGTCGTCGGCACTGTCGGTAGCCGGCACCTCAGCACTGGGCGAAACGGGCTCCGCCGCCCCTACCCCCCCGTCCGCCGGGAACGGGCTGGGCACCGTGCCGCCAGGGGGCGGCGGTGAGGCGTGGTCTGGTGCCCCCGGCAGCGTCGGCACATGTCCCGGATCTTCTGGCACCCCGTCAATGCGGGTGAGCTCAGGTGTGGCACAGGAGGCGGCCAACACGGGGATCAACAGTACGCGTCGCATAAGCACTACAGGGCTAATTACATAGCACGCTTCCGCCCATCACGAGATCGGCCATTTGAGCCAAAAATGTCACCTGTGCCACTTGTGCCACGAAAACGCTGGCACCCCGCGCGCTCGACTACGCGTCTGGCTTCGATCCAACTCGCAATTCCTGAGCGGTCTTCAGCACTTGAATCACTTGCTCCACGTCGTTGCTGCGCAGCGCGCGTCCGGCGCGCGCTAGTTCATCCGCGAGATCCAGGATCACGTCCGACAGCGCGTCCGCGTTGCTGCTGAAAATATCCCTCCACATTGATATGTTCCCGCCCGCTACCCGCGTGGCGCTGAGGTAACCGGGACCAGCGGCCTTCTCAGCCTGCAGGCGGTGGGCCATCACCGTTAACAAGCTAGCGAAAACCTGAGGCGCATGGCTGGTTACCGCGACGGCCCGATCGTGGTCGGCCGCGTTCATCTGCACGCAATCAGCGCCGATGTAGCGCACGAGGCGCTCCACCCTCGCCAAAGCCTGGGCATCGACTCCTTCGGGACACAAGATCCAACGCCGTTGCTCGAACAGCTCGGCCACCGCCGAGCCTGCGCCCCCCTGCGGGCGGCCAGCCATGGGGTGACCGGGCACGAAGTGAGCATGGCGGGAGAAACTGCGCGCGCGCTCAACGATAGTGCGCTTCGTCGAGCCGCAGTCGGTCACCACAGGCGAGGACTTCAGCGCCAGCTCCAGGTGTGCCTCGATGGCGCGAATCGGCGCCGCCAGCACGGTCAGCTCCGTGTCCTGCATGGCGCGACCCACCGCGTGCTCGTCGGCCACGTCGCAACACGCGTCTGCAATTGCAGAAACGGAGCCCGACCGCAGCGTCTCGGCGGTATCGACGGCAGTCACTCGCACGCCGGGGTCCCGCCCTTTGAGCGCGAGAGACAACGACGCTCCGATCAGGCCAAAGCCCACGACGGTGACCGATCGGAAGGGAGCGTCCGCCATTGCGATTCAGCCGCGCAAGGCTTCGGCCATGTTCCGCAGACGCTCAGCCAGGTCTGCGGCGGCCTCCCAACTCATGGTCGCCGGTACACGCCGCAACTCGTCGGCCGCTCCGAGCCAGGCGCGCAAAATGACGCCATCGGCGCCAGCTCCTATGGCCGCGGAAGCAACGGGAGCCGAATAGCGCGCTTGCTGTGCCACGAGGGGGACATCCACGACGATCGGAAGGTGGGTGCGGAGTTTGGCGCGGGCAATCGCCGCGACCTCGAGGGTGCGCGCGCCGCTTGGGTACTCGCCACCCGCCTCGAGCAAAACCACCCGGTTGTCACTCCTCTGAAGCTCCTTTTCGGCGCGCGATATCCATCCATCTGCCCCGGCGCTGGGTGCCCTGGCCACGAACAACACCGGGTACTGCTGGTTTTGAGGGGACGGATTGATGGACACGCACGCCAAGGCGCCGAGACTGCGCGGGGCTGTGCGGTCGCGGGTGATGGCGGCATCGAAAGGACGGCCCGCCGCCAGCCGACGCAGGAGGAAGTCGTTGCCTTCCGCAGGCAAGCCAATGGGTTCGACGGCAATCCAGGGGCGGCGCCCCCCGATCGTGCCCCACTCGCCGTCGATGACCGTAGGCTCTTGCCTGAAGTGGCGAGAGGCGAGCTGGAAAGGTTCGCTGACGCGCACCACTTTAGCCACCCCTTCGAACTCGCGCAGCACGTTCATGGCGTCCGAGCTGACTGGTCCGACGACGCCAAGGGTCGTGCGGGAGTGGCCACTCGAACGGTGAACGTCGTATCCGGCAGCAACCAGCCAAGAGATGGCGGCCTCGATGGCGTCCGAGGGCGCCTCCTCGTGCATCACGATGATCATGGGACCGGCGACCGTAATACGGGCCTGGGGGCGCTGGCAATCGTGCGTCGGCGTCCGATCATGCTTTCCCCTCAGCGAGAGGTGGGCCCCAGCGCCTGGAGGGGGCCGGACTTCCGTCGCCGCCAGTAATTGGCCACTTCCCGCTTCACCGTTGGCGCTAGCAGCATGCCGCCGACGATGTTGGGGCCGGCCATGCAGAGAATCATGAGATCGCTGAAGGTCAACACGTGAGTGATCTCCGTTACTGCGCCTACGTACACGAAAGCGACGAACAGCACGCGATAGTACGTGAGACTGCGTGGACCGAGACCAGGTGTAAAGTGGTCGACCAGGTAAATCCATCCGCGTTCGCCATAGTAGGCCCACGAAATCATCGTGGAGTAAGCAAACAGAACCACGCACACCGACAAAACCCAGGGGAACCAGCTGATGTTGGAGCCGAAGGCAGCCGAGGTCAGCGCCACGCCACTGATTTCTCCAGGGGCTCCAAAGGCTGGATCGTTCCACACGCCGGTCACCACCACCACGAGTGCCGTCATGAGACAAACGATCATGGTGTCGATCACTGGCTCGAGCATGGCCACCAAGCCCTCCCGCACGGGCTCGGTCGTTTTGGCGGCGGCATGGGCGACAGCTGAACTACCGATGCCGGCCTCGTTGGAGAAGGCTGCGCGCTGGAAGCCTTTGACGATCACGCCTACGGTTCCCCCGTAGAAAGCGTTGTCAGTGAAGGCCATCTTGAAGATCAGCGCTAGGGAAGCAGGAATTGCCGCTAGGTTGGCCAGGATGATCGCCAGGGACGCCATCACATAAACACCGACCATGAGTGGTACTATTCGGGAAGTAGCCGCACCGATACGTTGGATGCCCCCGATGATGACCATACCCACGAGCATCGCCATCATCACGCCCAGGACGTGCCGGCCGGTATCGCCTAGAGCGAGCGTCTCGTTCAAGGCACCGACGGATTGGTTGGCCTGGAACATGTTGCCGCCGCCCATCGAGCCCACCACGATCATGATTGCATAGGAGACGCCCAGCACTTTTCCTATGCGCGCGAGCAAGCTGCGGTCGCCTCCGACCTTACGTAGCCCGAGGTCCAGATAATACATCGGGCCGCCGGAGACGGTTCCGTCAGGGTTGGTGTGCCGAAACATCTGCGCCAGTGTGCAGCTGTTGAACTTGAGGCTCATGCCAAAGAATGCGGCGACCATCATCCACAGCACGGCACCAGGTCCGCCAATTTGGATGGCAATAGCCACACCAGCAATGTTGCCCAATCCCACTGTGGCAGACAGCGCACTCGTTAGCGCACGGAAGTGAGAAACGTCGCCCTGGGCATCTGCGTGGTCGAACTTACCGCGCACGACTTCGAGCGCGTGACGCAAGCCGCGGATGCCTATGAAGCGGTAAAAGAAAGTAAAGAACACACCCCCAGCAACGAGGATGAAGACGATGAACGGGAACCCGACGGCTTCGATTTGAGGTTGACCGTTTGGTCCGAGCACGGGGCTGCCTTGCGGATCGACTTTGGTTTGATCGAAGAACCCCCCGGTGACGCTGAAAAACAGGAGGTTAGCGAGCCACCCGTTGAACGTTTCCAGGCCGACGTTGAGCGCTTCGCTGATACCCTCAGTAGACGTCGGCGCTAACGTCGAAGTGCCGTCGTCGGTGGATGATTGAGCAGTAGCGGCGCTCGAACCCAAGACAACGGTGCCCAGGGCGAACACGACGAGAACCGCGGCTCGCAGCGTCACCATGCTTCGACACACTTCCTCGAACCAGGTACGAAGCCTCATGCTTGCGAACAGTACACAGCTTTGCTCGCCGCACCAAGTGCGTCACACGTACACGACACGATGAGCGCGGGAGGCGTAGCCGCGCTCCGTATCCTTATGCCGCGTCCTTCAGCCACTGCGCTAAGTCCAGTCTCTCCAAGCCGTGCCGCAAGTCGTCGGGCTCGAAGGCTTCACCCACCAAAGCGGCCATGAACTGGGCTAACCATAGTAGGGCCGCAGCCGTGCGGAGCTTACCTTCATCGAACGCACGACGAAATGAGCCGATCGACGCGCTGAAACTTGGCGTCAACACCACGCCTCCTGCGCGGCGTACGGCAATGCCACTTTGCTCGAGGCGGCCGATGGTTGCTGCGCTCAGATTGGCTTCGCCTGCAGCTGCGTCGTCTTCAGAGGCCGCTCCGGAGTCGAGCACCGCGTGTAGAAACGCGGCTGCAGATGCCTGCCCCAGCCCCGTCAGATACTCCTCCAGCAAGGAAATGAGTTCGCTCCAGCGCAGCGACGCCTGGGGCCAAACATCGAGTTTGCTGCGCGACGAAGACGACGAAGTTCCGACATCGTGAACGGGGCTCGAAGCGAGGGTGGGTGGAGGGTGATCGTTGCCGAGCGTGGCCGTGACACAGTGATCCCAGTTAACATCAAGAGCGGGGCACGCCGTCTGAGCTGGGGCTACCCGTTCTCCAGACTGCAGCGCGGCGGTGATCCGGCGTGTTGCTCGCGCTCGCAGCACGGCCCGTGCGGAAGCGGTCGGACGCGCACAGACCCACACGGACCCGTCGTGGAGCACGTCGTTATCGTTCGGGAATTCGGCACAGGGGCGAACGGGAAGGGGCACGGTAGACTCGTTGGCTGGCGGTACGCGAGCAGACTTGGCTCCATCACGGTAGGTAGTGTTCGCGCTTTGGTCAAAAAAGCCGCAGAATCTAGCCATGACTCGGTTTTCGATCCTGTTGCCGATGCTGACCGTTTGGGCGAGTAGTCTCGTCGGCTGCCAAGTTTCTCCACCTCCGCTTTGGGCAGAAGGCGGCGCTCCCCTTTCCTTTTCCGCGTCCGTCTTGACTCACGTCGACGGAGACCAAACGCGGTTGGATGACCAAGGCAGGGTTTGGGAGGGAAACAAACTGGTGTACGCCCTCGATCGGGCGGGGCGGGTGGTGGATGACGCCAACGATCCGGTGGCACTGCTGGATCCAGATGGTCAGCTGTTTGGGACCAGTCACGCCTACTGGGGTCGCATTGGCTTGCACAACGCTGCGCCACCGTGGGCACCGGAAGCCTGGTTGAGAGTGGGCCGCGACGGCCAAGTCGTGCTGTTCGACCGCGACGGCGAGAGCGTCGACGGTGGCCGATGGACGGGCTGTGAAGGAGCGGTGCTCCGCGCCTGCACGCTCGTGACGCACCTGCTCATGTTGGAGTCGGTTCAAAGGCAGCACGGCCCGGACATTCGTTTCGGGCTGGGCTTCGGCTACTACTACTGACGCCCTTGATGCCAGCCAGCGTGGCTGAGTGTTGCGCCGGACGCCGAAGCGATTTAGACCGCGACCATGCTCGATCCCAAATACGTGGCCGAAAACGTGGAAGCGGTGCGGACGGCACTCAGTCGTCGTTCAGCCAGTGCCGCCGCATCCCTAGATGGGGTCGTCGAGCTCGCTAACCAGCGCAGGCAACTGATCCTCGAGACAGAGAGCCGCCAAGCCGCGCGCAACGCCGCCAACCAGGAGATGGCCGCGCTTGCCAAGGCGGGTGACAAGGAAGCCTTCGCGGGGCATCGCGAACGACTCAAGACGCTGTCCGACGAGGTGAAACAGCTCGAGTCACAGTTGTCGGAAGTCGAAGAATTGCTCCGACAGAAACTGCTTTTCGTCCCCAACGTGCCCCATGAGACGACGCCAGACGGAGCAGGCGAAAAAGACAATGTCGTCGTGCGCACGTGGGGCGCGAAGCCCGTGTTCGACTACCAACCGCGCGCTCACGATGTACTCGGTGAGAAGCTGGGGATCCTCGACTTCGGACGCGCCGCCAAACTATCGGGTGCCCGCTTCAGCTTGATGTTCGGGCTCGGCGCTCGTTTGGAGCGCGCCCTCGCTCAGTACATGTTGGACCTGCATACACAGCAACAAGGATACACCGAGGTAGTGCCGCCTTATCTGGTCAAGGCCAGCGCTTTGGAGGGCACCGGCAACCTCCCGAAGTTCGAGGCAGACCTGTTCAAAACTCAACGCCATGAGGGCGATGACGACGGTGGGACGTTGTACTTGATCCCTACTGCCGAAGTCCCGTTGACGAACATCCACGCCGACGAAATCATCGACGCAGAGCAGCTGCCGCTGGCGTACGCAGCGTTCACTCCGTGTTTCCGCAGCGAGGCAGGGTCCTACGGTCGCGACGTGCGCGGTTTGATCCGAAACCACCAATTTCACAAGGTCGAGCTGGTTCGCTTCACCCATCCTGAACAGTCGCTGGCTGAACTCGAGAAGCTGGTCTCTCACGCCGAGGCCGTGCTGCAGGGGCTCGAACTGCACTACCGGGTGTCGCAGCTATGCGCCGGTGACCTCGGGCCGAATGCCCTGAAGTGCTACGACCTCGAGGTGTGGGTCCCAAGTCAAGATACTTATCGAGAGATTTCGAGCTGCAGCTGCTTTGGAGACTTCCAAGCGCGTCGAGCAAAGATCCGTTACCGCGCCGCTCCAAAAGCAAAGCCGCAGTTCTTGCACACTTTGAATGGTTCGGCGTTAGCCGTGGGACGCACCGTCGTGGCGATTCTGGAACAATATCAACAACCCGACGGCAGCGTTCTGATACCGCAGGTCTTGCACAAGTACATGGGTGTCAAACGTATCCCTGCCGCGAATTAGATTTCGCACTTGGGGCCGCTGTCGAATGAGACAGCGCTCGTCGTAGCGAGTCCATTGCCGTCGGCATGCGGTTGTCGTATGCCTCAGCGACAGTGCGAAGAGTCGGCATCTATGGGTGGGGCATCGTGGCTCCGCAGTGCGCCAACGTCGGGGAGTTCGAGCAACGACTCGCTGAAGGAGGTTCATGGCTTTCTCCCTTCGAAGGCTTTGGGCCAAACAACTTCTTGGTGGGAACGCCTAAGTTCGACTTTGCTGCATACCGCCCATGGTTGGAAAAACGCTTCCCGCCAAATCGCTTTCGCCAACTGGTCGACAAGATGGACCAGACGAGTTTGTTTGCGATTGGCGCGTTCATCCAAGCCGTTGGATCGGAGCCAAGGTTGGAGGCGGCTTTGGCAGATCCCGAAGCTCGGGCGCAGGTGTGCGTCGGAACGGGTTTGGGCGCGTTGCCCACGATCTCGAAGATCTCGGTCGACTATTACCGTGCTCAGCGGCGTTGGAACCGTTACTTCAGCGAACCCAGCCGCAACCCTGCGCTCGCCGCTCACTTGAACGGCAACCACGTGCACCAGGACTGTCCCCCCGATCCGTCGCATGTCGCCGACGCGGATGATCGGGAGCTCGCCGAAGATGAGTGGTTTGCGTTTTGGGCCCCGCGCTCCGCGGAACTGCAAGCGTACGTAACTCGTCTGCGCGAGCTGTGTACCGTGCGCATCGAGGGCAACATCGAAACTGGAAAGATGGTGGTGTTGCGCGAGCTGCAACGCCGGGTAGCTCGCTTCAAAGAAGAAAGCGGCGCTCCTGAGCCTCCGTGGGCTTCGGTGAGTCCAAACCTACTTTGGAACATTGCCAACACGCCGTCAGCCCAGATTTCCATGCTTGGCAAAATCCGCGGTGTGAGTTTCGCGCCGGTCGCTGCTTGCTCCACCTTCGGGGTGAGTTTGAAACTGGGCATGGATGCCATACGCCGGGGAGAAGCGAGACTGGCCGTGATCGGCGCCACTGACGCGGCGCCCCATCCTTTGACCGTGGGGGCGTTTTCAAATGCCCGAGTAGTCGCTGGCGACGGGTCAGTATCCAAACCCTTGGCGCGCCTGGCGGGTACTCACGTGGCCGGCGGGGCCGCTGTTTGGGTGATCGGTGACAAGGAGTACTGCGAGTCTCTGGGATTGAAGCCGTTGGGTTTGGAGCCCTTGGCCGTCGGACTTTCGTCGGACGCCGATCACATCATCACACCCTCGAAAGATGGCCCGCAGCAGGCAATTCAGTCGGCGCTTCGCGCCGCAGAAGTCGCGCCCGAAGACTTGGCGACGTGGGATCTGCACGCCACCGCGACCCCGGGTGATTACCAGGAGGTCAAGAACCTGCGCGAGGTACTGCCGCCAAGCGTGGTCATCAGCGCGCGCAAAGGAACCTTTGGCCATGGCATGGGCCCGTGCGGCGGCTGGGAACTCACGGCTCAGTATCTGGGGCTGGCGCGAGGCCAATTATTCCCCACCGCGCTGACGAAGGAAGAGCTCCATAGCGAGCTTCGGCAGCTGCACGACAACTACGTGTTCGACCAACCGGTAGAAGTCGCTGGAGCGTACGCGGGCAAGCTGAACATGGGCGTAGGCGGGGTAAACGCCTGCGTCATCAGCCGCCGCTGGCAGTGAGCCGCCGCTGGCAGTGAGCCGCCGCTGGCAGTGTGCTCGTGGTCAACGGCGTATCAGCGCGCCTTGGCCTCGCGTACTAGCCAGTTCGCCAAACGCTGCTCAAAATTTTCGAACGCCGCCTGCGCCATCTGCTCGTAAACCTGAGGGACACCTATGCGCCCTTCGCGCAACTTGAGCAAGTCGGGCATGCGCCAAGTCGAGTACCGCAGTTCGAGCGGCTCGGCTCGACCGGGTACGAACAAACGGGCTTCGAATACTAGGCCTACCCCGACGAATATGCCGTTCGGACGCGTGTTGCCGATACCACCACCCATGGTCGTGCTGTGAGAGATGAGCACGACCGGTCGCTCCGGCTGAGGCTTTAGCTCCTGACCTGGCTCAATCGGCTCGCCCAGCTCGAGAGAGAGGACTTCTGGTTCGAAAGCGCTCTTGAAGCGACGCTCGAAGGTGTCGAACAGGTGCTGTTCGCGTACCCGTGAGCGCTTGGCGTCGAAGTACTGGGAGGGCAGCATCGACGGGACGAAGAACTTACTGTTGCTCACGACCTTGTCCGCTCGCGCTACCTTGTCGAGCACCACGCGCTGGAAGCGAACGGTCAATTCCGGACCGTTTGCTACGGCGTGAGCCAGCAGCGCACCGAACGCTTCAGCGACGCCTTCGTTTTCAGCAGCGTGCTCCGCCACGAATGCCTCGTGCAAACGCTTGACGAACCGCTTTCTGACGTTGGCTATCTCGCCGCTGACGAGGTCGTGCTTGGGGTGCTTGGCAATGAACGCGCGCAGCTCGCTCACGCTCTCCTTGCGGGCAACGTCAACGAGCTCTTCCAACAGTGCTTGGCGAAGAATGGCGTCGATGGCGGGCTTTATCTGCGATTGCTCGTGGGCAATGGCGAATTGCTCCAGCGCATCGACGTCTCCGGCTGCTTGCAATTCTGTAAGCCGCGCACTCGGCAAGCGCACGGCTACCACATCCGGGCGTCTCTCTGGACCAACCCGGCCCAAGTAAGCCTGATAGGCTAACGACGTGTTGGCGCTCACCGCATCTGTATACATCTTGCGCTCACTCAACACGTTGCGAGCGAAGGCAACCGTCGGGGCGATGACGGCCGCGAGCGCCACAGCGAGCACTGGCGCCCACCGCGCCCATCGCGGAGCGTAAGGAGTGAGTCGCTCGCGCGCCACCAGTGGACTGGAATAGCGTGGTTCCGCCAACGGATCGAAACGGTGCCATTCGCTCCCGATTTTCGCAGCCTCCTCCGCCTCCTGCATCGCCGCTTGCACGCGCTCTTCCAAAGCCTGCGCTTCGAGCTCGCTTGCGGACACGAACGCGTGCACGCGGTCCGCTAGACGCACCTCGAGCCGGCGTCCTGCGCGCGAAAACGAAGCGTCCGTAAGCGGGAAGCTCGCCAACTGAGGGGTGTTGGCGTCGATGAGCACGCCCGGGAATAGGTACGTAGCCAACTCAAACGGTGAATTTCGCTTCTGCCGGAGCTCAGCTGCCGCCTGAATGGCACACCACAGCGCGACGGCGAGCAGGACGACATAAGCGACGATTGCCGGGGTCGAGACGAGTGACAGTGTACTGTTCACTTCGCCGTATCCCCATCCCACCGCCGCAAAGAAGGCACCAAACCCCAAGGCGCTCGCCAACACCCACCGAAACGGGAAGGAACGGCTGCGTGCGCTTACAGCCAAGGGTACGGGCACCGTCTGCCCCTCGGTGGCGGCAATGAACCGCTCCTGAAGCGGTCGTTTGAGCGAATAAAATGAGATGCGCTTCATCAGTGACAGTGGTTTGGACGCAAGGGCCAGCCGGAGCCGAGGCGTCGCAAGCGGAGCAGACGGACGCCTCCACTCGTGCTCGCTTGAATACACCACGCTTTGGTGTAAGCGAAGAAGGCTTCTGAGCGAACGGCACGTTGGGGCGGGGCTCCGCGGCACGCACGCTTGCCGCGACGCGACGCTTTTACGCGTGGACTTACATTTTCCTGGGCGTGCGCCGCATCTAAGCACCCCTCTTCTGCCCTTCAGTTCCTGACAGGAGCATCGCTATACCGTCGGCATGGGTCGTTTTCCGTTTCCGCACAATCAACGCTTGTCCCACTGTGCCTACCCTGAAGCCGCTCACCATGCCGACGCGGAGCGTGCGTTCCGCGCGTGGCGCGACGAAATCGTCACCCGCCACGGCGCTCGCGGCTTTTCCCGCCCCCGTCGACCGGACACCCCGGATGGTGTACCCAATTCCACGGTTTCGGAAGGCGTTGCATACGGCATGCTGATCGCCGTCATGTTCGACGACCAAGCGCTGTTTGATGACTTCTGGCGCTATGCCCAGTGCTTCTTGAACGGCAACGGGCTGATGGATTGGTACATCGCTCCCGACGGTTCCGCCCCGTTGGGAGTTGGAGCTGCCACTGATGCAGACGAGGACATGGCTTGGGCTCTCATCATGGCGAGCCGCCAGTGGGGAGGACGTGGCGCCTGCCATGAGACTTATGACGACAGCGCGCGACGCCTGATCGACAGCATCTATGCGCACGAGGTGGACCACGACCATTGGCCGTACATGCTGATCCCGGGAGACGACTGGAAGGGCCGCGACGTCTTCAATCCCTCCTACTTTGCCCCCAATCAATACCGTCTCTTTGGTGAAATCACCGGCAATGTCGCCGGCTGGAACCGGGTCATCGACGAAGGTTACCGGCTCCTCGAGTGCTCTCAGAACGATCGCAACGGGAACCGAAACAACGGACTCGTTCCTGCATGGTGCACGTCGCGGGGTGAGCCCATCGAAGCGTTTCCAGGCGCTTTGACCAACTTCCAGTACGACTCCGCGCGCACCCCCTTTCGCTTAGCGCTCGACTTCGCCGTCGCGCGTGATCCCCGTGCCCGCAGCTATCTCCAGCGCATCACCTCATTTTACGCCCAGCAGGGGGCGTACGGTATCGTAGACGGCTACGCGCTCGATGGCAGTCCCGCACCGGATCCCAACAGTGCGCGCCTGAATGCGGGGTCCGCGGTGTTCGTGGGCACAGCCGCTACGGGCGCCATGCACGACCCTGCGTATCAAGCGTTTCTCAACGAAGCCTATGAACGCGTCCGCATAGGCGATCTACTGGCGCGCAGCCGCTACTACAATCACTGCTGGACGGTGCTATCGCTGCTCATGCTCAGCGGCAACTTCGTAACCTTTGAAGAGTGATTGCACGAGGTCGAGCCCAGCAAGAGGCGTCTCACTCCTAAGCCAAGCTGAAGTCGGCCGCACTCAACTAGGGGTGAAGCACGACCCCGGCATCTGGCGCGTCCAAGACCAATACGGCTTCAACTGTTTCTAGCAGCCCGCAGCGCTCCCCTGCCTCCTGTTGACGCGCAGGCAGCGTTTGTTGCACACGCTCCAAGCCATCGACGAGGACCGTCAAGTCCGCCGCTCCGTTGGTCCAAAGGTCGCATACGACATGGTTCACCTCATCCGGCGCACCCGCGTCCGGCAATCCCGCGTCCGTTGAATTCACCAAGCCGGCCTCGACGTGACTATTGCCGCCAGCCTCGATGCTGGAGAGCAGGAAGGAGCTAGCACCGGCGGAAGGAGTACCCCCAGCACAAGGGATGCGGGTCGGCGCGTCGTCACGCTCGGCCAGCGCCACACAACACACGACGTCCCCGCGTGATACACTGCCCAACCGGTAGGCTTCACTCTGCGCCCCGCCAAACCCGACCTCGATGTCCAGAAGCTCGGGCAGCGGTCCCTGCAACGAGTGAACATGGAGGCGAAACGCCGGCTGCGGTGCCCCGCAAACCCGCGGTTGCTCTGTATCGCCTCGACATGCACCTGCCAAGGCAACCAACAGCGTCGACCCCATCCAAAGGCGTGGCCAAGCCCTGCTTTTGGATGCGCACCTCCGAGGGGCGGAGTGGATGGGTAAGAGAGCAGACATGAGATCCTTGGCGACGCGTCGTCGCACCTGTGGACAAACGCAAAGAAGCCGACGCGAGGTGCGACGGCTTCTTTAGTGCCCTCAAGTGGGCGCATCGTTCAAGCTTTGTTGACGGAGTCACTTCTCGCCGTGCTGCAGTGTGCAGTACCGCTTTATCCCACCGGTCGGCTCTCTTGCCATCCTTGTGAAGAGAGAGCGCCGATGGGATTGGTCGTCGCCAGAATTCCGCTCAACGAACGGAACTCTGGCTTCGAGTGACCCCGCTAAACGGCTACTTAGAACTCAGGAGACTGATGAGCGCCTGCTGACGAGCCCTTGTCATCCTTCGGCTTCTCCGCCACCAAAGCCTCGGTGGTGAGGAGCAATCCGGCAACGCTCGCGGCGTTCTGGAGTGCCGAACGAACGACCTTGGTCGGGTCGATCACGCCGTCAGCGATGAGGTCCGTGAACTGGCCGCTGCGGGCGTTGTACCCCTGAGCACCTTTGCTCTCACGTACGCGCTGAACGATGATGGAGCCTTCCTCACCTGCGTTGGCGGCGATTTGGCGCATCGGTTCTTCCAGAGCGCGGCGGATGATCTGCACGCCAAAGCGTTGCTCGTCGTCCACCTTCAGCTCGTCGAGGGCCTTCTGGGCGCGAAGCAGAGCCACGCCGCCACCGGGCACGATGCCCTCTTCGACGGCAGCTCGCGTTGCGTACAGCGCGTCCTCTACCCGAGCCTTCTTCTCCTTCATCTCGGTTTCGGTGGCGGCACCGACCTTGATCACGGCCACGCCGCCAACCAACTTGGCGAGGCGCTCTTGGAGCTTCTCGCGGTCGTAGTCGCTCGTGGTGTTCTCGATCTGCGTGCGGATCTCTTGCTGACGCGCCTTGATGTCTTCCTTCTTGCCGGCGCCGTCGACGATCGTCGTATTGTCCTTGTCGATCTTGATGGCCTTGGCTCGGCCCAGATCGGTGATCGTCACGTTCTCGAGCTTGAGGCCCAGCTCTTCGCTGATCACCTGGCCACCCGTGAGCACGGCAATGTCCTTCAGCATCTCCTTGCGGCGGTCGCCGAAGCCGGGAGCCTTGACGGCAGCGCAGGTCAGGGTTCCACGCAGTTTATTTACAACTAGTGTTGCAAGCGCTTCGCCGTCGATGTCTTCAGCAACGATGAGCAGGGGCTTTTGCTGACGGGCAATCGCCTCGAGGACCGGCAAAAGGTCCTTCATGTTGCTGATCTTCTTCTCGCTCAGCAGGATGTGCGCATCCTCGAAGTGAACTTGCATGCGCTCCGGGTCGGTCACGAAGTACGGAGAGAGATACCCTCGATCGAACTGCATGCCTTCCACGACATCCAGGGACGTCTCGGCGCTCTTCGCCTCTTCGACGGTGATGACACCCTCCTTGCCGACCTTTTCCATTGCTTCGCTGAGCAGCTGACCAATGGTTTCGTCGCCGTTTGCCGAAACGGTGCCCACCTGAGCAATTTCCTTGGGATCCTTCGTGGCCTTGCTGAGCTTTTGCAAGGATACGACGCATGCCTCGACAGCCTTGTCGATGCCGCGCTTGATCTCCATCGGGTTGTGACCAGCAGCCACTAGCTTGGAACCCTCGCGGAAAATCGCCTGCGCCAACACCGTCGCGGTGGTGGTGCCGTCGCCGGCCACGTCGCTCGTCTTCGACGCGACTTCGCGCACCATCTGGGCGCCCATGTTCTCGAACTTGTTCTCGAGCTCGATCTCTTTAGCCACCGTCACGCCGTCTTTGGTGATGGTCGGCGAACCGAAGCTCTTCTCGATGACCACGTTTCGTCCCTTGGGACCGAGGGTCACTTTCACCGCGTCCGCGAGCGCGTTCACGCCGTTGAGGATGAGTGCACGAGCTTTCTCGTCGTAGGCAATCTCTTTTGCAGCCATTATCTTTTCTCCTTCAGCTGAAGCTTCAGCGGTCTTACTTTTCGATTACCCCAAGGATGTCGTCCTCGCGCAAGATGAGGTGCTCCTCACCGTCGAGCTTCACCTCGGTGCCGGCATACTTGCCGAACAACACGCGATCACCCGCCTTGACGTCGAGAGCGCGAACGCTGCCGTCCTCTTGAACTTTCCCTTTACCGACAGCGATCACCTGTCCCTCGATCGGCTTCTCCTTGGCCGAGTCCGGAATGATGATCCCGCCCTTGGTTTTCTCTTCTTCTGCTACGCGCTTAACAATGACGCGGTCCTGCAAAGGTCGAATGTTCATGGCTATCGAGCCTCCCTGATTGGGTTGTGAAACTATGGGGTTTGGAGTTGGTGAGAACTCCGGGGTTTGATTGACTCGACGCGACTGGCTTCGGTTATCCAGCGCTTTCTCAAAGCGGTATCCGGCGTCGCGATCGAAATGAAATTTCGATCGCCGCTGAAGACCAAGTGGCCCGGGTTGCCCCAACACCATCGCGCCAGAAACCGAAACGTTGCCGCTTCGGATGCGCCGCGGAACGTAGCCACCCTCCCCGGGGTGTCAAGGATGGCGCTTGAACAAAACATCTTTTGTTCCCGCTGGCGTGGCCACGCTAGGGTGCCCGACCATGCGGATCTGGTTCTTGTCGCTGTCATGCCTGCTTTGCCATTCAAGCCTGCTTGGCTGTGAAGGTGGGCGCCGAGCGACCGCCGACGCCCCCGTGTCGGCAATCGCGGAGCGGGCTCGGACGCGCGGCCCGTCCGCAATCAGCATCGAAGTACCCTCCGGAACCGTCGGGCCCTTCATGTCCCCCGCCGGCACCGGCTGGCTGGCTGCGTGGGCCGCGCCGGAAGCGGAAGGATCCTTCGCGTGGTTTGCCAGCAGGTTTGCGCCAGATGGGCGTCCGGTAGGCGCTCCTCAGCGCCTGATGGCAGCCTCGAGTCAGCCAGACCTCGTTCGCTTCCGCACCACACCCCGGCAAGCGGTGAGCATGCTCGTCGCTTCTCACGCCACAGAAGCAGGCTACCTGCTGAGCGCGCTTGCCATCGGACACGAGCTCACGGCTGTTGCTCCCTCCGAGGCGTTGCACCGTACTGCCAATCGGGTGGTGTGGATTGACCTCGTTCCAAGTAGAGCTGGTACGTTGGTGGTATGGGCGGAAGCGCAAGAGCAACGCGCTGCGCTATTTGCTCTGCGGCTCGACGAGCGGGGGCACCCGCGAACGCCACCCTCACTACTGCACGACAATGCTCGGGCGTGGCAGGTGCTAAGTACACCGCCGAGCGCCATGCTCGGTGTAGTGACCGCCGATGGTAACGTTGAAGCAGTGCCGATCGATGGTGACGGTGTGGCTGCCGCGCCTTTGGTAATCACGGACCAACACTCGGCTGAGCCAGACCTCGACCTGGCTCGGTCGGGCGACAACGTCCTGATTGCGTTTACCGACCGCCGAGTGCTCGAACCACAACTGTTTTCCGCCTTGCTATCAGCGGATGGCCGTTTGCGCTCTACGCCCGCGCTCATGCGGCCGCCGAGGGGAGCGCAGTCTCTCGTCGCGCTCGAGTCCGACGGGAAATCCAGTTACGTGCTCTGGCAGAACGTAGCTCAGGAGCCGGGCCAGTATCGCATCGCACGCGTAGATGCTCGAGGTCGCGCCTATGGACCGAGTTTGAGGCTGCCTCGCGCGCCACAAGAGGCGAACACAGGGACCGAAGCAACTGACTGGGCAGTTAGCCGCGGGGCTGTTCCCGAGCTCGTCGCCTTCGATTCTGGTCTAGCGGCGCTTGCCCCCGCCTGTGTCGGTGCTGGCCCCTGCGTAACACCATCTTCACCGGTCCTGGTCGACCTGACCAAGGAACTGTCACCGCGCTCTGCAAGCTTTTGGTTTCCCATGGACCAAACCCCCGATCTGGTTTGGGACTTCCAGTGTAACGGGGAGCGCTGCGCTAGCTTGTTCGCCTACTACGGGGAGGCGGCTCGAGTGCTCGTGCGAACCAGCGACAGCCGCGGCATACCAGCCGTCGAACCGGAACTCCTGCAAGTCACTGCCGACGACGCCGCGGCTTTCCAAGCCGTCTTGGTCACTCCGGAGCTTGCGGCAATTTCGAGCAACGAGTTCGATGACGGCGCTTTGGTGGCGTGGTTGACGGCTTTCGACCCAAACATTCCGTACGAGATCCCCAAGCTGCCAGCGCCAGACGGACGCTTGGCGCCCGTACGGGCTCGCTTGAAAACGCAATGGTTGACCGCTACCCCGGAGCCGCACAGCTCTCGTGCCGACTCCTCCGAGGAGCGCACAGTATCGATTCGAGCCCGCTCCGTCGCCGGAATCGAACTGACGGCGTCCCGGACGCGCGCGCTGCTCACTTGGACCGCTATCGACGGCTCCAGCCCACAGGTTTTCAACACCTTGCTCGACCCCCGGGGCAATAAACTTGGGCAGGAAATGCTTACACGCCAATCCGGCGAGGTGCTCGACGTCGCGGCCACGATATGGAGAGCTGGGTGGCTCGTAGGCTGGGTGCGCGAGCACGCAGGAGTCACAGGCGCGCACGTGGCTCACCTTGGGGAGACGCTCGGCCGCAGGTCCCCCAACATCGAGCTTCTCACCGGCACGGGCGTGCTGGCCGGGATCGAGCTTGGGACCACCGCCAAAGGCGTGTGGGCAGTCATCAGTGAGGTGACGGCTTCAGGCGAAGGCCTACGTTGGATGGCGCTCGATGCAAATAGCCTGCGGCCAAGTCCCGTAGCGACTACGCCCCCCTTCGACGTTGATGCGGCCTGGCGGCGCAGCCAGCCACGGTTGCGGACGTGGAACGACGGCTTGGCCTTGGCTTGGCTCGAGCAAAAGGGGGCCGAGCATCGGGTGGTCGTGGTCGAGCTAGACGCCCAAGGCCAGCTCCTCGACACCCATGATGCCCCGCTGCCAGCACGCGGGGTTTCGCTCGCTTTGCAGTGCTCCGAGCGCTGCCATGTGATCGTTACCACTGAGTCCGAAAGCGGCGCTCCGGGTGCACATCCCGGCGTCATTTGGAGCGCCCACGTCGCGCGCGGCGGCCGTACGCGTGAAGGTGTCCAGCGGCTGAAACTGGCTCGGGTAGCGGGAGTCGCATCCCCGGCAGCCATTCAGGTTGCTCCCAGTCCCACGCCTGCTGGGCTCTTCTATTACGACCGAGCGACGCTTTACTCGGACCACGTTCCCCTTGCCTCGAGTGCCGACTCGGCTTCGGCAGCCAGCGCCATCTATCAGGCTTGGGTCCAGGAGGGTGGATGGCCATCAGGTGAACGTGCAACGTCGCGGTAGCCACACGCCAAGAAAAAACCCGCCTGTTACGACGGGTTAGTTCTGGTGGGTCATGAAGGACTTGAACCTTCAGCCAATGGATTAAGAGTCCACTGCTCTACCAATTGAGCTAATGACCCGAGATTTGGAGCTGGCTTGCTATCGGCACACACCGAGAAAGTCAACCCTGTCCCGCATCGGCGACGTGCACAGGACGCTGAACATCTGACGCAGCTTTCCCACCTGCGGCCCGCTGGTCGTTCGAGGATCGGGGTCATGCCAGCCCAAACTTTTGCACGGCAGCTCTATCAAAGTGGCGCACAAACCTGAACTCCGGCGGGCGGTGTCCGTTTTGATCCCAGCCACGGACGATTTGGTGCGCGGCCCCCGGCCGCCACGCAACTGAGCTTGGTGCGCCGTCAAACCGCGACCCGCGGCCACTTTCATCCAGACATACAAGTTAACACCCGTACCCGATCAGCCGTTTTCTTGCCACGGTTGACGCGGGCATCCAAGGTTATCGCGTCTCAGAGACAGCATGAGGGCCAGTTCTTGAAGCAGCCCGCGACCGAAGCAAGCTCAGCCCTACTTTACGTTTCAAGAGCACACCAGCTGGAGGTTACCATGAATAAATCCGCGACAAACACCGCTCGCAGCCGCGCTACTATGGAAGGTCCCGATGGGACAACGCCGCGAGTGAGCGGATTCGTCAGTACCGGAGACGAGGCCAAAGCTGTTGAGGCCATTCGAGCGGCCAACGAAGAACTGGAACGGCAGACGGTGAGCTATATGTCGGTGCCTCTAGCCGTAGTCATCGAACAGCGCGACCACGCACTGCGGACGATGCACGAAGCGCGCGCGACTCTGGAGCAAAGACGCATCGCAGACTTGGCGTCCCTGCAAATTCAGCTGCGAGAGAAGGACCGCGCTCTGACCCAGTTGCGGCAACAGGTAATGGAGGCAGAGCGCGAGCTCGAGCATCTCCGGGACGAGCCGAAGACAGTGATTGGCCTTGGCGGCATCGACAATGTTTCAGGGCGTGGCTCAACGACACCGCTTGTCGAAGGCGAGTTACAAGCAGCCCTGGAGACGGCCTGGCAAGAGGTTCAGGACGCCAGGAGGCTGTGTGCAGAGTTACAGGAGGCCCATGATGCAGCGCTACGCGACCGGGATGAGGTACGAGTGGAGGTCTACGCTAAGCTGGAAGCTGCCCAAGACGAAGTCATCGCGTTGCAAACTCAGTTGGACGACGTGCGCCGTGCTTTCGACGAGGCACGAGACGAGTGGGAGAATCAGTGCTTTCAGCTTCGCAGCGAGCTCGATGAAGTGAGGCACAGCCATCAAGCTCAGCTTCAGTGCGACCCGGCAGCGCAGTCGGCTTGGGACGTGGAAGTCGGCACGGAGACGCCCGCTTCCGAACCCCCGATTTCGCGCGCCGTTCGCAGCCGGAGCACAACGGGATCACCGTTGACGCGAGCGCCGGTGGCTGCGGCAACGATAGCGCGCGCCTCGACGCGCGACCCAGAGGCGACGCAGCCAGTTCCGCTCATCAACCCGCTAGCGGCCAATACTGCCGTCTTCTCGACCACCCATTCACGATCCACCGGCCATGGAGCGTCCTTCAGCGGGGCAGCTAACCAAGCTGTGCACGAGGAAGCTGAACTAGATGTCGACGTCGACGAGGTCGCACGGCCCTCGCGGGGCTTTGGCCTCCATCGTCTGTTCCAGCGTGGGTGAGACATCGACGGGCGAGAATTCCGTCACTTCGCCACTTCTTCGCGTCGCACTCGAAAGGTGTGGGTGGTGCCATCGCGCCGTACGGCTATCACCACGTCGCTGTTGATGGGCCCCCGTAGTGAGTGGCGAGCCGCTGCGGCGGACGTAATCTCGGAACCATCAATCGCCAGCAGGACATCCTGCAGACGGAGCCCAGCCCGCTCGGCTTCCCCATTGGCAGGCACCGCCGTTATCACTAATCGTCCTGCTACCATTCCGATGGAAAGGGCGACGCTGCCGACGGCCCTGCTGAACTCTGCGTCGTCAGCTTCCAGGGCTGAATCTATCACGATAGACACGTCGACCGCGTCGTCCCCCTCGCGCAGCGTCACGTCAGCGCTGCCCCTGCCGAGGAGCGCGCTCTGAACGTGCAGAGTATGTGATCCAGGCGGTAATCCGCGCAAAGTGAACCGTCCGTGCTCATCCGTGACCACCGTTTGGTCTCCCAGCACATTTTTCGGACGAACCTCGGGCAAGGGCGTGGGCGACACGCGCGCCGCTGGCACCGGACGTCCGTTCGCGTCCACGACGGTACCACGGACCGTGAGCGCGTCCTGGAGGTCGATGTCCGGCACCTCGAAGGGTCGATCGACGTAACCCGTCGGTTCGACCACGAGTTCGAGCACTTTGTCGGCGAAGCTATCATGACTCACGCGCAGCTGAACGCCGCCAGGAGTGACATTGGTAAACTCGTACTCACCCAAGGTCGACGTGACGGTAGAGTTGCGACGGGTGCCGCCGGCTATTACTACCTGAGCACCCGCCACCGCGCTCCTACCGCGGACCGCAGTGATGCGGCCTTTGATTTTCACTCCGCGGACCAGACTGAACTCCTTTTGCTTCGGTGCGTCTTCGATCTGCGCCGTGACGGGAACGAAGCCGGGCGCCTCCACGGTGACACGAAGATCGAGGCCGGCGGCATCTTCCAGCACCGCCACTCCGT
>CAZNZA010000015.1:61100-65042 GCA_964577325.1 uncultured Polyangiaceae bacterium
TCCACGGTGACACGAAGATCGAGGCCGGCGGCATCTTCCAGCACCGCCACTCCGTTCGCGTCGCTGAACCGAGTCATGCGCAAAGGCACGTCCGGGTCCACACTCTGGATGGCTATCTGCACCAGCTCGAGTGGTTTGCCGAG
Organism: uncultured Polyangiaceae bacterium; assembly: GCA_964577325.1. Taxonomy (GTDB): domain Bacteria; phylum Myxococcota_A; class Polyangia; order Polyangiales; family Polyangiaceae; genus SZUA-265. Next base: position 61,244 of record CAZNZA010000015.1, read on the forward strand.
ATCGTCATAAACGGTCCAGGTTAGCGCTTCCCTAGCCGCGGGCAGCACGAACTCGTGCTCGTCGTTCGCGGCGGGTTCAATCACCACACGCGTTCGTTTGACGAGCCGCGTGGGCTCTTCGGGACGCGCTATGGAGACGTGCACCTCCCGCGGTACGCCTCGCATGGTAAACGTGCCATCGGGAGCAACGACGGTTCGTCGCTCAAAGCCGTTGTTTATACCGTTCACCAATACTCGCGCTTCGGGCACAGGACGGTCATCAACATCCACGATACGTCCCCGTAAGATGTTTCCCTCGTCCAGAACCACCTTGACGTGAACGTTTCCGCCGGGACCCATGGTGAAGATACGGCTTTGGCCTTCAGCGTATCGATGATGTCTCACAATTAATCTCAAGCGCCCCGGAGGAACGGGAAAGGCGCGGAACTTTCCCTCGAAATTGGTCGACCATGGCGCATAGTCCGGAGGTAGCTGACTGAAGTCGAAGGTCTGCAATGCGGCACCTTCCGTAACCATGTTTACGAACGGCACTGGACCGTAAGTCACCCCGAGCTCTCCGGCAGGAACCAAAGACAAGGGCCGCATCGCGAAGTCGAAGTGCGCCTCCCGGTAAGCCGCTGACAACGGAGACTCCGCGATCGGCAATCCGTCCAAGTCGAGCCCGACCACCTCGACGCGCGCGTCCCGTATCGGGCGATCATCGACGTCGACCACGTCCCCGCGCACGGTGCCACCGCGCAAGAGTTTGACGAGCATTGGATTCTCCTCTGGAACCGGTAAGGCGCCCCGCCCAATGAAGCCCTCGGCGCGCACGGACAGAAACGCCGGGCCCGGGGGCAAAGGCCCCACCAGTGCTCGTCCTTCGTCGTCGGCTATGGCCGTCAGCGGAAACGCACTCAGGCCATGCTCCGCCAATACAAGCCGAGCATTGGGCACTGGCGAAGCGTCCTCATCCGAGCTCTTCACGCGCACATCGACGGTGCGGCCCGTAACGAGGTGTAGCTCCACTTCCCGGCGTTGGCCGCGCTCCAGCTGAAAGTTGGAAACTATGGGAGAAACGAGTTGACCTCGGACGGCGCGCAGATCGTACAGCCCTTCTGGCAAACCTGTCAGCAGCACTCGTCCTTGATCGTCAGCTTGCACGCGACGAGCCGGCCACAGTCGTGTACCCACCACCTGCACTTCCGCCAGCCCGACCGGATCCCCATTCGCTCCCAGTGCGCGCACCAGGAGCGAACCGAGGCGCGCCAGAACGATGCGGGTATCTCTGTCCAGGCGCTCGCGAGAAACTGTGGTGTAACCTTTGGCAAAAACCTGCACCGAGTATGGCCCCGCACCGATGCTCGACAAACGCGCTACGCCATGCTCGTCGGTGAGTCGCCCGAACGGTAGCCCATCTCGTTCTTGTACGAGAACGGTAGCATCGCGGATGGGAGCCGCCTCTTCGTCTTCCACCTTGACGACGAGCTCACGACTTGGTGCCATGGGGAGCACGAGTTGTTGACGTTCGTAAAGCACGATCTGGCGACTGATCCTGGCGTAACCTGAAGCACGTAACATCAACCAGGCCGGGCCGCTGGGTAGGTCGTCGAGCAGCACACGGCCGGATGCGTCCGTGGTCGCTCGCGCCGCAAGCGCCCAATGGTCGTCGCCAGATTCAGTAAACACGGCGACTTCAGCTCCGGCTATTCCAGGTCCGCTCGAGGAAAGGTCACTCGTGGACGCGGACTGCGTCGAGTCCCTACTCACACCAGCATCTCCTGCCGCCGCAGGCTGTCGTTCAGCGGCGGTGACGACGGTGAGGGCGAGGCTTGACGCGCCCCCGACCTGTACGGGGATGTATGGCGTCGTTGCAACGGGCGAACGCGCGGCCACAATCGCTCCCCACGCGAAGATCGCGCTGGCCAGCAACGCCCACAACGTCAGTGCTAGTCTCGTATTCGGCACAGGTGCTTCTGGTTTTCCCGCGACGCGGGGGCCGGTCGGTTTGGCTGCGTTTCGAGCATTGCCATGTCGCGTCCGGTCATAGCATGGGCGGCCGGAGTGGGGCAGCCATCGCCAAATGAGGACAGGTTGGCGCAATCAGCGTCGCTGCTGGCAAGCTTGGCACGCGATGGGCCGTTCCCGCATGGAAGCAACAACAGATGGCTCGTACACTTCTTCAGATGCGCCTCTGGCGAGCGGTTCGGCGCGGCAGCGCCAAGCAGGGGGCGCGCGCCTGGACACGGCGATTCTCTGCTAGCTTGGTGTGGCTGGGAGCGTCGCTGCTCACCTCGTGTAGCGCATCCTCGTCGCGGCCACCGTTCGCCAAACAGGGGGTGGACCTGCCTGACGCTAGCGCTCACGAAGAGCCACCGTTCGTGACCCTTCCCCCTATCTCGGATAGTCCCTGTCAAACGACCGTCGAATTGCAAGTCGTGCGCCCTAGCTTCTACGTCATGCTGGATGCGTCGGCCAGTATGCTGGCACCCATGCCCGGTAACCAACACCACTCCCGCTATGAATCAGCGTTGCGAGCCATATCGACCATGCTGCGGGGCGTGCAGACGAGAGTAAACTTCGGTGCAGCGGTGTTCCCGTCGCCATCTACCGAAAACTCATGCGCCGCTGGCGGTGAAGTGTTCGAGGTGCGAGCTGGCGACGGGGAGGGGACGGACGAGCCTGGGTTGGCGCTGCAGTCGCTCATGTACCGTTTGAAAAGGGTAAGTCCCAACGGGGGTACCCCTATCAGCACAACCTTGGCCGCTTTGAACGAGCGCCTAGCGGCGCTGCCAAAGCCGGCGTTCCTTTTCTTGCTCACCGACGGCGCTCCGAACTGTAATTTGGCCAATCCTTGCGACGCGGCCGGATGCATTTTGAACCTCGACGGGGCGGCGTTCGACAACGGCTTGGCCTGTGACGCGACGTTCAACTGTTGTTCCGATGCGCTGTTTCCCCACATGTGCCTCGATGACGACGCCACGATCCAGCAGCTCGAGGCTCTCTCCCAGGCCGGCGTGGCTGCCTACGTCATCGGTATGCCTGGCAGCTCCACATATGCGAGCGTTCTGGACCGCATGGCGGAAGCAGCAGGTACGGCTCGCGACGACAGTGAGCGGCGCTACTATCGAGTTGAAGACGCCCATCAGCTGGTGACGACGCTCACCGAGCTGAGCTCGCGGGTGCTCGTCGACTGTACCGTCGTGCTGCACGCTCCGCCTCGTGACCGAACCTTGGTATCCGTGCAGGCCGGCGAGCGAGACGTGGCTGCCTCGGACTGGCAGTGGCTGGATGAGCAAACCGTCGAGTTGCTCGGGCAAACCTGTGATCTTTGGCAGGCGGGAAAGCTTCCTCTGATTCGCGTGACGGAGCAGTGTACCGGTCCCGTTCGCTGAACCCCGGCACAGCATGAGGCCAGACTGTCCACGCTCGACCGGCGGGTTGGCAGCGCCCGGAGGTTGCGGACACTGGCTCTCGCGCCATGGAGTCGATATGGTCGCCGCGTGAAACTACCGGGTCTGACGGAACTGCGGGACGAAATCGACGCTATCGATGCGCGTATCCTCGAGTTGCTGCGACATCGCCTGGAACTCGTGCTGCGGGTGGGAGAGATTAAGCGAGCCCACAACGTGAAGGTGTACGACCCCGAGCGGGAACGTCGAGTCCTGGATAAGCTCGCTGCCTCGGCCAAGCCCCCGATGCGCGCGGAAACAGCCCGGCGGATTTTCGAACGCATCATCGATGAGGCGCGAAGCCAAGAAAAGCATCACATCAACGAAGAGAGCTGACTCATTCGTCGCCAGTTCAGGGTGGTGTCAGT
>CAZNZA010000016.1:0-10694 GCA_964577325.1 uncultured Polyangiaceae bacterium
TCGCGGTCGCCAAAAATGTGGACGTACGAAATCTTTCTAGGCGCTCGGGCACAGGTGTGGGCGGTGCGGGCACATCTGGAGGGAAGGGCACCTCATGGGAGTCAGTGTTTGCTACGCTCCAACACATGCGACCTTCTGTGTCCGTTTCAGGTTCAGAGCGCGCTCGATGCATCACTGCTGCGCGGCGCTTTTCAAGTATGTGCCTGGCATCGCTCATCGCGCTGGCGTTAGGCGCTTGTGGCGGGAACTCAACGGATCGAACGGGCCGGACCGACGATGAACCCCATGCGACGGTGGACGCCTCGCCGGAGGGGGGGCTCGCCGGAGTCCGAGGGGATGCATCCGTGGTGGACGCGTCACAGGTCAACGACTCGGAGTCGACCAGTGCCGATACAGCGGACGCTACCGACAGCGCAAGCGAGGACGCCGATGATGACACTGAGGCCGCTCACACTGAGGGCGACGATCCGAGCGGTGGTACTTCTGACGCGACGTCAGCCCATTCGTCGTCGGGAGACACCACCGCCACGGATGGAGCTTCAACGAACACAGACAGTACTACCGACACAGGAAGCACGTTGAAGCCTGGTTGGGTAGCCATCGAACCCGTGGCGGAAGGCTTGTCAGATTGCAGCGCCGATCTTCAGCAGAATGAAAACTGGTGCTTGTACCCTGTGGATTGCGCGGAAGCGTCTCTGACAGCCCGCTGTGAACTCCGAGACGACGTGTGGCAGTGCACGTGCCAGAATGGCTCCTCTCCCAGGCGGGACTACACGCTCACCGGGGAGATGGCGGCCACGGCATGCGAAGCAAGCATCGCCCTATGTGTACCCGGTCAGGCACCGGAACCGGCGGCGCTGTGTCACATCGAAAACGAGTCCGCTTCCAGTTCCCGAGGCACGTGTGTGGCGGCCGAGAGCTGCGTGACCACAATCCCACTCGAGGACGGGGTGACTGCGGTGGTGACAGCAAAGAGTGCGTACAGCGAGTGTTCCGGCTCGACGCAGGAGGGGGTGTTGCGCTGCGGCTGTCGTGATACGACTGGTGGTGCAGAGCTACACGACGTGCCGGTGGAGGAAGCGTGCGAAGCGGTGGTGCCCTGGTGTAAAACCGGGTTTCCGGTTCCCGACGAGACGTGGGAGTTCACCTGTCTCGGTGATAACGCCGTCAATCTTTACGACGCTGACCCTGAGAACGATATAGACGAATGTTCCATCCAGCGCCAGTGTGGGCGGCGTACCGACGTGGGATCGGGCTACGCTCTGTTCGACCAGGTCACTCAAAGCGTGAGTTGCGACGGATCGCGCTGTAGTTGTGATAGCAACCACGCCCTCCTCGTCGACGCCTCGGATGACGACGACGGTGCACGTTGCGTCATGGTGGATGAGTTCTGTTACGGCGACGTGACCGCGGCCCCCACAGGCTCAATCTCGGCGACGAACGTGGAAATTGACGGCGACGAGACGGCCTGCTCGGGCGCTGCGACGGCCGAACAATGGGTATCGTGGGACGAGCAGATGTCTGTCGGATTAACCGGAGACATCTGGGCATTCTGCGACTACCAAGCGTCACTCACCTGGACTTGCCGTTGCGCAAGCAGCGGTTTCGACAGCGCCAATTTCGAGCTCGAGGGGCCGGACTTCACCGCCGTTTGTGGAGGGGCCATGGATCGATGCATTGCCCGCGCTCGCGTCATACCCACGCTAAATGCGAAGCACCCTCACCGCGCACAGTTCGAGTTCCTTCCGGAGTCAGCGCTGACGGATGCGGGGCAATGAGGTCAAGCCGCGAAGGGGAAAGCCTAGCTAGGCCCGCCGCGCCGGGAGCTGGTCCTCAGTGCGGCCGCCCTTTGCTGGCGGAAAGCCCGAGGCCAGGTTCGTGCTCGCGTTATCCAAGTGCGGTAACACCTCTACCCCGAGTCTTTTCTGCAACTCACCGATGATTATCCGACTTTCCTGACGCTCCCACGTCGTCAGGTCCAAGTAAGCAAACGCCTCGTCCAGCGCGCGCGGCGGCAGGACTTTTAGCATCGGATTGAACCAGCTCACGGCGATGCCGGCACTGCGCATGAGCCAGCTGTCCGTGAGGATCGCCACAGGGACGCGGGTGCCTTCGAGCGCATCCGTCATCATCTTCCGCTGTTTGCCGTTGGGCCCACCGCCCGCAGAGACGACCAGCACCTTTTGTTCGGCCATCGGGACCTCGCGCCGTACCCCCTTCATGTAGTCCACCCATTCCGGCTCCGCCGGCACAGCTTCGGTATGAACCGTGACACAAAGGCGGCCGATCGTTCTCCAGTCCATCGTTTGTCGCGTCATACGGCTCGGGTCCCCCGGGATATCTCGGGATTATGAAACACCTTGTCGACTGGCGCTACGCGGATGCCGGCTTCCAAACTTGCGGTCCCCCCCACCGGCGACTCGAAGTTCCAATCCGGGCGGTGTGCCCTGCGGTCGGATTTTTGAAACCGGGGGAGGTTCATTTACTCCAATGCTACTCGGCCATGGCGTAGCGCTCGTCTGCAGAGGCCTTCGCCCATCGTTCTTGCTCAACGCAGCGTCGAGGGGGCGGTAGGCAGCATGCTGCCAACAGTGAACGGTCGCCCCAATGACGGGTCACTGACACCTCACCACCACCTTCGCTCCCGGCGGGGGTGGCAGTGTGGGTAGGCACGTGGTAACGAAGGCAGCGGATCTTCACGTGGTATTTGTTGATCGACCTTCAGCGACGGACGGATCTAGAGACGTGGAAATGTGTGCCCTCACTACCGCTCTCGACACGCCGATCACTCCCATTTCGCGTCCCACTAAGAAACACCTTGTGCTGGCCCGGATTGCGATGGGGGTCCTATGGCCCATTGGCTCTGCCTGTGAGCCACCCCTAGACGTCGGCGAATGGAAGTGTACGGCCGCGCCGTTGTTCCATCCACCGGACGGGAGTACGGAAATTCCCGGCCGGGATACCAGCGTTGAACCATCCTGGCATAGCGGCTTCGAAGATGGATTCTGTGGCTATGCCAGGGCCCGCGGTTTTTGTTACTCCGCGCCCGATGCCACATATCGGGTGGTAGATGCGCCGGCGCGTTCAGGGCGCAAGGCCGCTGCGTTCACCATAAGCACGGACAGAGGTAAGGACGCGGAGCAGACGCGGTGCGTAAGAGAAGGTCTGTTGCCCCAAGACGCCTACTACAGCGCGTGGTTCTACATTCCAGGGGGCACTACCAGTAGCGGCAACTGGAACCTCATGCATTTCCAGAGTGCCGCCGAAGATGCACCGCTCGAGGGGATCTGGGACGTGTCTCTGATGAGCGGTGATGACGGCCGCTTGGTGCCATGGCTTCGAGACTACGTGGGCGGCAGTTTGATTCCCCCATCCTGGGACTTCGAGGTGCCAGTCGACCGTTGGTTTTCGCTCAGTGTGCGGTTACTTAGAGCATCTACGGCCACCGGCGCGGCCGCTCTGTACTTAGATGGGGAGCTTGTGGTCGAGCGGACCGGCATCGTCACTGATGCCGAAGAAGCTTGGGGACAATGGTACGTGGGCAACCTTGCCACCAACCTAGACCCCTCCGATTCCACCATCTACGTCGATGACGTCTCAATTCGAGAAAGTCTGGATGCCTCGCCGTAAGTCCGCCGGTTTAATGCTGTGCAGCGCCCTGGCGTTGGCGTCGTGGGACGCGAGCGCCCAGGCTCAGTGGAAGCTGACCTGGGAAGCGCCGGTTGACTGTCCGCGGCGTGAGGACGTACTGGCGGCGATGCGCGACATCGTTGGCGAAGCCATCTTTCGGGCGACGTCACTCGAGGCAGACGGTCGCATTCGGAAAGTGGAGGAGGGGTATCGCTTGGAGCTGAGCATCGCCAACGAAGACGGCCCTCGCGTTCGCTCGGTGGACGCGAAAGTCTGTCACGACTTGCTCGGCGCCTCAGCGGTAGTGCTTGGGCTTCACGTCAAGCGGTTAGCTGCACAAAGTGAATCCGGCGCAGACAATGCGAACGATGAGCGAGCGGACTCAGCCTCCGCAGGCGAACAAGGCTTGGATCCATCACCGACTTCGGCGCCCGCGGCACCTGAAACAGATCCCGAAACCACACCCAGTAACGAAGCTACAAATGCTGAATTCGCTTCAACCCAGCGCGAACGCCGCTGGTGGCTCGCTCTGCCGCAAGGGAGCGTCGTCGTCGGCTCGTTGCCCGACGTTGCATGGGTCGGTGGCGCAGCTGTGGGCTGGCGTAGTGACGCGTGGCGGGTTTGGGTGACGGGGCGCTACCAATTCCCTCAAACCGTGGCCGCAGACGCCGTTCCGAACGTTGGAGTCATGGTTGACAAATATTCGGTGGAACTCGGCGTGTCCCACAGTTGGTCCAACCCTTGGGCGGACGTCGCGCTCGGCCTATCGGGTGGCCTAGACTACGTCGTAGCAGGCGGGATCGGCGACGATGTAGCGCCGTCACGGGCGAGGGGGGCGGCAGCCTATGTTGGTGGTGGGCTCACGTTTCGCTGGCTGGTGACGGATTGGCTGTCATTGGCGGCCGGAGCCGTAGGTGAAGTGCCGCTCACACGCCCTTCCTTCGAGGTCGCATCGTTGGGTGCGATCGGGCGGTTCAACCCGGTGCACTTGCGGATCAGTCTGGGCCCCGAATGGAATTTTTGACGGAATCCTCCTACGATCCGCACTGCCTGTTTAGCTAGCAACCTCATGGTCTTGTCCATCACCGCACGGCAAATGGCGCTGATCCCAGCCATTTGCTCAATCGCCGCTACAGCTGCGAAAATGGCTACTTGGGAGGATCCCCGCAGTTGAATGCTCCGGCTGAAAAGGTCGCGGTGCTCTCGTTTGAAGCGATCTACGAGCGTTACTTCGACTTCGTTTGGGCGATGGCGCGGCGGTTTGGGATTGCTCCCGAGGCGATGGATGACGTCGTGCAAGAGGTGTTTATGGTGGTCCACGCGAAACTTCATACCTTGGAGCGGCCCGAGTCAGCGCGCAGCTGGCTGTACGGGATCGTCCGCCGCAAGGCGAGTGGCCACCGTAGAAGCCGGGGCGGCGACAGGCTCGTCAACGGTGTGAATTTGGAAGATCTGCCTGCACTGGATGGGATGCTGTCGCCAGCAGACCTGGCCGAGCAGAACGACGAGGTACGTCGTCTATGCCTCCTGCTTCAGGGTATCGAGCCCGTGAAGCGCGAGATATTCATCATGGCGGAACTCGAAGAGTTCACTTGTCCCGAGATTGCTGAAGCCCTCGACGTCCCCCTCAACACCGTGTATTCACGGCTGCGCCACGCGCGGGAAGCGTTTGATGTGGTGTTGGCTAGGCATAAGGCTCGAACAGGGGGGGAATTGTGAGCGGCAATTTGAGCAAGGACGCCGCCGAACTCGTGCGCGAGGGCCGTCGGGCGCTACGTCCCAGCGATGCGGACAAGGCACGGGTATTCGCCGCGTTGCAGAATCGCATGCTGGTCGGCGAGACACCCACGTCGGACACGAACCCCACGCCAATGGTCGGTGAGACGGCAGTTGGTGCAAAGACGATGGCTAAACTCGCGGCACTGACGGCGAGCGTAGTCGCTGCAGGCGTGGCGTTCGTCATGTACGCGACCAGTGACCCTGAGGAGCAACAGGGGCAGGCGGTACCTCCCGTCGCCACTCGGACAGACCCGGCGGCGGACACTGCTACGAACACTGCTACGAACACCTCTGCGCCTACCTCCAACCCTATCTCCCCGACGAGCGATGTCGAAGTGGTCGAGGACTCCGGCGCCCTTCAACGCACGGCGTCATCACCCGCCTCCCCGCGCCCATCGGCGCAGGGCGCGGATTCAGATCGGCTTGCAGAAGAAGTGGCGCTGTTGACCCGTGCCCAGAAGCACTTTCACGCCGGCAATCTGCCGGGTGCGCTCGCCGCGGCGGACGAGCACCGTCGGAAATTTCCGAGGGGAGTGCTTGCTCAAGAGCGGAGTAACTTGAGAGTTCGGACGCTGTGCGGCATGGGCCGCGACCGCGAGGCGCAGACCGAGAACAATCGTTTGAAGCGATTGGCGCCTGGTGACGTTGGTTCCGACGACGTGTGCCGCCGCGGCAAGTGACTTCAGCGCTCGGCTCTCATGTCGCGGGCTGCCCGTTGGAGTTAGCCGAAGCGGCAACCTCGTGTGTACTTCTCGTGCACGCCACCAGACTGGTACGGTCCGGGGCTGCAGAAGTGTATGGACACCGGCAAATTGCACTGTGCCTCCTTCTGCGGCGAGTCGTGGCGTAAACAGCGGTTTTCATGGACCAGATCCCCTCAGTCCCTGGCACTGCTTGAGTATGATGCGTCTCCGAGCAGTGAGTGCGGTCGCCGCCGTAGGGTTGGCTTTCGCGTGTTCCAGCGACCCTCCCGGCCAATGGCACCATGGTGAAGGTCCTTCCATTGGGCCCGCTGATCCTTCGAACGGGGACCAGCCTGACTCTCCGGGGGGCGTGCAACCCGTCAACCCGAATGGCGTACAGCCTGGCGGGGGCGTCACGCCAAACACTCAGCCGTCCTCTTCATCCTCCACGGCGCCCAGCACGGGGGTGACACCGCCCACGAACGGAGTCAGCCCCAGCAGTCCCAGCGAGAGGAACGGTTACACGCCTGTCACCAATCCTGACGGCTCTGTCGCCCGCCCCATGTGGTTGGCAGGGACACCTGCCGATACCCGATTTGCGCGTCTAACCAATGAGCAATGGCAACGTTCGGTTCGCGACTTGCTGCGTTTGCCCCAGCTACCGACTCAAGAGTCCCAGTTCTTCGAAAGCATTGGCACTGGCCTCACCGACTTCGTCAACGACCAGTCACGCCTGCAAATGAGCAATACCCAGTGGCAGCAGTTTCAGGCTGCTGCTGAGGCCCTTGCAAAGCGTGTGTCCGAGAGCGACGCGGCGATGCAGGATGTATCGCGAGCGAGCGATGCAGAGACGTTCGTCCGCGACTTTGGCCTACGGGCTTTCCGTCGCCCCCTCAGCGATGAGGAAGTGGCGCGGTACCAGGCGGTGTTCGACGTGGGGGCGCAGCTGAGCGGAAGTCAAAGCGAGTTCACCAAGGGCGCTAGCCTCGTCATCGAGACCATGCTGCAGAGTCCCTACTTCTTGTATCGTACGGAAATAGGTGCCGCCGGCACACCCCTCAATGGTTACGAGAAGGCGGCAAAGCTATCGTTGTACATACTGCGCACGGGTCCGAGCGACGAGTTGCTCGCCAAGGCCGGCCGAGGTGAACTCGATTCCGTGGATGGTCTGCTGAACGAAGCCCGAGCGATGTTGGAAACGGAGGCTGCCGCAGAAACGTTCAGAGCCTTCCACGCGGAGTTGTACGAACTCGGTCGCTTCTCGGAGATCCAGAAGAGCGACCCGACCTTCACGGAAGCTGTGGGGTCGGAACTCGTGGCGGCTTCCGAAGCGTTCTTCGACCGCATCTATCGCGAAGGCCTCGGGTTGCACGAGATCTTGACGACCCGTACCGGCTTCGTGGGCCCCGCAACGGCGCCGCTGTATGGCCTGGCGCAAACGCCCGCTACACTCAGCGAAGTGGAGCTTCCAGAGGAGCGCGCGGGCTTCTTCACCCAGCTGCCGTACCTCATGTACTTCGCCCGAGACATGCAAAGCTACGGCATCCTACGCGGCGTGCATCTCAATACCGAGGTGCTCTGCGCTAGTTTACCAGAACTAGACGTACCTGCGCCGCCACTGCCCGACGTCGAATATACGACGAGCCGCGAGTATATGGAGAAGGGCACCGTTTGCGGCGGGGCGTGCCATTCAGAGTACATCAACCCCCTTGGCTTCTCGATGGAGAACTTCGATGGGATGGGCCGAAGCCGCGAGCTCGACAATGGCGTTGCGGTGGACACCACGGGTGCCTACCCCTTCGTAGGCGGACAAAAGCCGTTCCAAGACGCCGTGGACTTGATGCAACTCATCGCGGAAAACGAAATGGCTCACGAGTGTTACTCGCGCTACGTCGCTAGCTACGGTCTAGGCCGGATGTTGGGAGCTGACGACGTTGCCCTGGTGGAGAAAATGGCCGCTGACAGTCTGACGAAGCAGGCCTCGACGAAAGACCTAATACTCGCGTTGGTGAGTAGCCCCGAGTTCAACACTCGTGAAGGAGCGAACTAATGAATCAATCTAACTTCAGCAAACGCCAGATGAGAATGCGACGCCGCAACTTTCTTCGTGGAGCCGCAGGGCTTACGGTGGGGCTGCCGTTCTTGGAAGGGTTGCAAGAGCGGTCTGCGTGGGCTCAGAACGACATCCCAGTCTTCAGCTTGTTCATCGTGGCCGCCAACGGGGTCGTTCCGCAGCGCTTCTTCCCCGGATCGCCTGGCGCCCTGAATGCCGGTAGCATGAGTGGCAAAGCCGTCGGGGAGTTGTCGGACTACGCGTCGAATCTCTTGATTGTTGGTGGCTTGAAGTTACCCATACAAGGGCGCGGTTGCGGTCACTCCGAAGGGTTGGCGCAATCGCTGACGGGCGTCCAACCGGGTTCGAGCGGCGTCGGTGCAACCTCAGGCGGACAGTCTGTGGACATGTTCATCTCCAAGGCAGTAAACGAGCAGGGTAAAGACCCCATCACCATGTATGCGGGCGCTGGCCACTACATCGCTGAGCGAACGTCGTTCAATGGACCGGGTGCCGCACGGCCGATGCAGTTGAATCCCTATGCAACGTTCCAGCAGCTTCTGGGTATCGTAGACACCTCGCCGTCGCAACCCTCGAACCCCACCACGCCCAGCCCTGGCCCCAGTGGACCGGCCAACATGGTTGACGAGATCCTCATCCGTCGCAAGAGCGTGCTCGACACCGTGCGGACCGAGATCTCGGAGCTGCGCAACCTGACCTCGGTCAGTGCTGAAGATAAGCAACGGCTGCAGCTTCACTATGAAGCTTTTCGGGAAATAGAGGTCGACTTGGTCAACACTGGTGACCAAATGGGTGAGATGGTGGCCGACGATCCAATCGTGGCCGCGACTTGCTCTATGGGCAGTCTCGACGTGCAAGGGATCGAAGCCTTCAGCAGCGGGGTGCGCTTCACTCAGAACGGAAACATGATTGAAGACATCGTCAGACTTCACGGTGAGGTCACTGCTCTGGCGTTCGCCTGTAACTTCAACCGCGTCGGCGTGATGCAGTGGGGAGATGGCACGGATAGCACGCGGTATTCTGGGCTTGCCGCAGGAGCAGTCACGTGGCCCTTCCACCAGGTGAGCCATCGCATCCAGAGCGACGGTGCCGTCGGCAATGACGCCAACGCCGAAGACACTCATGCGCAAATCGATGTCATCCGCATGAAGACGCTGGCCAGCGTCCTCAAGCACTTCGATGAACGCGGCCTGTTTGCCAATTCGTTCGTGTACTGGACGAACCACGTGGCCCAGGGTTCACACTCGGTGACCAACGTTCCGATCATCATCGCCGGCAGCGGCGGCGGCTATTTCAAGCAAGGTGAGTTCATTCAGGCGAGCGGTGAGAACAAGCCGCTGCTCTCCGCCGCGGCAGAAGCCGCTGGGGCGGGCACCGGCTTCGGCAATACGCTCGCTGCCGTTCGAGCGTAAGACGCGGTTGCCCGTCATCGCGTAACTGTTGTCGCGTAACCAGCCTGAAACGCCGCAGCACCAAACTTTATGGTGCCGCGGCGTTTCTCGTTGGGCGTCAACAGGGCACCATCAGAACGAAGCGAAGAACGACCAGATGACCGCCGCGGAGTTGGGGGCCGACATGTGGCCGCCGTTGAACTCGCACCATGTTACCGGATAGCCCTCGTCACACCCCTGGTAGTCCACACATTCACACGGCTGTTGGCCTTGGCTGAGACCGTCGCAATACGTGGACTCCGAGGGCGCCGCTTCGCCACAGTTGTTGCGCTCGACGAACACGTCGCGTCCGACGCGTCCTCCCGCGGCCGTGACAAAGTCGTCAGCGGCACCGTGAAACCCCATCATAGCAACGGGGTCGTCGCCGTCCAAACAGCCGCTCGCCATCGTGTTGCCCGCCATAGGTGCGATAGCCCTCACCTTGTCTCCCCGACCACATCCGAGCGCGAACGACATCATCCCGCCGAAGCTGAATCCAGTCGAGAACACGCGCTCCGTGTCGATGCACAACTCGTTTTCGAATCGTGCGAGCATGGCGTCGAAGAACGCAAGGTCCTTTCCGCCCTCGTTGCCCCAACCTTGACCGTTGCCGCCGAAGTCCAAACCTTCTGGTGCAACGAAGATCGCCTCACCATTGGCTTCGCCCTGCAGGCCATAGTAGCCCCCGGCCCCCATACCTGCGACTTGTTGAGCCGAGCCACCCCACGGGTGCCAACCAAACACGAGTCGATACGGTTTACTCGAATCATAATCATTGGGCACCGCAAGGATGTACTCCCGCGTTTCGCCATCCACGCTGATCTCGAAGCGTCCACTTTCTGGCGTGGTCGCTGACCCGCAACCTGGGCTGCCTTCCGAACCCGATCCAGGATTGTTCGGCGCATCCGTCGTTGGCTCGTCGTTGGTGGATGTCTCCGGTGCCATCGACGTCGAATCATCCGACGTCGGTTCAGGTGAGGGCTGCGACGTCGAGTCATCGGACGAGTCATCGGACGTGGAGTCGTCGGACTCTGCGGTTGTGGTCGGCTCAGGTGAGGTCATTGACGTTGACTCATCGCCCGTTGAATCGACGTCAGT
>CAZNZA010000016.1:10794-65033 GCA_964577325.1 uncultured Polyangiaceae bacterium
GTTGAATCGACGTCAGTGGAGTCGCCCGGCTCCGCCGAAGGCATCGGGGTGGGCGTTGTCGGACTCTGGGGGCCGACCGTGCTTGTCGGAATCGGGCTCGGCGCAACGGTGCCGGGTGTCGTCCCAGCGCCGGGCGCAACCGTACCGGTCGTCGGTGAACTGGTCGCTGGGGAATCTACCGGGCCAGGCCCTGGTTGGGGAGTTTCATTCGCACTACACCCCAGAGCTACGGCGGAGCCCGCGAGGACGAAGGTGCGGAATGATAACCCAACCCAGCTCGGGCTCGTCAAGACCGAGCCCGTCAGGCGAATGGAGATCGAACGCGGCGATGTATGTTCCGTCATCCCTCCGGTTTAGCGCACTCGAGCTTCGCCACAAAACGCGGAGTGCATACCAATGCGGCGAGTCATCTACCGCGGGTTCGCGTCGTTCTTTATTTGAAGCTCTCGGGCACAGTCGTTACCACGCCGGGATAACTTTCTCCGTTGACTGAGCCGCGTTTCAATAGGGTAATCCAGTCGTGGGAGGACATGTTTGTCCCCCGCCGAACGAGGTGGCGCGCGCTACGAAGTCGACGGCTCGATCCTCACGCGCTCGTCATGGGGCTAGGCCGTCACGCGGCTAGGGCTGGAGCCCAAAGCCGGGCGTGTAGGTCTTCGAGCAAGGCGGCTGCGTCAGCTGGACCTGGGGTGCCCCCGAGCAAACGCACGCTCGCTGGGTGTGCCCGCGTCACTTCCACCTGCAGTTGCCTCACTGCCGTACGCATGGCCTCTGCGAGCTGGTCGCGCTCCTCGGCGTTCAATCGACGCTCTACCCAGCTGTGAATGTTCCACGACAACTCGGCGTGACGCGTTTCGTCGACCGCGACCTGTCGCAGCGTGGCACGCACCACGGGATCGCTGGCCTTGACCGCCTGGAAGGCTGCGCACGCCGCTCCGAATGTCTCACGAACGCAGCCTTCGACGGCGTTGTCGAGAGCAAACTCGAGCAGCGTCTGGTCGTGACGCGACTCCGAGCGGTGCTTTGCGGGCGTCGCACCATAGCGGACGGCAAGCGCGCCCATCTGCTGGGCGTGGCGGACTTCATCTGCTTGGGCACGCTCGGCTTCGCGCTGAAGGGCTTGCGGAGCCCCGAAGCGGGCGAGGTGGGAGCGGACCACTTCGAAAGCTTCGACCGCAGCATTCTCCAGCGCAGCAACCTCCGCGAAGTAGTCGCCCACCTCGAGGCCGCTGCACGGGGCGTTCACTCCGAGCATTCCGGGCGGGCGGCGGCCGATGCAGACGCCGGTCTCAGGTAGCTCCACTCGTGAAAGCTCTTTCAACGTTCCGTCGGGCGCAACCTGCAGGTTCACCTTGGCGTACGTCACTGGGCACTCCGAGATCATTTGCTCGAACTCCAGCACGACGCCGCTCGTTGTACTTTGGTAAGTCGTGCGGCCGCAGGTCGCGTCGTAGTCGTTAGCCTGTGCCCACAGTGACGCTTCGTGCGGGGTGTCGATCGATCCAAGTAGCGCTAGGATCGCGTCCAGCGATTCCGCCAAAGCGACTTCGTCACCGCGCGTGGTGAGCACACCGTAGGACCTGCAAACGATTTGACCGCAACGCTGCCACGCGGAATTGGAAGTCGGCCAGGTGCTCTCGACCAGCGTTAGACATGCGTCCACATCGCCCGCCCCCGAGCAGTGCACGCCGCTCTGCTCCGTCTCGACGGGCGGCTCGTCCAGCGGTCCTTCTTGGGTCACGCGCAGAGCAACGGAATCGTAAGCGGACGTGAGCTGCATGTGGTCGAAGACGGACTTCTCGGCATCTGGACAAGCGAGGGGGTTGCTGTCGCCAGGTGCCGGATCGGATGCACCGCTATCGGCGGTGGTTTCGGCGTCAGTAGGGTCTACCGTCGTCCCGCCATCAGCGGTGGCCTCGCTCTCGGTGGCGTCTGTTGTCGTCCCGCCATCCGGGCTGGTGTCGTCGGTCGTAGCCGCGTCGTGGTCGGGGGCGGTCACTGTGTCGTCGGTAGATGGCTTCGTCGTCCCCTCCGAAAGCGCGGTGGTGTCCTCATCCGTTACCCAAGAGTGGGCATCGTCACTCGCCACGGACTCGTCATCGTCGGCCGTTGTCGCAACGTTCGTATCGGTTGCTGCAGTCGAAGCATCTCGGTCGTCGTTGTTTGACGAGCCCGTTTTGCTCGTGTCATCCCTCAGGCTACTCGTCGAGCACGCGCTCAAGCCAGAGATGAGAGCATACTGCACGGCGTGGGTGACCACGCGATTGAGATTCCAGCGTTTCATCGAAGCTCCAAACGAAAAAGTATCGCCGACGCCGCAGGTGCTCCCTGCGCAGGCAGACTGCTCAGTCTGTTCGTCCGGCAGCGGCGCGTCAAACGGTGAAGACCGTGAAACAAGTGCCGCTTCTCCAGATCGGTACCTCAAAAAAGCAAACACTCACCGTCGCGGCAGGGGCCGAGGAGGCAGCCGTTGCCGCAGGCACCACAGTTGTCCCGGTCCTTCTCCAAATCCACGCATTCCGTGCCGCAGGCTGTAAGTCCCGCCTCACACGCGACGGCACACACACCCTCGCTGCAGCTTGGAACCCCGTCGCCTGCCTCGCACTCTGTGCCGCAACTTCCGCAATGGTTGACGTCGGTCTGAGTGTCGACGCAGCTTCCGGA
Source organism: uncultured Polyangiaceae bacterium (assembly GCA_964577325.1). GTDB lineage: Bacteria > Myxococcota_A > Polyangia > Polyangiales > Polyangiaceae > SZUA-265. The sequence continues at coordinate 13,459 of CAZNZA010000016.1, forward strand.
ACACTCGTCGAACCCCGCGCGGCACACGAACCCACAGGTTCCGGCGCTACATAGAGGCTGAGCGTTGGCCGGCGCCACGCATCCTGCGTTGCATGCCCCACAGTGGGCCGGGTTGGTCGCCAAGTCCACGCAGCTCCCGGAGCATTCGTCGGCCCCTGCGGCACAGTTGAGGGTACATGCACCCTGTGCACACACCTCGCCAGGTTGGCACGCCACGCCGCACGCCCCGCAGTCCCGGGCGCTCGTTGCCGTATCCACGCACGCCCCGCCGCACAGTTCGAAGCCCGGATCGCAGACGATGCCGCAAACGCTTTGGCTACAGGCTGCGCTGCCCGCTAGCACAGTCCCACACGCTTGATCGCAGCCTCCGCAGTGCCCGACATCCAGCGCGGTGTTCACGCACTGACCGTCGCACTCGGTGAAGCCCGGATTGCACTGGATGGTGCAGACGTCGCTGTCGCACACAGCGCTACCATGCTGCGGCGGGATGCAGGAAACCAAACAAGGAGGAGGGCCCGTTGTGTCGCTGGTATCGTCCGTGCCCGTCGTATCGTCGGCGGTGGAAGCGTCCTCTTCATTCGTGGTATCGCCGCTCACCGACGTGGTGTCGCTGTCAGCAGACGTCGTCGCCGAGGTTTCGTCACTCGTACTGCTCCAATCCGACGTGCTGGTTTCAGTGTCGGTGACGTCCGTATCCGTGCCGGTGGTAGCACTGTCTTCGGAAGTGCTATCGTCGACTTCGGAGGAGCCTCCGGGGTCGGGTACGGAGTCGGTGCTCATCTCGTCGGGTGCGCCGGTAGCTGTGGTATCGGTTGCGCTGTCGCTTGCCTCTGATGTGGTTTCCGGCTCGCTGTCGTCTGTCATGTCCGCCGGTGTTTCACCGGTCGGCGTGTTAGGCGGAACGGCTCCCGTCGCACTGGGAGCCTCTGCCGTCATGCCCCCCACGGCGGCGTCGCTGCCGGGCTCCAGAGCCGCAGTCGAGCTCTGGGGAGGTAGACCGCCGTCGGGTACCTGCGACGGGTGCACGCATATGTCATCGATGCAGACGAAGCCGTGTACGCAGGGTGGGGTGCGGTTCGCATCGCACCTCAACCCGGACGGACTGTCCGGCAGCTCGCTGTTGCACGCGGCGACCGTCATCGCCAGTCCAATCACGGAGGTGTGCCAATAGCGGGTGAGACGCATCAAAAACTCCCGATCCAGGTGCCCATACATGTGGTCGTATCGCAGCCGAGGGCCACTGGCGGGTGCTCGGAGTCGGCGTCGGCGTCGGCTTGGGCGCCGTCGACGAAGGCGAGCACGCCTCCGCCGAGCGCGAGAACGGCGCCTGCTCCGATCAGGATGCGCGCCGTGGTTTGGTATGAACTCATGCGCTCGCGGTGGGTATGGTACTCCGGCTGATAACGCGCCTCCTGAGCGTCGGACTCCGCGTCCCGCCGTAGCAACTCGAAAACGCCTGCCGCGGCCAATACGGCGCCGCCGCTTCCAAGCGCTACCCATGGCCACGGCTGTAGGTTCCCGCCCCCGAACGTGCTGGGTTCACCACCGTCGGCAGTGCTCGCGTTTGTCATACCCGCGCCCGCCGCACCGGCGCCCCGCAGGGGATCTGGCGCTGGACCCTGTGCGGTCTTCAACGAAAGCGCGAGCTCCAGCGTTTCACCGCCATCGAGCGTCACCGAGACGCGATGCGCCCGATAGTCCTCGTGCTGAACGCGCACATCGTGTGTGCCAAGGGGTAATTCTCCCGTCCACGGTGTCGTGCCGCGCACGGCACCGTCGATGGACAACGTGGCTCCTTTTGGATTGGAGCGAACCGTCAGTTGCTGCACACCTCGAGCCGCAAGCTCGGCCTCCAATTCGCGCACGCGACTGCTGACCTCTTCGGCATTGCTTTCGTCCGGGCCGCGCCGCAGGTAGTCGCGATAGTATTGCAGGGCCCGCGCCGGCTCTTGAAGCTTTTCATAGGCACGGGCTATGTTGAAGGCTAACGCGGGGCGCGGTACCAAGCTATCGGCGGACAAGAAGGAATCGATGGCTTCGCGGAATCGCTGCTCACGGTACGCCTGAACTCCTCGTTCGTAGCGGACCTTCGCATCGGCTTGGGCATCGACTGCGGCATTGGCTTGCGCGGGGCCGTTGGTATTCGTGACATCGGTGACCGAGGTGGAACCGGCGGCTGCCCTCAACGAGCCGAGTGACATCGCGGCGGCCAGGGTGGCGGCGTGCCGATAGCGGAAGGAGCGATTGAACATTCCAATGGGCGTAGCGTCTTGCATTCGAAATGACGTCAGTAGGGGTCCATCAGGTCGATGGTGTCTACCGCTCGCTGTGCTGGGGGCTTGGCAGGAGCAGCACGCTGCGAGGAGACCGGCCCAGGTTTACGCTGAGCTTGCGTGCTTTGAGCCGTTGCCGCTCGAGGTTGTGTGGTCTGGGGCAGCGTCGGCGTGGTTGCGGAGACCACGTCTTTTGCGTCCGTGTCGACAGCCTCCTGAACGAGTGTTTCGTCCTGGTCGGGCTCCGCGTTCACCCGGCTCGCAAACGTCGCCGTCTCCACCATCATCACCTCCGGGGCTGGAAGCGGGGAAGGGGCAAGAATCGGTAGCGTGGCTGGAGACCCGGAGCCGGCTGGCATGTCTCCGGAGTTGGTGAACATTTTCGCCCCCGCTTGGGTAAAGCCGACGGTGCCCGCCAGGCACACCGCGGCGGCAGACCAGGCGAGGATGTGCTGCCGTCGAGGAGCACGGCTAGGCTGCGGCACGCTCGCCGGGGGCTCGTGAGCCCACCATGTGTCGGCATCTTCGACGGCGCCGCCAGCCAACCTCGCCGTCGATTCACTGCGCAACCAGCGCGATTCCACCGACACACCGCAGATGTCGCACCCGACACCGCGCGCGAGCAACCAACGCGACGCCGCTCGTGCGAACTCGGCCATGGTCGACCAGCGCTCTTCGGGGTCCTTGGCGAGCCCCTTGTACAGCAGCTTCCACAGGTCCGGATCATCGATACCATGCGCGGTAAGCGGCTCGGGTTCATCATTGATGATGCGCCGCAGTACGTCGATCCAGGTTGTGCCGGGAAAGGGGACCACGCCCGTCACGCACTCGTAAAGCGTCGCGCACAACGCCCAAATATCCGCCCGCTGATCGACATCTTCGAGCCCTCGCGCTTGCTCGGGGGGAAGATAGTTGGGCGTGCCGACGACGGTGCCGGTTTGAGTCAGGCTCTGACCATCGGCGACTCTGGCAATGCCGAAGTCGAGCAGCTTCGGGTGCATCACGTCGCCGCATAGCGAGAGCAGAATGTTATCCGGCTTTACGTCGCGGTGCACGATGCCTTGCGCATGGGCCGCGGCTAGCGCATCGGCGACCGGTAACATCAGCCGCACAGCAAGCTCTGGCGACAGTTTGCCGGCATCTTTGAGGTGGCGGGCCAGGCTCTTGCCGCGCAGCAGCTCCATGGTCAAGTACGGTAGACCCTCGTTGGTTCGACCCAAGTCGAAGATGCGCACGATGCCCGGATGCCCAAGCATGGCCGCGGCGCGCGCTTCCCGAAACAATCTGTCAGGAACCAAGGCCATGCCTGGTTCGCTGGGCGGATGCATGAGCTTGATGGCGACGGGTAGATCGAGGTCCAGATTGTGGGCTTTCCACACGGTACCCTGACTGCCCGTGCCCAGCAGCTCGTCCAACCGGTACTTGTCGGCAATGAGCGTCCCCACCAAGAGCTGGTGCCCAAGCAGCTGGTGCCCTATTGAGGGCGAGGTTTCCGGCGAGGCATCCATGCGACGTCAGCAACACAAGCACGACCCGTGCCGTTTACCGAATCGCCGCCAAGCCCACGGCCCCGCCGCTCGGTGGGTCGCGAAGGTTCCGGTGACACAGCCTTGCTGGGCTAGCGTGGCCGGAGCGTTTCTACCGTGGCATTGTGCCCAGGGGTGGCAATCATGCAAGTGACGTGCACTTTCAACGGCGCACGACAGCACAAGTTTGCCGGGGCCCGACGAAGCCACCGGGCACGCACGCCCTTGTGGTATACGGGCGCCTCACTCATCAGGAGGACAGCATGAGCAAGGTTAACCCCATTCCCGCAGAGTACGGCAGCCTCACCCCCTATCTGGTCATTCCAAGATGTGCCGAGGCAATTGAGTATTACAAGCGCGTGTTCGGCGCTGAAGAGACCATGCGTATGCCGATGCCGGACGGCACCATCGGACATGCGGAGCTCAAGGTTGGCGACTCGATCCTGATGCTGGCATCAGGAGGCCCGCAGTGGCCACCGACTGCCTCGCTGATCTGCCTATATGTCGAAGATTGCGATGCCGTGTTTACCCGTGCCGTAGAGGCTGGAGCAACGGTGACGGAACCTTTGGCAGACAAGTTCTACGGCGATCGTAGTGGTTCCGTGCAAGATCCTTTTGGGCAACGATGGTCGATCATGACCCACAAAGAAGACCTGACTCCGGAAGAGATGCAGGCGCGCATGGCGACGCATGGCGGTTCCTGAGGCGGCGCCGTAAGCACGGCAGGGCGAAGGGGACGTCGCACCGCCTCAGCGCGCCAACGACCGCTGGAGCTTTGCCGAACGGCTAGTACAAGAGGGCCTTTCGTCCACGCTGGGTGCCGGTCACTTACCGCAGCAGACGGCGCCTTCGACCGCGATTGGCTCACCCTCTTGCGGAACGATGGTGCCTATCGGAGACTTCCCGTTGCTGCACCGGTAGTCGTCGTCATGGATGGCACCATCTCCGATATCTCCGACAACGACTCCTCCGCTCGCCTTGCACTCGGCACCGGATATCCGGGGCCGCGGGGAGTCCCCCTCATCAGCGCAGCTCGGCGCCAGAGAGAGCAGTATGGCTACGGGTACGCACGTGAATGACGAGAGATGAGTCATAGGTGAGACCCGTAGCACGTGTTCTTGGCGGGCGCACGGCAACTGGTCGCGCCCAGCGTCTGTTGCGCGACGAACTGGCGTAGGCGCCACGGTGCCGCAACCGCTCGTGGTGTATCGCCACTTCCACCAGTAACTCGCGGGCGACCCAGGAGGAGCACACGTGCCGTATTCCTGACGCAACCCCAGTCTACAGTCTCACGCGGCACTCTTCGTAGCGTGCACTTGAGGCGCTCGAACGGTTGGAGATACTCGCGCTGTGTGCATGAAGAAAGCCAAGTAGGCAGCTGGCAAATAGAAGTGAAACACCGAGCCTCTGCCGGTAAGCATCAGCATTCCCATGTGAAATGCGACTCCAACTGGCACGGCCCATAACCGTGTGCGGGGATGCAGCAATAGGAACGGCAATCCGAGCTCCAGGACAATCGTCCCCCACGCTGATATCCGTGGAAGGTAGGGCACGAGCTCATACGCTGCTCGGCCAAGCTTCGTCGAGTCGAGGAGCTGCTCAATCACCCAGCCCTGACGGAACCCGTGCCCCACGGCTTTATGTATACCGGCGAAAAGGTAAACTGCCATCACGAGTGCTCTCATGCCCCAGATGGCGGCCCACCGGTGCCGCGGGTCGGGGGACCCCATCCACGCCAGCAAGAGGAACATGTTGAGCCCAAGGAAGCTACTGTGATGGAATGCCTGCCAGTCCGACAGGAGCACATACGCCAAACAGCATGCCGCGGTCATCGCTGCGGGCCTGGCGAACACATTAGCCGCGACGGCAGCGGAAGCCGCGATCAGGAGCACGACGCTGATAATCTGAAGCGCGTGAGAAACGGGGATCCAGTCGAGAAGCGGCACGATGAAATTATCTCCGGCCTTGGAGTAGAGGTACCCCTTCTTGATGAATCTGCGCCCGTGACCAATGCCAATCAAGCCAACGAGCAACTGTAGTCCGCGCACCAAATACCAGGGCTTGGGGCGCGTCAACGATACCGTCAAACCCAGTGTCGCAAGGTGCAGGCTACTCACGGGTACTCCACCTTGACGGTTCGGGCGAGCCCGCGATCAATTCGGTACCGCACCTCTACACTCACCGGCTGTGTCGGCAGCAAGTCATGTCTCTCGTGAAGCCACGCCGCGTAGCGGGTGACCACTTCTGGTGCAAGTCGTGGCGTGGCAGAGGCTGCGAACTGAGTGTGCCAGAACCCGTCGATGCGCAGCTTCTTGCCTTTTGCCTTAGCGACGACTCTCAGGTCGCTCAACTCGCTCCCATACATGGACCAGCCTCCTAGTTCTCGGCCAAGCAAACCGATGTCCCAGTGCATGGGCAGCAGCGCGCGGATCCCCAACCCTAGAAGCACGAGTACGTAGAGTGCCAGTAGTCTATCGGCAGAATGCCTCATCCCCAGCGCAACCTTCACGACAAGCTGCTCCGTTCGAACCTGCTCCGCATCCTGACCATACCCGTCCGTTACCATAGAGCGGTGGTCGTGTCAGTGCATCAAGAGCGCGTAGGCGTGAGTTCGTGTAGGCGTCGCGCGACGGGTTTGGCAGCTGCGCTAGGGGAGGCGAGTCTATCTAAAGTGCAACGAAGAGCCCGAGGGTGAAGCTGAATTCTGTCATCGACACGTCGGCATCTGACTCCTGACCGTTCGTTTCGCTCGAGCCACCCACCCCTAGATCCAATGCCGGGGTCGCCACGAAGCCAAAAAAGTCATTTGGAGTAAACACGAGGGGGACTTCGAAGGTCAGAGCACTCAACGACGACGATGTCTCGAAGTCTCCACCTTCGAGAGATTGAGAGAGGTAGGTGAACCCAGCGCGCGGCCAGACACCGAATTGCTCGCCCAACCCAATCATGTAACCAACGCGTGGTGCGAGTATCAACGCAGTAACGCTGTTGTCTGTGCTGACGACGCCTGCCTCAGAGTCGAAGGAGTAGGTGGCCAAGCCGAGGGCAGCGCCGAAGCTGAGGCCCATGGGGAGGATGTAATCCACGGCAGCACGTGGGGTCGAGTACGAGCCGCTCGAGAAAGTGCCGCGCGAAGCGCCCACCGAGAAGCCGGTGAATGAAGTCGTGGCCGTCATGCCGTTCTGCTCTTGGGTTATCGTTGCACTGGAGAAACCGAAAGCGCGTTCTATCCCCAATGTGAGGCCTTGTACGACAGGTTCGGCGGCAGAAACACCGGTCCAAGTTATCGAAGTCAGTAACAGACCACCGAACACAGAAGTCTTATTCATTGCGTAGCATCCCTCTCGTTGTTTGCGTCGAAAAGCGTGGGGAAAGTGCCGCTTGCGCGAAGCGTGCCTTTCCTGCGCTACTATGCGTGGTGTTCAGGGGGTGTGTCAAGGGCTACCCCCATCCCGGCCGCATTGGCGTGCTGTGAGATAACGGTGCGTTCAGTTGCTTGCGGCCGGCTTCCCCCTGGTCCGTCCTCGCCCTATTGGGCTGCGGGCGGTCGGGGGAAGGGTGAGCGTTTACGCGGTGTGGGGCGCGAGCGAATTGGCGGTGGGCGTGTAGTGGCGGGCGTCAATCATGACGTCCATCAGTGGCGAGCGCGCCACTTTTGGGGGCGCACGCATCGCGCCGCGCTGGTGCGGGCAGTTGGGGTGACGGGTGGAGAGCGCGGTAGCGCGTCACGGTGCCTGCGCCTTGGGTGGCGTGGCGCGCTCGCCACTGATGGAGGTCATATGGTTTACGGTCGGACGGTTTCTACCCATCAACGTCAATTGCTTCGCCGTCGTGCCCGCACGATGCGTCACGCGCCCACGCCTAGCGAGTACTTGCTGTGGCAAGTGCTCAAGGGCGCGCAGCTTGGCGTTACGTTTCGTCGGCAGGTGGTGCTTTGCGGCTACATTGCCGATTTCTATGCGTCTAGCGCCAAGCTGATCGTGGAAGTAGACGGTGCGTGTCACGAACAGAAATGCGGCAGCGACCGCCGTCGCGATCGCGTGCTACGACGCGCGGGTTATCGCGTGTTACGGGTTAGCGACGCAGAAGTCGCTCACGCGCTGGCGAATGTGGTCAGCCGTATCCGTCATTCACTCGGAGCGGGGTAGGCACCGCGACGTGACCACGCGCCGTACACGACTGGAGTCGAGCCCACGCGACGTGACGGTACCGTCACGTCGCCCACGTCGAGTGTCCGACCAGCGTCGAGGGACGTCGAGTGCACACCCAAGGTCGAGTGACGTCGACACCGAGTGCACGACGCTACGTCGAGTGACGTCGGGCCGAGGGGGATCGCGCCAAGCCAGCGAGCGGCGGAGCCGCGCAGCGCTTGCCCCGAGCGCCCTCTGCCCACAAGAAAAAAGGCCAACCCTTGGGTTGGCCTTTTCTTGTGGAGCCGAGGGGGATCGAACCCCTGACCTCCTGACTGCCAGTCAGGCGCTCTCCCAGCTGAGCTACGGCCCCAGCGGGAAGCGCACGCTTAGCCGACGAGGGTGGAAAACGCGAGGGAATTTTTGCTGAGTGTGGCCGTTTGGAAGCGGCGGCACTTCTCTCGGAGAAGCGGCGCGGATGGGGTTGCTAGTGGTGGGCGTGGACGTGATGACTTCCGCGCAGGCGAAGGCAGTTTCAGGTGCGGTCGGCTTGACTAGCGGCGGCCCGGGCGGCAATAAGCTCATCGGCGATGAACGGAGATAAATGACACAGCCGCAGCAACGTTATCGCGTCATTGAACGGATCGCAGCCGGTGGGATGGCTGAGGTGTATCGCGCCGAGAGCGCGGGGCTCGAGGGCTTCAAGAAGACCGTTGCGATCAAGCGGGTTTTGCCGCACCTGGCGGAGAAGAAGCAGTTCATTGGGATGTTTCTCGATGAGGCTCGTCTGAGCGCTCACCTGAGCCACTCGAACTGCGTGCAGGTGTTCGATATTGGGGTCGGCGACAAGACGTACTTCATCGTGATGGAGTACGTGGACGGCTCGGATCTGAAGGCCGTCCTCGAGCACATGCAGCAGCACAACCGTAAGCTGCCGCTGACGCTGGCGCTGTACATCGCGTGCCGCATTTGTGATGGGTTGAGCTACGCCCACGAGGCGCGTGACAATCGCGATCGGCTGCTGGGTATCGTGCATCGTGACATATCGCCGCCCAACGTGCTCATCACGCGCTACGGGGAAGTGAAGGTCGTGGACTTCGGCTTGGCTAAGGCCAATAGCCAGCTCGAGCGCAGTGAGCCTGGCATCATCAAGGGCAAGTTCAGCTACTTGTCGCCGGAAGCCGCGCTTGGCGAATCGGTGGATCTGCGCACGGATCTGTTCGCGGTGGGCGTTATCCTTTGGGAGATGTTAGCCGGTAGGCGACTGTTCATGGGTGAGACAGACCTGCAAACGGTGCGTCTGGTTCAAACGGCGGATATTCCCGATATTACGCGTTTCAATCCGGAAGTGACGCCGGCGATTGCTGCAGTGTTGCGTAAGTCGCTGGCCCGGGACCCGCGCGAGCGTTACCAGTCGGCTCGGGAATTGGGCAGCGAGCTGAATCGGTACTTGTTCGGGTTGGGGGTTGCCGTGTCGCCCTTCGACTTGGCGAACTTGGTGACGGAAGTCGTCAAAGAGCGGCAGCGCAAGCGTGCAAAGACCTCGATCATCGGCACGTTAATCGAAGATGCCATGATGGAGTTCACGTCCCTCGAACCGGACGGCAAGAGCAATCGCTCGTTTCAGACCCTGCATTCGACGACATCGTCTCTCGCTTCGCGTCCCCTCGACAGTTTGGGTGATGCGCAGGATTGGGCAAGGGACTTGAGTCTCGAGCCGTCGGCACAGATATCGAGTCCCTTTGCCGCCGGTAATTTGGCGGCGCTAGAGGACCAACCTAGAGGGCGCCCGCTCCAGCCGTCGCTTCCACCGATCACGCCTGCAGACTTGATGCGCAGTCGGCCGCGCCCGTTGGGCCTACCTCAGAGCGCTCAGTTCCCGGGGAGCCGTCCGCCTGGTTCGGCCCCTGGAAATCCCCCCCCTTTCTCGTCGTCCCTGCACTCGTCACCGCAGCAGCGTTCCTCACCGCTCCAGTCATTGCCGCTGCAGCCGCAGCTGTCGATTCCTCACGCCCCGCCGGCGCCTCCGACGATGGGGCAGCCGCCCCCTGGCGGCATGCCGCTCGGCGGAGTGCCTCAAGCAACTGCGTCATCGCCGGCTGGCAAGAAGCGGACGTCGAACCGAACCGTGGCGTTGCTCGTAGGGTTGGTCGCAGCGGCCGCGGTTGCTGGTTCCTACTTCGGCGGCCTCTTCTGAGCGATTGACGCAGCGCTGGCGAGAGGCGCCCGGTGGCGCGATGGTGCTCGCTCGCCCGAACGCGCCGTTCGGGCTGAGCATCAACGAGCGTCAGGGGGTGTCGTCGTCGCCACTATCGGCGCTGTCGTCACCATCGTCGTCATCGTCATCGTCATCGTCATCGTCATCATCATCATCTGGCTCGTGAAGTTCCTCGTCCAGATCGTCCGGCGATTCGTCCTGCTTCGTCGCGCCGCGAGTACCTGCCGCGGCCTTTTCTGACTGGAGCCGCTGCATGACCTGGGGCTTCGGAGAAATGATGAGACTCATCGTTCGCCCTTCCATCGTGGGGCGCTGCTCCATGTTTGCCACATCCTCTACGTTTTCGAGGATCCAATCGAGCTGCATGCGTGCGCGCTCTGGATGAGTGATTTCGCGGCCGCGAAAGCGAACCGTGAACTTCACCTTGTTACCCGCCTCGATGAACCGGCGTGCTGCGCGCAGCTTCACGTTGAGATCGTGGTCATCGGTTTTGGGGCGGAGTTTGACCTCTTTGAGCTCAACCACCGTCTGCTTTTTCTTCGCTTCGCTGGCGCGCTTCTTCTCTTCGTACTTGTACTTTCCGAAGTCTAGGATCTTGCACACAGGAGGATTGCTTTTCGGATTGATCTCGACCAGGTCGAGGTTCCTTTCCTCCGCCTTGCGCAGTGCTTCCTGCGTCGTCATGACGCCGAGCATGGTGCCGTCGTCGAGGACCACTCGCACCTCGGGGACACGTATCCGGTGGTTAACACGAATTTGTGGACCGCGAGTGTCGCGAAAGTTGCGTCTGCCCATAGCCATGTGTGCGGATCTTCCTCCTAGTAACAAGTAACCGGATGCATCGAGCAGCGCCGGCTGGTCAAAACCGATGGCGGATGGCAAAGTGCCATGCCTAGGTTAACTTTGCATCCCGGGCCGTCCAGAGACCGCCCCTCGAGGGGAGTGAAGGACAGGGAACGCGTCCGTTGCCGCGGAGCGAAAATCTGCCGTGGCCGGACTGTCGCTAGCGATTGGCTGGCTGCGGGCGCTCCACGCGCTCAACGCCTCCACCCTTGAAACCGACGCCGACGTGCGCACTTTCGTGCAGGTCGCAGTTCCGGTTCCCCCCAGCCACGAGACACACCTCCGCCTAAACCCACCGGTCGAGGCAGTAGGCGCGGGCAGAATTGAACTGCCGACCCCTACAGTGTCAATGTAGTGCTCTACCACTGAGCTACGCGCCTGAGTCTTCCAAAACAGGGCAGCGCTTTACGATGGGCTGCGGCGCGATGTCAAGCGGCGTCGGGCAGCGAACCTCCTTCTTCTTCGACTACCCCTCCGCCAGCTGCCGGCTCGGCAACGATGGCCGTGGGCTGGCGTGGCGGGAAGCCGAATCGCGAGTGGTCCTGGCTTGCGAACGCCCAGTAAACCCGCTATGAGGCCCGCCCCTTGGAGGAAGTGTTGACTCAATCCTTATTTGCTTATCAAGCGGTTCCCGCCGCCCCCGGGGGAGCTGCCCCAGCTGAGCCCGTCCCCTCTGCGCCCCCGCCTGGGGACGTGGGAATGGGTGGCCTGCCGCTCATGTTGCTGATGTTCCTGCCCTTGATCTTGTTCATGTTCTGGCAGACGCGGTCACAACAAAAGAAGCAGGAACAGACGATTGCAGCCCTCAAAAAGGGCGACCGCGTGGTCACTCAGAGTGGACTCATCGGTAGATTGACGGAAGTCGACACGCGCTACGCCAAGGTCGAGATTGCACCTGGAATAAAGGCCACGGTGCTGCGCTCGAGTCTCGTCGGTCGCGACACAGAAGACGCGGCGAAGCGGGTGGAAGAGCCCACCGAGAAGAAGAAATGAACGCGCTTCGAAGCTGCCCTCGAGCACCAACCAGGAACATTCGCCGTGGTTCATAGTACGTTAGCCATTATCTTCGCGGCGATTGCCGTCGTGCTTGCTGCCTGGGGCTATACGCAGCGTTCGAAGCGCGCGGTGTTGTGGGTGGGCGCCATCTGCGCGGCGATAGCCGGCGCATGTGCCTACTACGATGCCTTTTGGGCCATGGTTTTGCTCGGGCTCGGCGTGGTGTGGTGTTTGATTGGCGCCACCCGCTTAGTCGACCCGAGTTGGCGGTTGCGCGCCGGAGGCGTCGTCTCGGTGCTCGCGCTCGGGGTGTTATCCCTGTGGCCGACGCTGTCGGCGATGAGCAGTGGCCGCATTCCCTTGCCGGAGTACGTCCGCGAGCACGTCGACTTCCAGCTGGTCGCTGGACTCGATTTGCGCGGCGGCATGCGCTTAGTTTACACGGTTGAAGTAGAGGAAGCCATCCGCGATCGCCGTGACCGACGCTACGACGACATGCGCTTCGAGCTCGCAAAGCTGTTCGATCTGCACACGGGAGATGAGCGTCCGACGGAAGAGGTTTACGCTAAGCTGCGGGAGCTCGTAGAGATCGAGACGAGTCGCACTGATCCGTCTCAGATCAATCTGCGGGTGAAAGAGGGCGTAGATCCGGCACGCATCGACGGACGGTTTCTCAACCTGTTCGCGGGTGACTTAGCGTTCAGCCGGAGCGACGACCAACGCCAGTACGAGTTCAACCTCAAGGAAGATGCTGCAAGCGAAATTCGCACGACGGCCGTAGCGCAGGCCAAAGAGATCATTCTGCGGCGCGTGGATGAGCTCGGGTTGCGAGAAGCCGCGGTATCCACTCGCGACGAAGACATCATTGTCGAGGTTCCTGGAACGGACGAGTCCGCTTTTGACGAAATCCGAGAGATCATCAGCCAAACGGCCCGTCTCGAGTTCAAACTGCTCGACGACGAATCAGACTTCTTCGCGTCGCTGGCGCAAGACCCAAACGCGGATCTGCCAGAGGGAATCGAAATCCGAGCGCATTCGGTGCCCGTCGGCCAAGACAACGATGGCGAGGCGATCACCGTCAGTCGCAGCTACGCAGCGTCCGACCTCCGCGAAGGAGAGACCAACAAGGAAGCGCTTGCGCGCCTGAAGGCATGGGCTGCCACGTTGGACCTGCCTCCAGACCGGGAGTTGGGTTACGAGCTCGTGCACCTGACCGACCAGGATACCGGGCAGGAGCGGGAATCGGGCTGGGTCACGCACTTCCTGAAAAGCCGGGTCGAGATCTCCGGCGACATGATCCGCGACGCTCAAGCCGTTCCAGACCAAAGCGCTGCATCGATGGGCGGCTGGTACGTCTCTTTGACGTTCACTGACGCTGGAGGTGCCGCCTTCGAGCGTATCACCGGCGAGAACATCAAACGTCGCTTCGCCATCATTTTGGACGACCGCGTCGAAAGCGCGCCCGTCATTCAAGACCGCATCGCGGGCGGCCGCGCCAGCATCACCATGGGCTCGGGCGACCCTCAGGCCCAGCTGCAAGACTCGCGTAAGCTCGAACTGGTGCTGCGTTCAGGGGCGCTACCCGCTCCGATTACACCAACCAATGAGCAGCACATCGGGCCCTCCTTGGGTCAAAGTGCCATCGAATCGGGCGTCAAAGGCGCGATGGTGAGTTCGATCGCCGTATTCGCGTTCATCTTGCTCTACTACCAGCGCGCGGGCTTCATCGCCATTACCACCGTTGCACTCAACCTGATGCTGCAGCTCGCCGTGCTCGCGACGTTTGGGGCGTCGATGACCTTGCCGGGGATCGCCGGTTTGGCGCTCACAATCGGTATGAGCGTGGATGCGAACGTGCTCATCAACGAGCGCATTCGGGAAGAGCTGCGGGATGGACGCAGTCCCCGTGCTGCCGTCGACCTTGGCTACGGCAAGGCGTTGAGTGCCATCGTCGACGGCCAGCTCACGACGCTCATATCCGCAGTAGTCCTTGCTCAGTTCGGCATCGGTCCCATCAAGGGCTTCGCCATAACGCTCATGGTGGGTGTCACGACCAGCATTTTTACGGGCGTTGTCGTGTCACGGCTGCTCTTTGACTTCTGGGTGCGCCGGATGAGCCGTACCTCAAAACTGGATATGGGCTGAGCATGCAATTCTTTCCGAGCGGCAAGATCTACAACTTCATGGGCATGAGGCTGCCGGCTGGTTTGGCCAGCTTTGCCATGATCGTCGCGTCCATCGTTGCGTTGTTCGTGCCTGGTCCGTTGCTTGGCACCGACTTCAAAGGGGGGACGGAGGTCGAAGTGGCATTTGGCGCGGGCGTTACTGACGAGCAGATCCGTCAGGCCGTCGTCGAGGCCGGTTTTTCGACGCCCGACGTCATCCGCATCAACGACGAGGACATCGCGCACCGTTTCCTCATTCGCGTGCAAGAGGTGTCGACCATCGAGCAGGCACAGCAGCGGGAGATTGAGCGCGCCCTGTGTTTCGGAGAGGGGCTAGACGAGGCGAGTTGCCCCGCAGCGCGGCGAGCCACGGAGGTGAAGTTCAGCCCGGGTGGCGAGAAGATAACGGTTCGCTTCAGTGAAGCACCTGACTTGGGTTGGGTTCGCGAACAGTTAGGTGGCGGGACTGGCGGAGTCACGCTGCGTGAAGGTGCCAATAACCCCACCATCCAGAATGAGCGCGAAAATCGGGTAGAAATCCTACTGCAGAGCAAGGGCGATCAGTTGATGGCCGGCCTGCAAACGGCGCTGGGCCCGGAACTCGTTCCCGATGTTCCGCTACGCGTGGAGTGGGTGGGACCCAAGGCAGGCGCACAGCTGCGTGATGCAGCCATCAAAAGTCTTGCCGTGGCGCTCGTGTTCATCATGATCTACATCGCCTTCCGCTTCGACTTGCGGTTTGCTCCGGGTGCGGTGTTTTCGCTCATTCATGATGCGTTCATTACCCTCGGCATCTTGGTCTTGTTGCAGAAGGAGATCACGCTGACGACCGTAGCCGCGTTGTTGACGATCGTCGGTTATTCGGTGAACGACACGGTGGTCGTCTTCGATCGGATCCGTGAAAACTTCGGCAAGATGCGAGGTGCGAACTTCGTCAAGATCATCAACGTGAGTCTGAGCGAGATGCTCAGTCGTACGTTGCTGACGTCGATGACGACCATCATCAGCGTGTCGGCGTTTTTCGTGTGGGGCACGGGCGCCGTGCAAGACTTCGCCTTGACGCTCATCATTGGCTTGGTGCTCGGCACCTACTCATCCATTTACGTGGCGTTGCCGATAACCTTTTGGTTCGATAAGCTCGTGTTCTCCAAAGTGGCTCCCAAGAAGGCGAGCCGCGGACCACGACCCAAAAAAGCCGAGGCCGTGGTTTAGCCCACTGTTGCTACGCGCACGAGGCTGAGCTAGTGCTTGCGGATAAGCGGCTTGTCATTCAGACCGAGGAGCTCTCTCGTGCCCTGTCGCTCACGCGGACGATGGCGCATTGGCTCGTCAAAAATGGTCGCCATGATGTGGGTCAGGTCGCTTCGTTTCTCGAACCGAGGCTGAGTTCATTGACGCCACCGGATGCCATGGCGGACCGGGACCGAGCGTGTGAACGATTGGCAGCTGCCATTCGACGGCGTGAAGTCGTGGTCGTGTATGGTGACTATGATTGCGACGGAATAACGGCGACAGCAATCATGACGGAACTGATTCGTGAGCTGGGTGGCCATGCCATTCCAATGCTCGCGAGCCGATTCGACGGTGGATACGGGTTGTCGGAGCGAGCTCTTTGCCGCATCCGCGAGCATCGGCCAGGCCTAGTCGTGACCTGCGACTGTGGCTCCTCCGACCATGAGCGCTTACAACAACTGACGGCTTCGGGTGTCGACGTCATCGTCATCGATCATCACTTGGTGCCGGAGACGCCGTTGCCCGTGCTCGCGTTTCTCAACCCTCATCGACCGGAGTGCGGTTTTCCGTACAAGCATCTCGCGTCGTGCGGGCTGGCACTGAGCATGGCGGCAGGACTGCGCCGTTCGCTGGGCGTCAAGCTCGATGTCCGCAAGTGGCTCGACTTGGTGGCGGTTGGAACGATTGCGGACGTCGCACCGCTGTCCGACGACAACCGGGCGTTGGTGCGCGCCGGTCTGGGCGTAATGGCTCGAGCGGAGCGGCCAGGTTTACGGGCTCTGTGGGACGTGCTGGGCATGCAGTGTGGCCACACGCTGTGCGGGCGCGATGTCGCGTTCCGTATAGCACCACAGATTAACGGTCCAGGGCGCTTGGGCTCTCCCGATCTCGCGCTGGAACTGCTGCTCGCCACCGATCTGGAGCAGGCTCGACCCTTGGCCGAGCGTCTCGTCGAGGTTTCCAACCGGCGTCGTGAGCTTCAAGAGGCGATGGTGTCGGAGGCTCTGGAAGAGATCGAGCAGCAGGGGTACGCGAAGCTCCCCGCCATCGTCATCGGTCGCCGAGGGTGGAACCCAGGTATCGTCGGCATCGTCGCCGGGCGTCTGTGCGATCGCTACCAGTTGCCGACGATGGTGATTGGCTTCGATGGGGATGTCGGTCGAGGCTCAGTGCGCGGCCCGCGCGGCGCACGATTGCACGATGCGTTGTGTCGCATCGCGCCTGTGCTCGAGCGATTCGGTGGTCATCAGGCGGCCGCTGGGGTGGAGGTGCGGTACGAAAGGCTCGACGCCCTGCGCGGCGCGTTTTGCGAAGCCATCACGGAGATCGAGCGCGAGGCAGCGCCGGCAGACGCGGTTGACGATGATGCCCTGCTACTCAAGCTCGATCCCGCGGACTCGGCAGACGCCGTGATGCGCGATTTCGATCGCCTCGAGCCTTGTGGCGAGGGCAACCCGCGGCCCAAGCTCGTGGTCGATGCACACCTGTTGCAGGCTCGTGAGGTCAAGGGAGGCCACTTGAAGCTCCGAGTCGACTGCGGTCAAGGTGGCACGTTGAACGGCTTCGGGATCGGCTTGGGCGCTCAGGTACGGGAGCTGAACGGCCGCGTGCGACTGTTCGGCGACCTACGGCGCAACCACTATCAAGGCAATACCAGCGTCGAGCTATTCGTAGAAAAGCTGGAATGCTTGCGCGCTTGAACGTGTCCCTGGGCGCTGGGGCAGAGTGGTTCCGCGCGAGAAAAAGCTTAGGGCTGAATAGTGGCTGTTGCCCAAAGCTCGTGAGGCCTCTACCTTGTGGCGGCGATGGGTGAAGCGCTGATCCGGTTCGAAGGCGTAAAGAAGGCCTTTGGCCCGAAAGTGATCTACGAGGATCTCAACCTCGAGATCGAAGCAGGCAGCGCGTTCACGGTGCTTGGCGGTTCCGGCGTGGGCAAGAGCGTCATGTTCAAGATGCTCATCGGCCTTCTGCCAGCTGACGGCGGCCGTATCATTTTCGACGGGCGGGACGTGACCCACCTCAAGGGTCACGACTTGGCCCGCTTGCGGCAGCGCATAGCCATGCTGTTTCAGGCCGGCGCCTTGTTCGACAGTCTCAACGTGTTCGAGAACGTCTCGTATGGGCTCAAAGAGCACTTCCACAACAAGATGTCGAAGCGCGAGATCGAAGAACGCGTCGGCTGGGCGCTGGATCTGGTGGGTTTACCCGGCATCGAGACGATGGATCCGGCGGACCTTTCCGGCGGCATGCGCAAGCGGGTGGCGCTAGCGCGTTCAATCGCCGTGCAGCCTGAGGTCGTGCTGTACGATGAACCAACCACGGGCCTCGATCCGATCAATACCGCGCGCGTGAATCACCTCATCATGGGGCTCAAGCAACGCTTGAAGATCACGAGCGTCGTGGTCACGCACGACATGCGCAGTGCCTTTGCCATCAGTGACCGGATCGCCATGGTGCACGGCGGCCGCATCATCTTCGCCGGCACCGTTGACGAGTTACGGCATAGTGACGACCCGCGGGTCAGTGACTTCATCGAAGGCCGCGCGCCCGTCAACGAAGACGTCGAGACGCTGCTGCGGGGCTGAAGGCGACGTCATGGGGATAGCTAGCGATCGCTGCAAGCGGCAAACGCTACCGATGTAGGCGTAGGTAGCGTTAAGGGGGCAGATTGTGTGGGGATTGGCGCGGCCAATCGACCAACCGCGGCCTGGTCCGATGTCGCCTTCAACGCTTTGCCGCTTCCATGATGCATTTGCTGCTGTGGAGTTTGCCGGTTCGAGCTACCTTTCGAACCACATGGCAATCCGCAGCGAAGTGCGCGTCGGAGCATTCGTTTTCCTGGGCTTGGTAATGATGGCTGCTCTGATCTTTCTGATCGGAGACGCGCGTCGGATCTTCGAGACGAAAGCGACTTACTACGCACAGTTCCAAGATGTCGAAGGCCTCATTCCGGGCGCCATGGTGCAGATGGGGGGGGTGAACGTCGGTGAAGTCAAGGCCGTCAGCTACCCCGAGGATCCACGGATTTCACGCATTCGTGTCGAACTGTCCATCGTCAGAAGCGAAGCCCGAAGGATCCGCGCCGACAGCACCATATCCATTTCGCCCAAGGGGCTGCTCGGCGACAAACTCCTGAATCTAGCGGTCGGGGATCCCGATGAGCCCGCTCTGCCCGAGGGGGCGGTCATCCCGACCAAGGAAGGGGGAGGGATGTTTGCTCAAGTCGAGGAAATGGGTGAAAAGGCCGGGGCAGTCCTCAGCAATCTCGAGAAGGCCAGCAGCACGCTGGCCGAAGATGGCTTTCGTGAGGACGTGCGCCAAAGCGCTTCAGCGGTGAGAGGATTTCTGCAGAAGGCAGAGTCAGGCGAGGGTTACATTCCGCGCTTGCTCACCGACCAACAGGAGGCCGAACGTTTGTCGCAGGTGATTCAGAACCTCGAGAAAACGACCCGCCGCTTCGACCAGGTCTTGAGAGGTGTCGAAGATGCCGTGGCGCGCGTCAATCGCGGACCGGGGCTTGCGCACGAAGTGATTTACGGCGAAGACGGTTCCAAAGCGGCCGAGCAAATTGGACAGGCGGCAGAAGAAATGGCCCTGACGCTGAAAGGGATTCGGGAGGGTGATGGATTCGCCCACGACTTGCTGTTTGGGGGCGAGGACGCCGAAACTACCGCTGAAATCTTGCGGAACGTGGCGGCCATATCGAGTGACCTCAAGGGCATCAGCGGCCAGGTGCGCGAGGGCAAGGGCACTTTGGGAGCGCTGCTGAACGACCCTTCGGTATACGAAGACTTGAAGGTGTTGCTCGGCAACGTTCAGCGCAACGAGGTGCTGCGCGCCCTCGTCAGGTATTCGATTCAGGCCGATGAGCAGCGTGGGGTCAAACCTCCGTCCCCGCCTCCCATGACCGGTGCCAGCCAGACCGAGGTTGGCTCCACGCGATGATGTGCGTGGTGTAGCCGCCGGCCGAATACACCAAACCTCGCTTATCCCTGAACGCGGCCCTGTCGCTTCAGAGCATGCTCGCTATACTGCATCGCAATGCGGTGGTTAGAGCGGTTCAGTCGAGTCCTGGCCCTTCTGGGGTTCGCGTGGTTGGCTTCCCACTTCGCCTTGAGGTTTGGAACGGGCGGACTATGGAAGGGTTTGGGCGCAGCCCACGCGGTTACCGGCGAACAAGCGTCGGCTCCGTACGACTTGACGCGCCTGACGGCGGTCAACGAGACCCTGAAGAAGATCCGCAACAAGTATGTGGATCCAGATCGTGTCGACCCTCAGCAGATGTTCATCAACGCGCTGAATCAAGTTCAGCGCGAGGTGGCGCCGGTCATCGTTCTACATGATGAAAATTCACCCAACATCAGGGTCCGCGTCGACACGGAAGAGAAGGAGTTTCGGGTCGATAACGTTCAAGGGCCGTGGGATGTCTCAGCGCGCTTGAGGGAGGTGTTCGAGTTCCTTCAGCAGCACTTGAGGGATACGGACGTCGAGTTGCAGGACATAGAATACGCCGCGTGCAACGGCATGCTGCAAACGCTCGATCCTCATAGCGTCTTTCTCAGTCCCGAAGATTACGCCGAGATGAACATGTCCACGTCGGGGCACTTCGGCGGACTCGGTATCGTCATCGGAATCCGCGACCAAATGCTAACCGTACTGCGCCCGATGCCCGGGACCCCCGCGGCTAAAGTCGGGTTGAAGCGCTTGGATCGGATCACCAAGATCAACAACGAGTCGACCCTCAACATGCCGCTCGACGACGCGGTTCAACGCCTGCGCGGCAAGCCCGGCTCGGAGGTGACGATCTGGATTCAGCGCGACGGCAAGGAAGGGTGGAGCGGCGTGCGGCCGTTCAAGTTGGTGCGCGAGAGGATCCGCATCGAAAGCGTGCAGTCGGAGGCGCTCGAAGGGGGCGTCGGCTACGTGCGCATCGAACAGTTTCAAGCCAGTACCGCCGACGAGCTGGATGAGGCGCTGAAGAAGCTGAAATCAGGGCCCGGCGGCATGAAGGGCCTGGTGCTCGACTTGCGTGGTAACCCGGGCGGTTTGTTGGATCAAGCCGCGCAAGTTGCCGACAAGTTTTTGAGGCGCGGTGTCATCGTGTCGACGGTGGGCAGCAGCGAAGGGCGAGAAGAGAAGAGAGCCGCGGCTTCGGGCACCGAACCGTCGTACCCGATGGTCGTCCTCGTCGATGGCTCCTCGGCGAGCGCCAGTGAGATCGTATCGGGCGCGCTGAAGAATCACGACCGTGCGGTCGTGATGGGGCAAACCACTTTCGGGAAGGGCAGCGTTCAGCTCGTGTTTTCTCAACTCGCAGGGGCAGCGGCCTTGAAGCTGACGATCGCAGAGTATCTCACGCCGGGCGACATCTCCATCCAGGGCGTGGGGGTAACTCCTGACATACAGCTCGATCCGATGACCGCGGACTCGTTGGAGATGGACCTCTACCGTTCCGAGGATCGACTGAGTGAGCGAGACCTCAACAAGAGCTTGACCAGCAGCGCGGCGCGCAACACGGACCGTCCGTGGGCAACGATGCGCTACAACCTACCCGAAGCGGAACGCGCGGAGATGCGCGAGCTGGGTCCGGTGCGCGACGACTTCTATCTCGACTTTCCGATCCGTTTCGCCCGCGATTTGGTGTCAGAGATGCCTGCAGGCAAACGCCGTTCAGAGCAGCTGGAAGCCGTGCGGCCTACGCTCGACAGCGAGCAGGAAAGGCAGATCCAGGCGGTCGCCAAGGATCTCGAGACCATGGGCATCGATTGGTCGCATCCGCCAAAAGCCGTTGTCGGAATACAGGCTAACGACCTGGAGGTGAGCGTCGGGACGGATCAACCGAACGACACCGTTCAAGCGGGCGATCCGCTGCTCTTGCGGGTCTCCATCACCAACCGTGGTCAGGTGCCGGCGTTCCAGGTGCGAGCGGTAACCAAGAGCGACAACGTCCAGTACGATGAGCGAGAGCTGGTGTTCGGAAAGATCATGCCCGGAGAAACGAAGGTGCAGACGGCGCCGATGGGCTTCTGTCGGGTTCCCGGCCGCAAGATCGGCTCGACCAAACCACTGCCTGCAGATGCCGCGCGGGAGTGCGTCATTCCCGAGGATGCCGTCACTCGCCAGGACATCGTGAAGGTGCGTGTGAGTTTGGAAGGCGGTGAGGCGCCGCCGGACGCCGAGCTGCGTCCGACGGTGCGAAGTCTGCCCGAGCCAACGTTCGCCTACACCTATCAAATCGTCGACAATCGCAGCGGTAACGGTGACGGCCAAGTGTCTCGTGGAGAAGGGGTCACCGTATACTTCAACGTCACCAACACGGGTAAGGGTCCGTCGCGGGAGACTCAAGCATTGCTTCGCAACCTCACCGGCGACGGTCTGCTGCTGCATGCAGGCCGATTCGACATCTCCGACCTACGGCCTGGAGAGGAACGCCAAGTGGCGTTCACCTTCGATGTCCTGAGCACCTTGCAGGAGAATTTGGCGAAGGTCGAGGTGAGTGTCGTCGATACAGAGCTGCGTGTGTCTGCCTCGGAGAAGATCTCCATCCCGCTGGTTGAAGGAGGCCTTTTCGTCGAACCGGCGGAAGGTCTCGTGCGCGCGACCGCTCCGGTACCGGTTCGCTCGCAGCCACTCGCGGTATCAAACGTGGTGGGTTCGCTCAAGGCGGGCGCGACGTTCAGGGTGTTGGGTGAATTCGGCGGCTATCTGAAGCTGGCGCTGAAAGAAGGGCGCTTCGGGTTCGTGGAAAAGGCGTCCGTCGAGGCCGCGACCGATGCTCCGGAAGCGCCAGCACTGGAGGCCTTCATGAGCCATTCTCCACCTTTGCTCGAAGTGGAGCCGGCCGCTCTTGCCACTCGAGACGGCAACGTGCGCATCCGCGGCGTGGCCACGGATCCAGACCAGGTTCGCGACATGTACGTGTTCGTGGGCTCGCGCAAAGTCTTCTATCAGTCCAATCGCAACGGCAGTGACAAAACCACCATGGCGTTCGACCAAGAACTGAAGCTCAAGCCTGGCGTGAACGTCGTGACGGTGGTGGCGAGAGAGAACGAGGAAGTGGCGACGGCGCATACCCTCGTCGTGAGACGCGACGGTCCCAACGGCGAGGCGCTTCCAACGCCCAAGCGCGAAGTGTTCGGCGCTGACTGGAAGTTCCAAGGAGCCAGTCAGTGACCGGCCACGCCGGAATCAAGCGCCGCGGCTCTGGCGTGAGCGAGTGACGCCGTATGCGGCCGGTTGCTGCCCTGCCGGGTGACGTCGCACGCTCGTTGCGGGGTGTGCTGTTCGACATCGACGACACCGTGCTCGACCACGGCAGGTTGGCGCCGCCAACACTTCAAGCGATGTACGCCCTGCAGGCACAGGGCCTGCTGCTGGTGGGGGTGACGGGTCGTCCGGTGGCGTGGGGCCAAGCGCTGTTGAGGCAATGGCCGGTCGCGGGAATGGTAACCGAGAACGGCGCGCTGGCGTTGAGGATCGTCGAGCGGCGCGTCGTGGTGATGGACCGCCTTGGTGTCGAAGAACGAGGGCGGCGCAGACAACGGCTGCTTCAGTTGTCCCACGATGTGAGCTCCCAGTTCGCACAGCTTCGACCGAGCGACGACGTGTTGGGACGGCAAGCCGATTACACGTTCGACATTGGAGAAGCCGTTAAGGTACCCGCTGACACGATAGCGCAAGCGGCTGCATTCGCTCGTTCGCGTGGAGCCCGCGTGACGCGTTCGAGCATTCATCTGCACCTCAGCTACGATCTCGACGATAAGGCTACCGGTACATTGCGCTTCCTACGAGAAGCGTTGGGACTCGATCCGACGGCGTGTCTCAGTCAATTTGCGTTCATCGGCGACAGCGAGAACGACTCCGCTTGTTTCAATGCCTTCCACACGACGGTGGGCGTGGCAAACCTTCGTGGACGGCCGAGCATCGTGCCTCGCTTCATCACGAAAGCAGCTATGGGCGCGGGGTTCGTCGAGTTTGCCCAGCAGTTGCTCGCGAAGCTCCAGCGTCGATGACCGCCGCTAAGGACCCCCGTCGCTTTGTGTTTCACACGACGCCAGGTGCTCGATGAAGGCGAGGAACGACTGGTAACCCACGTCATCAAAGCTGTCGAACTTGTCGTGCCCACCGTGTACGACCCCACCTAAGTCTTCCGGCAGTGGCTTGAGGAGGAGTAAACTGTTCTCAGGTTCGTCCACGTCGATGTAGCCGGCGCGCAGGACGTTGTTCATCGTGCGTCGAGATGCCGTTGCGCAATCCGGCTGAACTTCGATCCATAGTGGCGCCCCAAACTTGTCGTTGTCACCTTCGTTGATGTGGCAGGGTGAGCACCTGCCGCGGCTCTTGTAGACGGTGGCTCGAAAGGTCGAGGCTATGGCCTCTTTGCTGCAGTCTCCGCTAGGAATGCCGCCGCCATCGAGCATGAAGCTCGTGTCGCTGCGGCAAAACACGCCGCTGTCTGCGCTGTCCGGGCACGGTACTCCTGCACAGTCATCGCATTCGCTGTTGTACGTGATCCATTGGGAAAACGCATCGTATTCGGCATCGATCACCGCCTTCGTGATGAGTTCGCTATCGGGCTCTGCGCGGCGTATCCATTTCAGTACGAGGCTGTCCTGCGGAGACTGCGTATCGACGATGCCCTCGTCGACTAAGCAAGCGAAGGTTTCACAGGGGGAAGCGCGCACGTACTGACGTAAACTTATTCCGCTGAGATGGCATTGATTGCAGGTGCTCGGCTGGTCATCGCGAAACAGCGGATCGATGCGCCGGTCGTACAAGTCGGTGCCTCGACCGGCGCCGCACATACTGGAGCTGCCGTCAAGCTCTGGACCTGTGCGCCCGGCGTCGGTCGGTGCCGCGCTGTCGTCGGCGGCGCGGCACGCCGTCGAACCCACGACCAGCATGACGAATAAGAACACGGAGCGAAGCATGACCAGCCATTGTATCATGCACCGCCTGCATCCAGATCGCCTGCGCTGTGGGCTTTTTGGTGACGATTCTCGGGGGCTCCGGTGGGGCGGCTTTGAAACGCGACCCATCGTTGTTATTGTCGTGGCGCCACCTCGCCCGCTCCTGCGTGAGCACTCGAGTCAATTTATGAAACCCGTTCTCAGCCGAAGCCAGAGCCGCGAATTTGACGCTAAGGCCATACGCCAAGGCGTGCCTAGCGTGGTTTTAATGGAGAACGCCGGACGCGGAGCGGCCGAGGTGATGCGCGAACAGTATCCGCGTGCCACTCGTTTCCTCGTCGTGTGCGGGCCTGGCAACAACGGTGGAGACGGCCTCGTCGTCGCGCGTCGGCTGCTGACCTACGGGCTGAGCGTCGAAGTGTGGCTGGCTTGCGCGCCGGCTCAACTGCGGGACGATGCGGCTCTGCAATGGGCGGCTTACTGCGGCGTCGGCGGCCGCTATTCCATCCGTTCGAGCCAATCATCGAGTGGCGACGACAATGCTAGGGTCATATGCGGTTTGGAAGATGCCGACGTGGTGGTGGATGCCATGTTTGGTACGGGGTTAACGCGTTGCGTCGACGGCACGTACGCACAGCTCGTCGAAGCCTTGAACGGATCGGGCAAACCAGTGGTCGCGCTAGACCTGCCCTCAGGGTTGGATGCCGACAGTGGTACGAAGCTCGGAGTGTGCGTACGGGCTGCGCACACCATCGCGTTTGCGTTTGCCAAGCCCGGACTTTTTTCCACTTTCGCTCAATCCGTGGTTGGGCAGCTGCACGTGGTCGACATCGGTGTACCGCCAGTCGTGCCAGATACCCTCCAACCGGTCTTTTTGCAGGTGGAAGAGCAAGACGTTCGGGCGGCGCTTCGCACGCGAACTGCCGTGTCTCACAAAGGCCAAGCGGGTCACGTGTTGGTGGTGGCCGGCGCTTCGGGAACGATGGGCGCTGCTCGGTTATCGGCGCACGGGGCCATGCGTAGCGGAGCTGGTCTAGTGACGTTGGCGGCACGAGCCGAGGTGGCCTCGGCTTTGGAATCAACGGCGTGGGAGGTGATGGTGCGCGCGTTGCCGTCGCAGCAAGCGCTGGCTGTCGATGCGCTCGCGCACCTGCTACCCCGTTCCGACAGCATCGTTTTTGGTCCCGGATTGGGGGTAGACGCCATCTCCTCGGCGTGGGCTAGCTACATCTTGCGAGAGTACGCTGGCACTTTGGTATTGGACGCCGATGGGCTGACCCTGTTCGCGGGCAACGTAAATCTGCTTGCTGACAGTCGAGCCAACCTCATCCTCACGCCGCACCCTGGGGAGGCGGCTCGCCTGTTAGCGTGCAGCACGGACGAAGTAGAGGCCGATCGCTTCGGCGCGGCGCGGGAACTGGCTCGGCTCAGCCGGAGTACGGTCGTACTCAAGGGCGGGCCTTCGTTGGTTGCCGCCGGTGGAGAGGTGTGGGTCTGCGCGCGTGGCCACCAGTGTTTGTCGACGGCTGGGGCGGGGGATGTGCTGTGCGGCATCATAGCGGCGCTTGGCGTG
Source organism: uncultured Polyangiaceae bacterium (assembly GCA_964577325.1). Classification (GTDB taxonomy): domain Bacteria; phylum Myxococcota_A; class Polyangia; order Polyangiales; family Polyangiaceae; genus SZUA-265. The sequence continues at coordinate 39,325 of CAZNZA010000016.1, forward strand.
CAGCTTCCGGCCGCTTCCGCTGCGTGGGTCGGCAGCACCCTGCACGCCTACGCTGGCGTACGCTGGGCGGAGAGCCAAGGCACCTCCGGCAGGGGGCTTTTGGCCCGCGAGATCGCCGACCAAGTCCCCGCCGTCATCGGCGCGCTGCTCGCGTGACCGAGACGAGGGTAGCCCGCGCCGCCTTGTCAGTCCCGGTGCAAGCGCCTGCCAGATTGACAGAGTTGCTCGACGCTCCTGCTTGGCTGGGTTGGCTCAGCCAAGCCCGAGATGGCGGCGCGCAGCGCGGGTGACGGCGCTGCCCCTGCGCGGGGCAAGCGGATGGTTGAGTGGCACGAGCCTTGCTCTGTGGCTGGTCGGATCAGCTGTTGAGTCGCAGGAACTCAAGTGAAGTCATTGTTAACTTAATGCCATGCGCCCTTGGAGTCGAACATGAACGCCGCCCTCGCCCTTAGAACCGACGACACACAGAGACAACGAACCGAGCGACAGGAGACCAAGTCCGTTGCCAGGAACTGTAGGGGACCTGTCCTCGCCCGAAGCCGCCGCAACGATGCCGCGGTATATCTCAGCGTCATTCCTGGAGGCGCGGCTGCACGCAGCGCCCAGGAGCTGGAAGTGCAGCAGGGGATAGCCGCCCTGCTGCCGGATCTGAGCCGCCGCGCCCGTTATCTCACCAAGCGGCCAGACGCGGCTCTCGACTTGGTCCAAGACACCGTTGAGCGGGCTCTTCGCTTTGCCCGCAGTTACCAAGCAGGGACCAACTTGAGGGCATGGCTGCTTCAAGTCATGTACAGCGTGTTCGCTTCCCAGTGCCGCCGCTCTTCGCGTCACCGTGATGCTGTCGAGGCGCTCACGGCCGAGCCTTGGCACGCAGCTACGCTAAACGCCGAGCCTGTCTCACAGGCTCTCTCTCCAGCCATGCGCGCACATCTGCTGCAGTTGCCTACCGCGTTCGCGCAGGTAGTGTGGCTGGTCGACGTGCTGGAGTTGTCATACCAAGAAGCCGCGGACGACCTAGGAGTTCCCATCGGTACAGTCATGAGTCGCTTGCACAGGGCGCGGCGAACGCTTCGGGCGCGGTTGCACGACGCTGCATGAGCAGTGGTCAAGGCGGTCGTCAGGTGATACGGGCCAGACATGGCCACGAGAGAACCACGGCGCCGTTGGACGCTGGCTGCGCCGGCGATGTACAGCATCGTGGCACTGGCCGGCGGCTGTGCTCCCCACGCGGCCAGACCTGCAGTGAGCTCCGGCCACCTCGAGCAAGCCGCCCCCAAGGCTGTGGCGCCTCGCCCGTCGCCGGTGAACGAAGCTTCTCTCACACGTGCGCAAGAGAGCGCAAAAGCCAAGCTTAGCGCAGAGCCTGGGCCGCATTGGGATGTTCCCATTTGGCACCACATGCTGCTCATGACGGGAATGCGCGTCGTCGAGAGTGTGATTTGGCCTGATCCTTTTGCAGAGACGCGCGCTGCGGTGATTGCAGAGCGCTACGAAGCCGCTTTCACGTCGCCTCCCAAGTGGGACGTGGGCGCGCGACCCTTCGAATGGGATGGCGACGCTTGGTACATCAACGCTGTGGGCCATTCGGCGTTTGGCAGCGAGTTGTACTTGGCAGCGCGTCGCTGCGGCTTCGGACCTTTGGGGGCTTCCGGTTTTGCCGCCGCAGGCAGCACGGCGTGGGAATACGGGTTCGAGGCCAACGGCGTGCGACCGAGCGGCGTCGACCTGTGGTTTACGCCCTTTTCGGGCGTGATACTCGGGGAGGTGAGGCACTGGTTGTTGGATCTGGCAGCAGACATCCCTAATCCTGTTGCTCGGGGTATGGCGCAGGGTGCGGTCGACCCCTTCGGCAGCCTCATGAGATCGCTTGGCGCGGAATGCTGAAAACCGTCAAAGACATGCTCCGCTCTTGTCGTGGAGCGGTTTGTCGAGACTACCGTTGTCGCTCCCCTGACTCGCCGCTAGGCTGGGTGACGAAGTGAGCGGCAGATTTGGGTGCAAGGTAATGTGGTGAAGGGTCAGGTGCTGGCGGAAAAGTACCGCCTCGTCCGGGAGTTGGGTCGAGGCGGAATGGGGTCGGTTTGGCTTGCCGACCACATCGACTTGCATTCACCTGTGGCCATTAAACTGATCGATCCTGCCTTGGCTCGCTCGCCAGAAGCCCGCTCCCGCTTCTTGCGCGAGGCGCGCGCGGCGGGCGCCATGCGCAGCAGGCATGTGGTGCAGGTGTTCGACTATGGCGTAGACGGGGAAACGCCGTTTCTCGTCATGGAGTACCTAGAGGGAGAGAGCCTAGCCGCGCGTTTGGAGCGGCAAAAGACTCTGTCGTTGACGGAGGTCCAAACGGTCATGCGCCAAGTGGGACACGCCCTGACCAAAGCCCATGGCGCCGGCATCGTGCACCGAGACCTGAAGCCGGAGAACATTTTCATCGTGTCGGAGGGGGACGACGAGCTCGTCAAAGTCTTGGATTTTGGTATCGCTAAGGTGGACGCGGCAATGGCCGTGAGTGTGCAAACTCAGACTGGAATGGTCCTAGGTACACCCTTCTACATGAGTCCAGAACAGGCCGAAGGGAGGAGGGAACTGGATTTTCGCTCGGATCTGTGGTCGCTCGGGGTGATTGTGTACGAGTGCCTCCTCGGCGGCCGTCCTTTCGACGGCAACACCCTTGCACAGATCATATTGGCCATTTGTGCCGATCCGTTGCCGGTCCCATCCACGGCCGGTCCTGTGCCCGCAGGATTCGACGAATGGTTTGCTCGCGCCACACATCGACGCGTCGAGGGGCGTTATCAGTCGGTGTCCGAGATGCTGGAAGCTCTGTTAGCGCTCGAGGAACCTGCCGCAATCCCACCAACGCAGCCTATGCCAGGGCCCTCGCCCGTGTTCGCGCCATCGCCTTCAGCGCCTAGAGTCGGTGATACGCATACAGCCGCCGAACCAGCCGTGCCGGCGAGCATCCCGTTGCACTCGTCATTTGGACTATGGGCCTGGACGGGGGTTGGGCTGCTCGCAGTAGCGTTGGGAAGTGCTTATTGGTGGCTCGCACCGCGTCAACAGCGGGAGCCAGAGCCGCTGTCGCTGCAAGGCGACGTCAAAAGCCCGACTACAGCCGAGCCTGCTGCCCCCAGCGTGCTCGGTCCGAGCGTTGCCCAACGACCAGCTATTGTCTCACCGGATCCCGCGCCAGAGCTGCCCGCCCTGCCGCGACCTCCCCGTGAGACAGCTGTCACGCCCGCGCCACAACCATTTCCGAGAATGCATCCGACGCCTGTGCCCGCGACGGCTCCAGTGCCCACGGCGGCGCCGGCCAAACCAACCTTGCATTGCGAGGAGCACGCGCTCAGTGGGCGCTTGGTGAAAGTATCAGCCAGGACAAAAGCCAGCTTTCCATGCTACGTCCACGCGATATCCGGTCAACTGCGTAGAAAGTAGAACCCGAGCATCATGTTGCCTACCCGCGGTACTAAAGCACGAGCCCCTTTGTCCAGCGACGAGTCAAAGAGCTGTCACCTCGAGCGCTCGAAACGCTGCGCGTGGCGGAGGATGACAATGATGATGTCAGTACTCCTTCTGACGGTGGTAAGTTCATCGTTTACGGCGCTCGCCTGGGCTCAGACCCTGGACCCAGAGACGACGCGCGAAGCTGAACAGCTTGGCGAACGAGGTATCGCCGCTTACGAGGCGGGGCAGTACGAGTCCGCGCGGCAGCACTTGGAGAAAGGCTATGCGCTCTCCGGGTGGGGTACCATCGGCGTATGGCTTGCGAAAACTTACCGGCAGTTGGACATGGATCCCGATGCGTATCGCGTGTACGCGGACGTGGCTGCTGCGTCACCCCAGCCCAACGAGGCCGCGCCGTTTGGAGCAGCACGGCAAGAGGCGGAGCAGGGAGCGGCAGAACTTGCTGCCGAACTGTCGGTGGTGCAGTTCAAAGGCGGGGGACCAGCAGCGGAACTTCGCGTTTCGGTCGACGCACAGCCCGCACTGCTGACACGCGCAGGGCAACTCGCCCTTGCTCCAGGCGAGCATGTGCTTCAAGTAGACTCCCCGGCGGGACGTTTGGCTTCGCTGACTTTAGCGGCCGAGCCGGGAACTACCCGCACCGTAGAACTCGAGTCTACTCCGGCAACAGCGGAAGAAACCACAACGCCCAGCAGCGAAGAAGCGCCGGTGCAGCAAGTCTCCTTGACCGCTTCAAACATGGAGGGCTGGACGTTGACAGATGCCAAAGGCAACGTCGTGTGTACGCTCCCTTGCCGGTGGGAGGGCACGGAGGTGCAATCGCTCAGTCTGCGGCGAGAAGATACGGTACTACCCATACGTCTAGGCCGTCGGCTCGCGCGTGAGCCCGCTGTCGACGTTCACGTGCGACCAGAGCGAGGCAGCAAAGGCTGGGCGCTTGGACTCGGCATCACCTCAGGCGTACTAGCGCTCGGTTCCCTGCAAGCGGCGAGTGAGGCCGGCTACGGCGAACGCGGAGCGTTCATTGCCGGGGCTGCCGTGTTCGGCGCCGGTTTCGCGGCATGCACCTGGTGGTACTTGTGGAGCAAGAGTCGTCCCTACCTGGATTACGACCGAGGCAAGCCTGCGAGCGAAACGGCCATGAGTTTGGAGCTGCACTGGGTGGGTAGTGGGTTCACCCTCGGCGGTGCGTTCTGACGTCGAACGTCCCGGCATTGACCCGCTACTGTCCGAGGGAAATGAGCACCTTAGCGAGCTCTTGTGCTGAATGGCCACCGCTGGCGTCATCACTGCGCAGGTCGACGTCGAGCACCTGGCAGCCCAGCGCCTCGAGCGCGTTCAGGTCGACATTGCCTTCATATTGGCCATGCTCGGCGTCGAGCAACACGTGGGTGAGCAACCGAGGTTGAGGAGAGCTACTGAGCGGAGACTGCAACATCTCGAGGAGCTTCATCACGCAGTCGACAATACTCATACCAACCTGCTCCGGGTCGTGTCCCGTGTTGGGCACGTAGAGCTTGGGACAATCCGCTTCGGCTACGGCCTGTGCAACGCCGTCGGGGAGCAGATTGGCAAGGATGCTCGTGTAGAAGCTGCCCATCGGGAAACAGATGAGATCCGCCTTTCGGATCAGGCGTAACACCTCCTCGCTGGCGCTGACGGTAGTCGGTTGGGCCCCGTGGATGGAATCCACCAAGAAGAAGTCACGGATCGGCGCTTCGAGTGGAGCCACTTGCTTACCGGTCATCATATGTTGGCCGTTCACTCGGCGCCCGTTGCTCAATACTGCTGCGAGGTGAGCGTCACATTCCGCCGTGGGACGCACGGTCGCACGAACTTCGAGTAGCTTGGAAAACAGGAACAACGTCGAGTTCATGTCGCGCCGTTGCGACAAGTACGCTCCCGTCAGCATGAGGTTGCCGATGTTCGCGCCTTGCAAATCGAAGTCATCCGGCATGTGATCCGCGAAGAACGTCAGGTGCGTACGAATGATGTGTCGCATCGGTTGCGGCACAGCCAGCACGAGTGGGTGCTCGGCGTTTACCAGTCGTTGCAAGTCGGTGCGCAAATCACGCTGAGAAGCGGTTGCGGAAAGGCGGTGGCAGAACAAGCGATAGATGTCTGGATTGCCGCGTACACTTTCTTCGGCCAAGGCAACCAGCCGACTCCGCAGATCGCCGATGGACAGCATGTGGAACGCCTTGCGGATCTCGGCTGAGCTACCTCCCGAGTCGAACGGGGTAATGAGATGGGTCGAATTGTGGGTGTAACGTTTGAGCACGCGTGAGAGGGGACGCAGGGCGCTGCCCCCACTGAAGAAGACGATCCGCGGCCCCAGCTCGGGAGCCCGCTCCGCTCTGCCCACCCGAAGGGAGTCAGGAACTTTTACCGTACGAGCAATTTGTGCGCGCCCCTTCATAATGCTCCCGCATCGGTGAACATCGTCCCTGATGTTGTGACATTCTCCGGCAACCGAGGAATGGGTTGAGCCGTACGTGAGTTCTGCGGAGCAGATATGAGACACAGGCTTTGGATTGCAGCGCTGGTGCTCGCCTCGTCGGTGGGCTGTGACCAGGTTTCGAAACAGGCAGCATCACAATGGCTGGCTGGGGAGGCGGTACGTTCATACTGGGGGGACACGGTGCGGCTGTTATACATCGAAAATACCGGCGCTTTTCTCGGTCTTGGGGCGGCTTGGCCAGAGTTCGTGAGATTCACGCTGTTCACGCTGATTTCCTCGGTTGTCGTCATCGGCGCCCTGGGATGGGTTTTCGTACAATTGTGGCGACGGCCTGGCGACCTGCCGTGGCTGCCTACCTTGGGAGCGCTAGTACTGCTGGCCGGCGGCGTGGGTAACCTGGTCGACCGTACGCTGCGCAACGGAGCCGTGGTCGACTTCATGAACGTTGGCGTTGGCTCGCTGCGTACCGGAATTTTCAACATTGCCGACGTTCAAATCATGGCAGGCGCGCTTCTGCTGTTCGTGGGCAATGGGATCCGCCCAAACCCTGCGCAGCAGCAGTGAGCGTGCGCCCATGGCTGGTGCGCCCGTTCCGCCCCAGCTGCCTTTGACGTAAGGTAGTTCGATGGCGACGCACCAACCCGGCGACGAGCTGCGCACTTATCGAGAGAAGCGCGATCCAACGGCGACGACGGAACCCTTCGAGGTTGCGGTGCCGACTGCGGGACAAACGTGGGCGGGTGACTTCGTGGTGCACCTGCACGATGCCACCCGTCGCCATCACGATCTGCGCCTGCAAGTGGGCAACGTGCTGAAAAGCTTCGCGGTACCCCGCGGTCCGAGCCTCGACCCCACCGAAAAGCGGCTTGCCGTGCAGACGGAGGACCACCCGCTTTCTTACCTGGACTTCGAGGATGTCATTCCAGCAGGTAATTATGGCGCGGGCTCGATGATCGCGTGGGACATCGGACGCGTGCAGTTCCTCGAGAACCCAGCTGAGGCGGGGCTCGAAAACGGCAAGCTCGACTTCTTGCTCCAAGGACGCAAAGTGCGCGGTCGCTTCGCGCTAGTGGAGACCACCCACCGCGTTTCACCTCCGCCGCGACAACGGCAGTGGCTGCTCATCAAAAAGCAGGACGTATTCTGCGTAGCCGATGCCGATGGTCCGATCGAAAAGTATCCGGAAAGTGTGCTGTCGGGTTTGCGCGTCGAGCAGCTTGCCGAGCGGGCCAGGATGCAATCGGAGCTCATTCAAGAGGCGCAGGGGCTAGGTGCCCGCCCCTGGGCACCTACTCACGAACCTCTGGTGCCCATGATGTGCGCCACGACAGGCGCTGGACTCAGTGATCCGAAACGGCTCTACGAACTGAAATTGGACGGCGTGCGCATCGTTGCCCAGCGTAGCGGTGAGGGCGTCCGCATGAATTATCGTACCGGTCGCAGCGCGCTCGCCAGCTTTCCAGAAATTGGGCGAGCGCTCGCCAGCCTCTTCTTGGACTCGTTCATTCTAGATGGTGAACTGATTGCATTCGATGAACACGGCAAGCCCAGCTTCCAGCGGCTCGCGCGACGCTTTTCCGTTTCCAAGCCGTATGAGGTGCGCAGCGCTGCCGCTGAGGTCAGTGTGGTATTTCTCGTGTTCGACGTGCTGAAGATCGGAGAGTGGGACGTAACTCCCTTGCCGCTGATCGAGCGCAAGCGACTATTGGCAAAAATCGTATTCGGTAAAGGGCTAATTCGTTACCTCGATCACATAGAAGGCGACGGTAAAGCTTTGTATGCGTTGTGCGAACAGCAAGGGCTCGAGGGGGTAATCTCGAAGAAGACGGACACTTCGTATACTCCCGGTGCGCGGACCAACGCGTGGGTGAAGCACAAGCGAGAACAAGAGGACGATTTCGTCGTCGTGGGTTGGGTCAGCGGCAAAGGAAGCCGGGCGGCTCTGGGTGCCTTGGAGTTGGCGACTTATCGTGGAGAAGAACTCGTGTATCGGGGTCGAGTCGGGTCCGGCTTTGACGAGCAGACGTTGGCCTGGTTTCGTGCGCGGCTGCCGGCAATTACGACTGAAGGATTCTCCTGCTCGGACTTGCCCGAAGAAGGGATGAGCAACAGTCATCCGGTCGTTCCGCAGTGGGTCGTGCGCGTGCGTTACCTGCAGTGGACGCCCCAGGGACGGCTGCGCATGGCCGTTTTCTTGGGAACTCGGCACGATGTAGCCCTGTCGGAGTGTCGGGCTGCGCCAAAAGCGGAACTGGAGGCGCGTGCGTTGGACGCAGTGGCGAGCTCGAGTAGAGGCGTCGAGGAGCCGGTCGCGGCCGACGTCGTCGCCACGACACCCGATAGCCGTAAGCCCGACCCACCGCCACCTGCTGCGGGTGTCGCGCGTCGACGCGTCGTTCTGTCCAATCAAGCCAAGGTATTCTGGCCGGATGAGGGATACACCAAGGGCGATTTGTTGGCTTACTACGAGGCCATCGCCCCGGTCCTGCTGCCGCAACTGCAGGATAGGCCCATCATGTTGGTGAGATATCCAGACGGAGTCGCTGGCAAGAGCTTCTACCAATGGAACGTGCCCCCAGGCACTCCACGATGGTTGCGTACGCTAGCCTTGAGGGACGAGGACAAGGACGGTAAGTCCGTCACCACCTTTCTCGTCGATAGCGTCGATGCACTACTGCACATCGTGAACCTGGGCTGCATCCCCATCCACGTACTCGCAGCGCGCTCGGCATCCTTGGAGGAATGTGATTTTCTCACCATTGATTTCGACCTTGGAGAACAGCCGTTTACAGTAGCCGTCCGCATGGCCCTCGAGCTGCGACAGATGCTGACGGACGTGGGACTCGAAGGCTACCCAAAGACGTCGGGGCAGTCGGGCCTGCACGTGCTCATCCCTGTAGGTCGGCGCGTCCCCTTCGACGCGGCCAAAGGTCTGGTCGAGCTCTTGGGACGGTTGCTTCAAGCGCGATTCCGGGATCAGGCCACGATGGAGCGGCGAGTGTCAGCGCGCGGAGGGCGAGCCTACATTGATACCGGGCAGACAGGGCGCTCGCGTACCATCGTGGCGCCGTATTCCGTTCGTGCGCACCCCGGGGCAAGAGTGTCGACGCCGTTATTCTGGGACGAAGTCCATCTGGCGTTGCGCCCGGAACGTTACACGATGTTCACGGTCCCCGGCTTGGTGGCGGAACGCGGCTGTCCGCTCGGGGACTGGTTGAAGCGCGACGTCGACTTGGCGTCCGTCGTCGAACGCTTGGAACGCTGGGTGAGAGGCAAGGCATGAGTTTGAGCATTGTGCGGAGTGAACACGACAGCTGGCCCGACACGATCGTCGTGCCTGATGCTCAGTTGCACGCATCTCTTTACGCCGCCTTGCATTCCGGTACGCCGGGAGACGTCCAGTTTTATCTGCGCGCGTGCGCGGGAGCCGTGCAGGTTGCGGAGTTTGGCGTCGGAGCGGGCCGTGTGGCTCTGCCCTTGGCCGAGGACGGAGTGCGGGTGGTAGGTGTTGAACGGGAGGTTGCACTGCTCGAGCTCGCCGGACGAAATCTAAGCCAACGCCAGGCACTGCTGCAGAGAGCGCTTCCGCTGCAGTTTCATCACGCGGATATGGCGGACTTCGCGTCGCCTCCGGTCTTCGATCGGGTGCTTATCCCTTACTCGGGGCTGTGGTGCCTCCCAAACGGAGCAAGCAAGCGTGCTTGTCTGCAGGCCGCGTATCGGTGCCTGCGCGCCGGCGGCCTGTTGTGCCTTGATGCCTACGACGCCGACGAGTTAGGGGAAGGCGACGAAGACGGCGCCGAACCCCTGGTCGACGACTTTGAACCAACTCATACCATCGAATGGGGAGGTGCCGCCGTGACCGTGCTCGAACGCAACGTTTGGTGGCCAGAGCGCCGGGAGCTTCGGGTCGACTATCAGCTGCTTGCTTCAGGCTCGGCGACGAGTGGCTGGAGAATGTCGATCACTCACTACTACTTGCCGCGTCACGAACTTGCGGAGCTGCTCGATAGTTGTGGCTTCGACGTGGAGTGGGGGCCTGACATCGAGGCAGAAGATACGCCGTTTGCGAATAATCTCATCGTCAGAGCAACCAAACTTTGAGTCAACGGGGTGCCGTGTCATCGGGTGAGACAGCGTTCGATGCTATCCACGTCGGACGCCGCCATGGCGCAATCGTACTGGCTGCGGGAGACGTCCTCATTGCAGCGGTCGTACTCGAACATCGGCTCGCGCCGCGCTAGATCCTTTGCCAGGCGTTGCTTTTCCACGACCACGTGGGGGGCGACACGGGGGTTCTCGCTGCGGACCAGCTTTTCTGTATAGTGGTCGAGCAGTTGGTCGCACTCCGTTCGCTGCAGGGGCTCGTGGCAGGAAGCCAAGGCCGAACAGCTCGTCACCACGAGCGCTGCGCGCTCCAACTTCGCCTGGGTAACCCGGGCCGCCGACCCACCCCGCCGCGCAAGGAGCCACAGGAGCAAACGACTCAAAAGCATTCCGAAACGATTTGGCTGGCTGAGGTGGCTTTCTCCACGCACTCGAGAGAGCTTGCTCTCAAGCGGCGCCCCACGCAGTCCATTTGCATGCGTTGCCGGAACGCCGACTGCGCGCTTTGAACTTGGCTTTCCACCGCCGCGGGGTCGGAGACCTCTGCTTTCTGAAGCTCCAGCTCGGCGACCCGTGCGACAATCCTCTCACAATCCTGTTCTGTCGCGGGTCGGCCGCATCCCAAAAGGCAAGCTCCGAGCAGTAGCGCGTTGCTCGACAGCCGCGTTTTCGACCACCATCGCTGGCCGAATACCAGCAGGCAAAGAGGAGGGAAGCGCTGCAGATCGGTCATCATCATATCCTTGCCGTTCGATGCTCCCGGCCGTCTAACGTTGCGTGGTAGCGCAACCGCCAGACGATCCCAAGCACAGAGTAGTACCCGTCTCCTCGCTTGGGTTGTGGCTGCCAACTCCGCTTGGCCGCGTTGACTGGCTCATCGACCGAGCTGGTGCTAGCTTCGAAAAGCAGCCCTTTGAGGTAAGCCTCGCTCCCCATGCGCCGTACGCCGTACGAACACCGTCTGCAGGAAGCGCTTTCGACGACTCCGGAAGCCGGCTTGGCGCGGGCGCGTTCCGCACGTCAACCTGCCGCACGGGCGCGATATGCGCGGGAAGGCTTGGCGGTTGAAAGCCGGGTCTCCGAGACGCGCTGGCTGCTCCTCCGTCAGTTGTACTTGGCCCATGCGGAGCTTGGTGAGTGGCGGCAGGCTCGCGACGTGACGCGAGAGATGGTCAAATATCGGCCATTGTGCGACATCGCGTGGCACGATTGGGCCCGAGCGGCGCTGGGGGAAAGCGATTGGCAGCAGGCGCGTGCTGCTTTGCGTCGGGCCTGGCGCACAGCGCCCCCCTCCCGTACCTTCGAACACGCGTTTGCTCTAGCTCGATTGCAGGCTCAAGCCGGGGCCTTCGAGCTGGCGCTCGCGCACTTACGGGCGGTGGGAGGCCGTCGAAAAGACAAGGGCGGCTGTATGGCGGCGGCGGAGTTGGTGTGGGACACGGAAGTGAATCCCCAACGAGAGCGGGCCGCGCTCGTGCGAGCCTACGTCCGCCTCGAGGAACAGGAAAAACGCCCGCTACTGGCCGATTTCTTCGCTGCCGAGCTCTTGCGGCTGCTGGGCAAGGAAGGGGAGGCCGAGCAGGTGTACCGGCAATTTCTAGCCGCAGTCGCCGACAGTAGCGTGATGGTGCGAACTGGGCTGACGCCGGAAATACACGTAACGACCCACCGGTTAGGCGCGACATCGGCAGCGAACGTTTGGTTTAGACAATAGCTGAAACCGACCCTCCCCCATCCGAGTATCTCTGGCTAGGTTCTCGGGTAAACGAGAGCGGGCGCCCCTTCAGGGCGCGTCCTCTTCTACGAGCAATCCCACTCAAGCAACCGCAGTTTCCAAGCAACGGCAGTTAAAGGGCGATCGCAGTGAGACGTGAACATGAGCCGAATCCATCCAATCGCCGCCGACCGAGCAAGCGCGAGCCGAGGTCATGGCGTTTGGTGACGTGGGCTTTCTGCTTGTCGACATTACTTTTGATCGGTTTCGCGGGCCCCGCTTGGGCAGAGGTGAATGCTGGCGCCCCAGGCGGGCTCTTCGATCAGGCGCTGGCACGAGGACCTGTCCTGCTCGGCCTCAGTGCCTTCGGTTTCGGGCTGCTCGTCAGCTTGACCCCTTGTGTGTACCCTATGGTTGCGGTGACGGTGAGCGTGTTTGGCGCGACCGAAGCCAAGAGCCGCCTGCAGTCACTGGCTCTCTCGGGCGCCTTCGTTCTGGGGTTGGTGTGTATGTTCGTGCCCCTGGGGGTCAGCGCGGCTTTGACAGGAAAAACATTCGGCTCGATCCTCTCGAGCGCCTGGGTGGTAGGCGGGATGAGCCTGCTCTTCTTCGCGTTGGCGGCCAGCATGTTCGGCGCCTTCGACCTCGACATTCCTAGCAGTTGGAAGAACCGCCTGGCGACAGCTGGGGGGGCTGGGTACATGGGAGCCTTCGTGCTCGGTCTGGTGTGCGGCCCGATTGCCGCGCCATGCACCGGACCGTTCCTGTGGGGGATGTTAGCTTGGATCGCGCAATCCCAGAGCTTGGTGCTGGGATCCATCGCGATGACGGCGTTCGCTCTGGGTTTGGGCGTGCCGTTCTTCCTCGTCGGCGCCTTCGCCATGCAACTGCCTAAGAGCGGCCGCTGGATGAACCACGTCAAGAGCTTGATGGGCATCGTGCTCATCGTGGTGGCCTTGTACTTCCTGAACACGGCTTTCCCCCAGATCGGCAGTTGGGTTCGGCCAGGCCTGGGGTTTTTGGTGGCCGCCGTGGCCGCAATCGTAGTTGGCGTCGGGCTGGGCGCCGTGCACCGCACCTTCGAAGGAGAGGAAACGGCTGGGCGTGCCATGAAGGCGATCGGGATCCTGCTCACAGCCGTAGCTGGGTTTGGTGCGGTCACCAACCTCACGACGCCGTCGCGGACATTGGCTTGGGAGGAGCCACAACCGGGGCAAGATCTCTTGGCTTTGGTCGAAGCCGCCAAGGCCAAGGCCCAGGAAGAAAAGCGTCCGCTGTTTCTCGATTTCACCGCAGCCTGGTGTGCCGCGTGCAAGGAGATCGAGAAGATCACGTTCCCCGACGAACGGGTGCAACAGGCGGCCGGTCGCTTCGTCTCGGTGAAAATGGACATGACCGACGACAGCGATCCGGTGGTCGAACGCGCGTTCGAGATTTACGGGATCCGAGGTTTGCCGGTGCTCATTCTGTACGACTCCGAGGGAAAGGAGGCGAAGCGCTTCTTCGGCGACTTCGTCACCGCGGAGGAACTGTCGAGCCACATGGAGCGCGTCAATTAAACCCAAGTTCGGCTTCCTCGAGCCCGATTTCGGTCGTTTCTACACCCGCGCAGGCGGTCACCCCTGACGCTCGGGTATTGCTCCGAAACGCGAGTCGTGGCTTGCTCGAAGCATCGTGTTCGACGCGCGTCAGAAACTGTTCATCGTCCTTGCCGCGGTCTTCGTGACCTGTTTGCTGGTGGGAGACATCATTGGCGGAAAGCTCATCGAGGTCCCGCTGTTCGGCTTTCCTTTCACCACCACCGTGGGGATGTTGCCGTTCCCGGTGACGTTCTTGCTCACGGACGTGCTGAACGAATTCTACGGCAAGCAGGCCGCCCGTTTCGTCACGTTACTGGGCTTCAGCATGGCAGTGCTGGCGTTCTTGGTCATATGGGTCGCCGGGGCGATCCCCATTGCACCGTTAGCCCTAGACGCGAGCTGGACCGGGGTCACGGAGGCTGCGTTCTCGACCGTGTTTCTTGGGTCGCAGCGCATGATCGTTGCCTCGTTGGTGGCTTTCTTGATCGCTCAGTTTGTCGACATCGGGGCGTTCCACGCTCTGAAACGTTTGACGGGCGGGCGCATGCTCTGGTTGCGAGCTACGGGATCGACGGCGCTTTCACAGTTGGTGGATACGGTGGCCATCAACCTCGTGGCTTGGATAGGTATGCTGCCCATGGACAAGATCTTGACCATCGTGGTGTCGGCGTACGGGCTCAAACTCTTCATCGCTGTGGCTCTGACGCCCGGGATCTACGCGTCGCATGTGCTCGTAGAACGCTGGATCGGTATCACCCCGCATCGCGTCACGGAAGCGCAGCCTTGAGCGTGGCCTCGTGCGGGATGCGATTCTTCCGAGGCAGGCACGTGGGCGAAGGTGATCACGGCTACGGGGTCAAATCCCGCCTCTATCAAGGCCCGACAACAGGCTTCGGCGGTGGCGCCCGTCGTCAATACGTCGTCGACGAGCACGACGCGCAACGGCTGCCGTCGTTCGCTCCTCGACGGCTGCCTCACCTCCGCAGCGCGAACCGAAAACGCCGAGGTGAGGTTCTGTAGGCGGGCCTGACGAGACAAGGTGCGCTGTTGCACCGCACTCAAGCTGCGGACGAGTAGCCGCGGTAACGTTTGGCCATCCGATGAACGGGCAAGCTGCGCCGCTAGCAGTGCCGACTGGTTGTAGCCGCGAAGCGGCAGCGTATCTGCGGCGAGCGGAACTGGAACCCACAGGCGTGCCGGAAGAGTTTGCAGGGTTGCTCGTAGCGTATGCAGCATCGGAAACGCCATCCGCCGAGCCAGTTCCGGATGACCCTGGAACTTGAAGCGACGCAGGGCCGATTTCACGGAGTCATTGGCGTACGAGAAGGGCGCGTAAGCGCTGATGATACGGTCGCCAACCGCAAATGTTCGGGGTTTACATGGCCCGTCAGACGCGCACGCTTCGCAGAAGAGGGAGCGGCTGAAGCACGCTCTGCAGCCGGCGCACCGCTCGGGGCACACAGCGTCCAGCACGCGGTGAAGAGCCTGCGCTGCGCCACGCATGCTGGTTCGAAAGGTTAGTTTCGCACTAAAGGGATCGTGCACTCCAGGGCAGTCGGTCCCCGGGGCGCTGCCGTTGCTAACGAAAGCGGAGGCTCTCGTTCATTTCAGAAAAAGGCGTATCCACTTCAGTCGGCTGCGTCCGGACTAGTAGCGTCAGATTCCAAGCCCAGCAGAGCGGCCACGCTGGACTCATCGGCAGGGGTGAACAGATACTGATCGAATTCCTCGCTCTTCACCCAAGCGTGGTTGTTCACGTTGACGTTGTGGAGTTCGCCCGCGGTGATGTGGCACTGGTACAGATGCAGATCCACCACGTAGCGGTCGTACTTGTGGCTCACATAGCTCATGAGTTGCCCCACTTCGACGGTCACGTGAAGTCGATGGTACACCTCCCGCGTCAGTGCCTTGGCGTCCGTTTCATCCGCTTCCACCCTTCCCCCAGGAAACTCCCACATCAGTGGCAGGAGCGCGGTGGGTCTCCTTTGGGTGATGAGATAACGATCGCCCTGCTGCACTACCGCCGCTACCACTCTAATTCGCCGCGTTCGTTCGCTGTCTGTCATTGCGCCTGTCCATGGCAAGGAGTGGGGAATGGTAGCCCCGTCCAGCGGAACCGGCCCCACGAGCTCCAAGCCTAGCAGAGCGGGCCCTTGCGGTCGCGGCGAGGCGGCGTTCGACGCGCGTCAACGCACATCGACGCGAAACAGTTGCTGGCCCATGAGCAGGATGTCGCCTTGGGTCAGCGTGTGCTCGCGACTCAGGCGAACGAAAGTCCCGTTCGAGCTTCCGACGTCCGTGAGGTAGATCTTTCCGTCCTGTTCTGGCGCGATGCGACAGTGCAGACCGCTGACGTAGCCGTCTTCGGAAAACAGGATGTCTCCCCGTTCACGACCACAGTGCACGCCACCGCGCGGGATGGGGAAGGCATTTCCCGTGGTGTCGCGCCCGATGACCAAGGCGAGCCGACCCACGTAGCCATCGCGCGGGCTGCCCAAGCGCTCGACGCCGTCCGAGCCCACTGGCTGGACCTCGAGCGCTTCGAGCTTGATGATTTCCTGACCGATGCGAAACATGTCACCGAATGCCAAAAGCCATGGGCTTTGCGGCCTGAGCTTGAGGTAGACGCCGTTCAGTGAGCCTTCATCCCGGACCGAGACGCGCGTACCACTGATGGTGATCAAAGCGTGGCGCGGGGACAGATAGCTGTCGCCAGCAAAGATGGAACCGGTATCCCGGCCCAAAATCGTGGTGCTGCGTGGAGGGAGGGTGAAGGTTCCCGCTTCAGAACCGTCCGCTCTCAACGCGGTCAATGAAACACTCACCGCTGGACCAGGCGATCCCGAAGGTGAGACGACTCGCGCAGCCTGCGCCGCGGCCGACGATGTCGCACTACCGATGTTGAACCCACAGCTGGCGCAGAAGCGGTTACCCACTTTGTTGCGGTGGCCGCACTGAGGACAATCCACTTCCGCGGCAGCCGCCCCAGAACCAGCGATATCCGGTGCGGGCGCCCCGGGGGCATCCGTGGGCATCGACGCCGGCTGAGCCGCAAGGCCGCCCACCTCCGCTTTAGCCGCCGCACTCGTATTGGCGGCCACGCCGAGGCTCCCTGATGTACCAGGGTTAGCAGCAGCGGAGCCTGCCGGCATCGAGGAACCTGGACGCGGCACTCCCGAGGCCCGAACCGCCGGGTTACCGTGAGGAGGCGTGTCGGGATTGAATGGCTTTGGCGCCGCGCTCTTCGCTAGTTCGGCGCCACAGCCCAAACAAAACTTGTAGTGGTCTTGGTTCTCTTTGCCGCATTTCGCGCAGTTGATCACTCTCAGCCTCCTCTTGACCCGCGGGTTCGAGTCGCCTCACGGCCGGGTGCTTTGTACTGTGGTTTGGCGCTGCGGCAAAGGAGTCGGACGTAGCGGAAGATAGAAATTCGGCCACTTGCCAACGTTTTGTAGTCCTTCGGGCCTGGCAAGCTGCCAAGCAAGGCATTTATCCATCGGTTAGCGAGCCAAGTGAGCCAGGGCGGCACGCAACAGGTCGCTTATCGGTTCCTGACCTATTCTGGCTTCTACGGCACTTACACCGGACTCAGCTTCGGCGGGTTTGTAGCCCATGTTGGTGAGTGCCCCCATCAAACGCTGGCGCTCACTCTCCACGGGCGCTCGACCGTCGGAACTGTCGTCCCTGCCGAAAGCCAGCTTGCCGAGTTTCTCTTTTAGCTCGAGCACCAGACGCTCAGCCGTCTTCTTGCCCACACCCGAAATGCGGTTCAAGCGCTTGATGTCGCCCCGTTGCACGGCAAGGGCCAGCTCTGCGGGAGGCAGTTCGCTCAGCACCGCCAATGCCAGCTTTGGGCCGACTCCGGGCAACGCGAGCAACAGGCGGAACACGCGCCGTTCGTCCTCTGACGCGAAACCGTACAAGTTCAGCGCGTCTTCCCTTACATGGGTGTGCACGAACAAGACGAGCGTTCCTTCCTTGCTGCCGCCGTCCCGCCGAGCGCGCCCAACGGCCCCCAAAGGCACCGTCACTTCGTAGCCGACCCCGCCCACGTCCAGGATGATTGTCCCGTCGATGTCATCCGTCACCAATTGCCCGACGAGTCGTCCGATCATGAGACCAGTGTGCCGAGGCCGCCGGCGTATTGCCAGACAAGTCGCGTGTGCCGTGATAGGACTCGCGGCTGATGATAGCTCGCGTGGTGACGGCAGTGCTGATGGGGTGTGTGGCGACGGCTTGCGGCGGTTCGTCCAGCGAAACGCCGTTTCCCGAGAGGCCCGTGGACGGGGAGCTTTTGAAGCGCCACGAGCGGGCGCTGGGAGACGTGCCACCAACGCAGCGGACAACGGAGCAGAGCGCGCTGCCGCAAGAGCCAGCGTCCAACGGCTCCAACACTGCCGCGCCGGCGAACGGCCAAGCGCCTGCGGAAGCATCCCCGCCAGACGAGCGGCCAAACCCCGTCAGACCCGTGCTGCAGTAAATCGGGACTAGTGTTGGTCCGAGCTAAACGGGACAGAGCTAAACGGGACAGAGCCAAGGGCTAAGTGGGACAGAGCTCAAAAGCTCGCGGCCCAGTCGATGCCTACATACTGCGCGCCAAGTTGCGGCACGACGCGGTGGCTTTGCGCAACTTCGTCGGAATCCCTAGGGGTCAATAGATACCACACCACCCCTCCGGCCAACATGGCGACGCCCCCCGCTCCGACGATCGACCAAAGCCGTTGTCGATCGATGGCGTCATTGCCAGCTGCTTCGACCTCCTGAGGGCAAAGCCTTCGCGATGGACACAACTTGGCGGCAGCCGACTCGTCGGCACTAGCAGTTGCCCACAGCACGCCGCCCGTGACGGCAATGGCCGCGCCCGCTACGGCGAGCAGGGGTGCTGCGAGATGAGCGACCGAGCTTGGGCCCTCATCGGCGCTTACGCTTGCTGGAGGTTCGTCCGCGGCTGGGATGGCAGCGTTGCGACCTGGTTGTGCGTCGCGCTGAGCATGGCGCGCAGTGCGCGGTGGGTGACCTGCAGCCCGAACGTTCGATGCGGACTCTCCGCTCGCCGCACCACGCAAGCGGCGAATGTCGCCTTCGATCGCGGTTCTCTCATCGGTCGTCGGGACGCGTTCCAAAAACGTGCTCAATGCTACCACCGCGTGCTCGTGCTGCTCATTGGCCTCGTACGCCCGAGCCAGATTCTTCAGCATCAAGTGGGCGCTGCAATCGCGCCGGTAGGCATCCTCCCAATAAAGGATGGCGCGGGGATAGTCTGCCTCGTTGAACGCCGCCTTGCCCGCTTCGAAGGCGCCGCGCGCTGCTTGAAGGGCTGCGTCATCGGCTTTGTCCGTACACGGAGGATACGCCGGCTTGGGCGGCTCCGGCACGATCGCGACCGCACTGGGGGCTTCGCCTTGTGCGTATGCTGCTGCTTGATGATAGGTCGACAGCGCGCTTACTAACGCGCCCACTCGCAACGCCGCAACGCCCAGCCTAGTTCGAACCAAAGCTTCACCCGACACGCTTGGCTGGAACTACCACAGGTTGAGGACGCGCGGCGCATGCCTTTCGCAGTTTTTGGCCCATCATCCCTTCCCGAGCGGCGGCCACGGGCGGAACTCCAGCCCGTCGTTCTGCCACCCCCCGACGCCCCGGCCGCGGCGGCCACCTAGTTTGGAGGTGCGCAAAAGCCCCGCCATTTCCTCCGCGCCGATCTCAGGCGGCGATCGCTTTGACCGGGCTGGAGCCACAAATTCGGGGAAACAGGGCACTTGCGCGCTGCCTTGCGGCGGGACCTTTACGGCGCGCTCCGACCAGCCGTTGTGGGCGGTATTGTTCAACCGAGGAGAAAGCGTCGGGAAGCCAACCGCTCCCCTGTCGGCGACCGTGCTAGCGTTTCTGATTGCTTCGCTGGCTGCGGCTTGCTCGGGCGAGCCTCCGGCGGTGCGGTCGTCCGTCACGTGGGTGGCTTACGGCGGGGTCGAGTTCGGGCGTGTCCTGGCAGCCAGCGGCGGCGTCGGCGCGCCGACGTTGGTGATCGGCAACGGTGCGCACAGTGACCCGCAGGTGACGTGGCTTCGCACCAATACTAGCGATCCGGGGGCGTCGGAAATCATCCATCAATGTCGCGGGCGGTTGGGGTGCGGCTATCCGACGCTTGCTGCGGCGTACATGAAGAGCGCGGCCAGTGCTGAGTCCGGTGAGGACTGTTTCGCGTTCGGGTTGAAAGCGATAGGAGACGGCGTTTCGATGCGCAGACAGGGCGTCGTCAATCTTTGGTGCAGCGACGGACGCGAAGTCACGTATCCAATGGTCGATTTCGCGGCACCGCTGGACCAACTCCAGGTGTCCTTCGCTGCGGATTCGGCGGAGCAACCTCTACTGATGACCGGCAGCGCCGCCTTGGAGACAGCTTGGTACTATCCACCGGGCTTTTCACAGCCCGTTACTCTGCAGCCTGCTCCAGGAGTAGCGACGGAATCGTTTGGCTCGAGCGTCGCTGTCGTGCGCCTTGGCAGCGACCGCTTCAGCTCCCGCTTGCTCGCTGTGGGGGCACCGACGCGAGGCGAGGTTTGGTTGTTCCGTAGCGAGTTTCCGCAGCCGGAGGAGCCGAAGCGCGTGGGCTGTCTTGGACCGAGGAAGGCCTTTGGTCGCAACTTGGCATCCGGAGACGTCAACGGCGACGGCGTCGACGAACTGCTCGTTGCGGATGAGCAGTTCGTAACGGCTTTTTCGGGATCGGCTTTGGCTGTCCTGAGTGAGCAGGCCGGAGACGATTGTTCTCTTGCTGGACTGCCCGATGCGGCCGTGATTGCGTCCGTCTCTTGCGCGTCCGGTGGGAAAACCAGTGGTTGTTCCCGTTCGTCTTTTGGCGCCGCCATCGCGGTGGCCGATATCGATGGAGACGCTGACGGGGAAATCATCGTGGGAGCCCCCGGCATGGCGTTGACGGGCGTAGGCCAAGTCGGTGCAGTGCTGGTCTTCGATGCCGAAGGCGCGGAGTCTCACCAACTGACCGAGCAGTTCTTCGACGTGGACTTGGAGGTGGGGGCCGCGTTCGGACGCTCCCTGCAAACACTCAAAGGACGCAACACCGACTACGTAGCAGTGGGCGCACCGGGTGCCGGCGCTGTCGCGCTTCTGCGGTGCTTTGCGTTGACCCCGAAGAGCTTGAGGCCGGACAGCTGTCCCTGAGCTAGCCCAAGCACTAGTACCTCGGCAACCAAGTTTTGACCGATTTCGATGCCCTCCCACAGCATAGTGTGGGTCGGCATCGAAACCGTCGAAGGGCTTTCTGTTTGCCTCGGCTTTTCCTGTTTTTCTCGTGCAGCGACAAAACATTGACGATTTGACGCATGTCTCAATCAGTGGCCCTCGGAACTTAGTTGTCGCAGCACTAGGTGCCAGGGCCGGCTGGAAATGTGGGCTAGGGATTCGAGTTGAGGCATGGTATTGGGGCCGCCGAATGCTGCCCGACCCGCGAGCGCAAATCCTGGTCGTCGACGACGAGGCGAATCTGCGG
The DNA here is from genome assembly GCA_964577325.1 of uncultured Polyangiaceae bacterium. Lineage (GTDB taxonomy): Bacteria > Myxococcota_A > Polyangia > Polyangiales > Polyangiaceae > SZUA-265. The sequence goes on from CAZNZA010000016.1 coordinate 60,165, forward strand.
CGAGTCCTATCGGCGCAGCTGCAGCGCGAAGGCTATGATGTTCATTCGGCTGCCGACGGCTACGAGGCGCTGCAGATCTTGTCGAACCACCACGTCGACGTGGTGGTGACCGACTTGCGGATGCCCGGAATCGACGGCATGGCCCTGCTGCGAGAAGCGCAGAAGATAGACGTCGACTTGCCCGTGATCATGATCACCGCTCACGGTTCGGTCGACAATGCGGTCGAGGCATTGAAGAGCGGGGCTTTCGATTACCTGACGAAGCCGTTCGATCAAACCGATGTGCAGATGGTCGTGCGCAAAGCGATACAGACCCGACGCTTTGCCGAACGAGAGACACACCGCCCGTCGATCGTCAGCGTGTGGGATGGCTCGACTGTCGTGGGCACCAGTCCGGCAGCTACGCGCCTCAAGCACGCACTCGAGCAGGCTGCGCAACGGGAGTCGCACGTGCTTTTGGTGGGTGAACGTGGGACCGGTAAGGAACTTTTGGCCAGAGCGCTGCACCGTGTCTCACTGAGCCAAACGGCGCCCTTCATCAAGGCGCACTGCGAGGCTACCAGCGCCGAACATTTAGCGGGCGAGCTTTTCGGAACGGAGGCCAAAGACGATCACTCGGGCGCGCCCAAACCCGGAAAAGTGGAGCTGGCGGAAGGCGGCTGCCTGCTGCTCGAAGAGGCATCTCAGATGTCCATGAGCCTTCAACGCCGACTTGCTAGCTTGATGGGCAGCGGACTTTTCGAACGCGAAGGCGGGGTGCATCACTTGGCGGCAAAGGTGAGGGTCCTAGCGTCACTACGCGGACTGCCTCACGAACCAGCGCTTTTGCCAGAGCTTGCAGCGCAGTTCGACGCCACCATTCACGTGCCACCGCTGCGCGAGCGGTTGGAGGACATTCCTGCGTTGTGTCGCCATTTCGTTGCTCGCTACTCGCAGCGGCTCAGCAAAGCTATCGACCAGGTAGACAACGAGGTCATGGACGTGCTCGCGCGCTATCGGTGGCCCGGCAACTTGCGCGAGCTCGAGAACGTGATCGAGCATGCCGTGCTCTTTTGTGACGAGGGACACTTGAGTGTCACCCACTTACCGGAACTCGGCGCCTCCAACCTCGCGTCATCGGCGGCTTGGACTGCTGCTTCAGACGAAGGTAAAGACACGGTGCTCGTGAATACGGGTCTCAAAGAGCGGGTCAAAGAAGCCACGTCGAAGCTAGAGAAGGACTTGATCCATCGGGCCCTGCATCAAACAAGTGGTAACGTGACTCACGCAGCTCGCCTGCTCAAAATCTCGCGCAAGGGACTGCAGTTGAAGATGAAAGAGCTGGGGTTGCGGGAGAGAGACGAGCGAGGGCACTGAAGTGCTGAGTGGATGTAGCAGGTTACCAATTGCTCTGTTGAACCTCGCAGCCTTCAGCGTCGCAGGCGGGCTACTCTTGGCGGCTTGTCGTGAGCGCGGAGGTGAAGTCGATACGTCAGCGGGTACCCACGCCAGCCCCACGCAGGCACTCCAGCTCACAGCTACTAGTGACGCGAGCGTTCCTCCTTGGCCTCAACCGTCGCGCATGGCTCCGCCGTCCAAGGGCATGGTTTGGATCCCGCCCGGAGCACTCGTGGCAGGCACGCCGCCGGAGGTCGTTCCTCGAAAAGCAGATCGGGAGATGCGCGGTGAGCAAGTCATGCTCGACGGCTTCTACATCGACGAGTACGCATTTCCGAACGAGCAGGGCGCGATCCCCACCACCGGTGTCACCCAAGCCGAAGCCAGCGCACTGTGTGAAGAACGCGACAAGCGACTGTGCTCGGAGCTCGAGTGGGAGCGTGCGTGCAAGGGACCGCAGAACTTCACCTACGCTTACGGAAACGTGTACGCAGCGAGCATCTGCGGTACGGGTGGCCCTAGCCGTCCGCTACCGGCGGGTTACCGCTTTGGGTGTCGGAGCGAGTTCGGAGTTCACGACCTACACGGCTCCTTGTGGGAGTGGACCGCTAGCCGCTGGGGCCGAGGTTCGGCTTCCAATTGGATCGCTCAGCGGGGGGGCAATGGCGCGGACGGTGAAGTGGTTGCAAGGTGTGCGAACGCCCGTTCACGCGCGCCCAATACACGGGAGGCTGACGTAGGCTTCCGTTGCTGTTCCGGACCCAAAAATGAAGCCGAGGTGGCCTTGGATGTCGAGGACGAACCGACGTTTCGCCGCGTCATCAACCCCGAGCGAACCCTCCTGCGGGAGCTCGATGGACGCATTCCCGCCGAGGTCGCGCAAGAAATGCGCAAACGGGGGCTGTTCCGAATGGTTCATTTATGGGAGTGGCGACCGGTCGCTAACGAACATCTTTTGGCTGCGGGCGGTTGCGCCGGGGTGCCGGAGTCACGGCGCTGTGGTGTCCTTTTGGTTCGGCGAACCTTGGGCCGTCTGGACCCGTTGGGTTGGGTGTCGAGCGGACGCCTGATCCCTACGCTCAAGATCAAGTACGATCCGTTGCGCTTGTGGGTGTACGGGGCCGATCTCAGGTCCCACTTCCGTGTCCCGGTGGACTTCGAGTGGGGAGCGGTCAAGATCGGCGAGCCCGTCCGCAACACGAAGAAGCAGCGGCGCGCGCCGAAAAAACGCTGAGCAGCGACTAACGCCCTGGGCGGCACACGTCGGCGAGGCGTTTGGCGTCGTTCTTGTTGGCGTGGGCCAGTTTCTTACTCCGTCGCCTGATGGCTTCGAGCCGAGCTTCCGCGCGCTTGGCCTCGTCTGTGGCCGGATCGAGACGCGCCTGCTCCAGGCCGCTCAGCGCCTCGGAGTAGTTGCGACTTTCGCGAGCCACGCGTTCGACTCGCTTGGCGTAAGTCGTTGCTGCCTTCTCCAAGGACGGATTATGTATCGTCATTTCGAGCAGCGAATGCTGAAGCTCCTGATACGAAGTCGCTATCTGCTCATACCTTTCGCTGGTTGGCGGCGCGGAGTGAACGTCGCGGATACCATCCAGCGCCCGATTGACGGCGCTCATCACGCGGACGCATTCGGCAGGCGTTTTGAACGACTGACAACCCGCGAGCCCCAGTGTGAGCGTCGCCCCCGCAAGCCTCAGAACCTCGAGAAGGGAGGACCAGGAACGCTGAGGTGGAATGGGCTTTTGGCGCACCAAGGCGGTCTAGCGACTTCTTGGAGCCCCCGCAACCGGAGCTACCATCGCGCCGCGCGCGGGGCCTGGGCTTCTTGCAGCCGCGGACGGCCTGACGGCCAACCTCTGTTCGCGCAGTACGGCAGTAGGCGCGCTGCAGGTTCGTGCGAGGCTAGATCCATGCTGGCTCAGCATGCCTTGATCCTCGCCTCGTTCATCGCCTGGGGATGCGAGCACGCCCCATCTTCCGAAGCGCGCCCCGCAGAGCGAGCACGCGAGGCAATGGGTCGAGGATCGGTGACAGCCGCGGCCCCGGCGCCGGATATTAACCCGGAGGATCCGCTTCTCACTCCGCCCAACCCCAGCATCGATGTCATTCCGCGCATCGCGAGTCATCGCTTGGCGGTCGGGTTTCGACTCCCGCCTGAGCAAGTGTTGGCCTGTGGGGAGCTCGGCCTGGTTCGCATCGTGACAGCGGGATTCGAGGCTTGGTCGTTCGAGCCTCTGCGACGATCATTTGCCAGCGACCAAGCGACGTTTACCCACGTCGTGCCGCAAGATGGGCATAGCTACTTGCTGCTTGGGCCCCGCGAAAGCTGGGTTTACTACCTGCCCAATCCTCGTCTCTCGGCGTACGGGCGCGTCCCCGCCCTCGGCCCTTTTCAGGTATGGCCGGACCCGCGGCGACGCGAGTGGCTCTGGGTGCACTATCTGAAGGACGACGCCGTGCACCGCTTCGAACTTGCCGGCGAGCGACAGGATGCGTCACTGAGTGCAACGGTGAGGTTACCACGATTTTCGGGTCCTACCGTTGCGCGATTGACCACCGGAGCCTGGCTATATCCGGCTTCACCGGAAGCTACTTCTGCTGCAAACGGATGGCTTTCCGTGGTTGGGGAGCGTTCGGTGCAACCGCTAAGCATCCCGGACCAGACGATAGCCTTGAGTCGGAGTTGGCGCAGCGACAGAGCCTGGGCGCTCAGCCCCACCCAGGCCATGCTGCTAGCGCTTGACCGCCCTGGCGCACCCCAGCTTAGGGTCGACTTGGCGGGGGCGCCGTACGCCCTCGACGAAGAGGGACGGCGGTTGGCGGTAGTCACCCAGCGACAAACATCCCGGCAGCGGCAATGGTTCATCGAGGTCATCGAGGCAAGCGGAAAACACTCGGTCATCGAACTGGCGCAGCGAGGTGGGAGCGGCGCCGATGGTTTGAAACGAGATACGAGTGACCGGGGTGTTTGTCTGGTCCCCACACGTCCATGGGTCGTCGTGGGTGGTCGTACGTCGTTCCAAATTCTCGACTACTCGAATGAACGCGTCGTGCTTGCGCGGTGACAGGCCGACCTTGCCGCTGTCAACGCCCTCGGACCTACATCTCACTTTGGCGACCGCTCGAGCTCCGGGTGTATGAGGTCTTTGCCGCTAACATCGAGCGTCTTGTGCCGGGCGTCGTGACTTACACGCAGAGCAGCTATGCGCACCTATCCGACCCAATACGGATTAGACCAGGCGGACTACTTGCGCAACTCTTGCGCCTCGGCTACGAAAAAATCTGCGGGGCCGTCGCTGTCTCATGAGAGGCAGCCGGTCCTTCCGGAGTCACGCAGTGTAATGTCGCAGAGTTCGATGCACAACGCCGCACCGGGGCTCCAAAGGAGGCCAGGGCAACCACTTCAGTTGCAGTGGTGCAACGACGCACGGCGTGGCGAGGGCCGTGCGCTTGGCGAGGGCCGTGCGCTTGGCGAGGGCCGTGCGCTTGGCG
>CAZNZA010000017.1:0-5339 GCA_964577325.1 uncultured Polyangiaceae bacterium
GTGCCGCGCCCCGCCCCCACCGCTCCGTAGGGACCGCTACGTTTTCCGGCATGGTCAAAGCCGTTCCCCACGTACTCATCATCGGAGCGACCTCCGCCATCGCTGGGGCCTTGGCGGAACGCTATGCGCAGCGGGGCTGTCGCCTGCACTTGATTGGCCGAAACCCAGACAAGTTGGCGCACCTTTCAGCGCGCCTTGGCCAGGGGGAGGTCAGCAGTGAGACAGCAGACTTCAGCGACCATTCCAACAACGAACGTCTGGTCGAACGAGCGATCCAGGCTCTGGGACACATCGACCTCGTGTTCATCGTGCACGGTCTACTTGGCGATCAGCTCGAAACGGAGCGCGACTTCCGTGCCGCAGAAGCGGTCATCACCGCCAACTTTTCGAGCGCGGTTTCTTTTCTCATCCCGCTGGCGAACTACTTCGAGACCCAAGGAAGCGGAAAGCTCGTGGCCATTTCGTCGGTGGCGGGTGAACGCGGGCGCCCCCGCAATTACACGTACGGCGCCGCCAAGAGTGCTCTGACGTGTTACCTGCAAGGGGTACGTTCGCGCCTATGGCCCCACGTCGGCGTGTACACCATCAAGCTGGGTCCGGTAGATACGCCCATGAGCGCAACGCACGCCAAGAACGCGCTGTTCATTACCCGCGAGCAGGCGGCGACCGACATCATACGCGCAGTGGAGCGAGGCATACCCGAAGCCTTCGTGCCTTGGTACTGGTCACCGATCATGCTCACCGTGCGGCACGTGCCCGAGCGCCTGTTTCAGAAGCTGCGCTTCTTGTCGGGACGCTAAAACGAGTCTGAACGCTCGGTAACAGGAATCAAAAGCCGATGCGTCGCATGACGAAGCGCGGCAAGAGGCGGATCACCATCATCACCAGCGCCCACATGGCGGGAGTGTACAGCTGGGCCCGCCCCTTCTCCATGGCACGCACGACCTGAGCCGCCACTTGATCGGGCTCTCCGGCAAACGGAGGCGGCTTCAACCCCGCCGTCATCCCGGTTTTCACGAAGCCGGGCTTCACACACAAGGTGATGAGTCCCTGGCTTCGGTACTTGTGATCGAGTCCTTCCAGATAGGCGCTCAAGCCGGCCTTCGCCGAACCGTAGATCACCACTGGCTTGCGCGCACGATCACCGGCGACCGAAGAAAAAGCCACGAGTCTCCCGCCGCCGCGCGCCATCAAGCGTTTTCGCACTAGCTCGCACAACACCACCGAGTGCGTGTAGTTGACGAGCGTCAGTCTGCGCGCCAGGTCGGTATCTTGTTCCAGCTGCTCCTGGGTGGCGAACAATCCCGCGGTGAGAATGAAGGTGTCGAAGCCTTGCAACGCTTGCTCCGCGCGGTCCAGCGCGGGCTCGAAGGTCGAGGCGTCCTCCAAGTCGCAGTGAGCGGTCTGCACCGCACCTATCTGAGGATTGCGCACCTGCAGGTCTGCTGCGCTGCGCAGCAGTTCCTCGTGGTCACGGCCCAAAAGGAACAGGCGATGACCGCGCTCGGCCAATTGCCGCGCGAGCGCCCGACCCATGCCTTTGGTTGCACCAACGATGACGATGTTCATGGATGTTCGAACTCGGGCTCAAGCGTCATAAGCGAGATTGGGGGCGAGCCAACGTTCGGCTTCTTGCACGCTCATCCCCTTGCGTTGGGCGTAGTCGGCAGCTTGATCTCGTCCAATCAAACCCAAGTTGAAGTAGTGCGCTTGGGGGTGAGCGAAATAGAGACCGCTGACAGAAGCCGGCGGTGTCATGGCGTAGCTCTCCGTCAAGGCCAGCCCCTGTCGCTCCGCTTGCAGCAAGGAGAACAGCTTGCCCTTCTCCGTGTGCTCCGGACACGCAGGGTAGCCGAAAGCGGGTCGGATCCCGCGGTAGCGTTCCTTGAGCAAGGCCTGCTGATCGAGCCGTTCCGACTCGTAGCCCCATTCGTGGCGCACGCGCTCATGGAGGTACTCTGCAAAAGCTTCAGCGAGACGATCCGCAAGTGCCTTGACCATGATCGCGTTGTAGTCGTCGTGGGCGGCCTCGTACTTCTTGGCGAGCTCGACCTCGCCCAATCCAGTGGTCACCGCGAATGCGCCCACGTAGTCGGGAACTTGGCCTTGCGGCGCAACGAAGTCGGCCAATGACTTGCATGCGTCGCCCGGCTTCCGCTGGCGCTGCTGGCGCAATAGGTTGAAGCGCAAAAGCTCCTGCGTCCTCGTGTCGTCGGTGAACAACACGACGTCATCGCCCTCGGAACACGCGGGCCAAATGCCGTAAGAGGCGTTGGCGCGCAGAAGGTTCTTCGAGATGATCTCATCCAACAAGCGATTGCCATTCTCGAACACTTCGCGGGCGGCCTCACCCAGCACCTCGTGCTGGAGGATAGCGGGATACTTGCCGGGCAACTCCCAGGTCGAGAAGAAGAAGGTCCAGTCGATGTACTCCCGAAGCTTCGTGAGATCGAAGTCTTGCAGACTGCGCAAGCCGACGAAAGAGGGCTTACTCACCGTTTGCTCGTTAAACTCCAGCCGTTGTCGGGCTTCGCGAGCTTGCTCCAACGTCACCAACCCGGCTTCATTGCCCCCTTGAAACATCTCCCGCATGCGGGCTTGAGCGGCGCGGTTCTTCTCATCCAGAACTTTGCGGCGATCTCGATCCAGCAAATCGCTCATTACGCCGACGACACGTGAAGCATCAGCCACGTGCACGACGGGATTGTCGTAGTGGGGAGCAATCTTGACCGCCGTGTGTTGACGGCTGGTCGTAGCGCCACCGATCAGCAACGGCTGCTTCATCTGCAGTCGCTGCATCTCTTGGGCAACGTTCACCATCTCGTCCAAACTCGGAGTGATCAATCCACTCAAGCCGACGATGTCTGCGTTCTCCTCCTGGGCCCGCGCCAATATTTTGGCCGCCGGCACCATCACCCCCAGGTCGATGACCTCGTAACTGTTGCAGCGAGCAACCACACCCACGATGTTTTTGCCGATGTCGTGTACGTCGCCCTTCACGGTGGCTATCACCATCTTACCGTTACTTTTTGCCACACCATCTTTTCGCTCCGCGTCCATGTAGGGCTCGAGATACGCCACGCCTTGCTTCATGACGCGCGCGCTCTTCACGACCTGAGGCAAGAACATCTTCCCGGTGCCGAATAGTTCGCCGACGACGGCCATGCCAGCCATCATCGGCCCTTCGATGACATCGAGCGGTCGCGGCAGCTTCTGACGTGCCTCTTCCACATCAGCCTCGATGTACTCGACAGTTCCCGTGATGAGCGCGTGCTTGATGCGCGCTTCGACGTCCTGCTCGCGCCACGAGAGATCGAGCGTCGACTTCTTCGCGCCGCCCTTGAACGTGTCGGCCAAGGTCACCATGCGCTCGGTGGCGTCCGGTCGCCGGTTGAACAGCACGTCTTCGACGTGCTCCAGCAAGTCTTTGGGGATCTTTTCGTAAACCTCGAGCTGTCCGGCATTGACGATGCCCATGTCCATGCCCGCCTTGATGGCGTGGTACAGGAATGCCGAGTGGAACGCCTCGCGCACTTGGTCGTTGCCGCGAAAGGCAAAGCTCAAGTTACTGACCCCACCGCTCACCTTGGCGCCTGGCAGGTTCGCCTTGATGAGTTTCACCGCCTCGAGGTAATCCATGGCGTAGGTGTTGTGTTCCTCGATGCCCGTACCTATGGCGAAGATATTCGGGTCGAAGATGATGTCCTCCGGATCGAAGTTCAGCTTCTGCGTCAGTAGCTCGTAGGCCCGTTTGCAGATCTCGAACTTGCGGGCGGCGGTGTCCGCTTGCCCCTCTTCGTCGAACGCCATGACGACGGCAGCAGCTCCGTATTCTTGGCACTGACGTGCGCGAGCCAGAAACTCCTCCTCGCCTTCCTTGAGGCTGATCGAGTTGACGATGGCTTTCCCCTGCACGCACTTCAAGCCAGCCTCGATGACCTCCCACTTGGAGCTGTCGATCATGATCGGCACCCGGGCGATGTCGGGTTCGACGGCGATCATGTTGAGGAATTTAGTCATGGCGGCAACGCCATCGAGCATGCCCTCATCCATGTTCACATCGAGGATGTTGGCACCGTTGCGGACTTGATCTGCCGCCACGGCAACCGCTTCAGACCACTTCTCCTGCTTGAGCAGCCGCGCAAATCGACGGCTACCCGTCACGTTCGTGCGTTCGCCGATCATGGTAAACGTCTCGCCGGAACGGATGGTGTAAGGCTCCAAACCGCTCAAACGAGTTCTGCGCACGTCGACGTTCGGGATCTGCCGCGGCGCCAGGTCTCGCACTTTTTCGGCGATGAGGCGAATGTGCTCCGGTGATGTGCCGCAGCATCCGCCGACGAAGTTGACGAGCCCATGCTCGGCGAACTCGCGCAAGTACGTGCTGGTTTCCTCTGGCGTCTCATCGTAGCCGCCAAATGCGTTCGGCAAACCAGCATTGGGATAGGAGCTTACCAGGACATCGCTCACCTTCGACAGTTCACCCACGTACGGTCGCATGTCGGTTGCGCCCAGCGAACAGTTCATGCCAACGCTCATGGGACGGGCGTGCATGACCGAGTACCAGAACGCCTCCACCGTTTGTCCCGACAGGTTTCGCCCGCTCTTGTCCACGACGGTGACGCTGACCATGATGGGCAAGCGTTGCGCGGCGTCCATGCCTTTCTCGGCGAAGGCGCGTTCGATAGCGACGAGAGCGGCCTTGCAGTTCAAGGTGTCGAATACGGTCTCCACCAGGAGGATGTCGACACCACCGTCGATGAGCCCGCGCGTCTGCTCCTTGTAAGCTTCGACGGCAGCGTCGAACGTCAAACTTCGGAACGACGGGTCGTTGACGTCCGGCGACAAACTCAAGGAGCGATTCATGGGACCCAGGGCACCCGCGACGAACCGCGGCTTGTCCGGCGTTCGCTGCGTCCATTTGTCCGCTGCAGCGCGAGCCAAACGTCCGGCGGCGACGTTCATTTCGTACGCCAGATGCTGAAGGTCGTAATCCTCCTGTGCCACAGAAGTTGCACCGAAGGTGTTGGTTTCGATGATGTCTGACCCCGCCTCCAGGTAGTCCTCGTGTACCTGTTGGATGAGCTCCGGGCGTGTCAGAACCAGAAGCTCGTTGTTCCCCTTCAGATCCTTGGGATGGTCTGCGAAACGCGTCCCCCGATAATCCGCTTCGGTAAGCTGGTGCTTCTGGATCTCGGTGCCCATCGCACCGTCCAGCACCAAGATGCGGGCTGTAGCTAGATTCTCGATGGCTTGTTGTTTGGCTGACTTGGTCATGACATCAAAAGAGAGCAAGGGTGGGCGGAAGCGCGCGTCGAGCGGGCTGCCGAGGGCAGGCT
>CAZNZA010000017.1:5439-10616 GCA_964577325.1 uncultured Polyangiaceae bacterium
CAAACGGTTTCGATCGCTCCACAGTAAACGCCGCCGTGTACCAGCCCGAAGGGTTGGAGATGTTCGGGCCCGACGCGCCACTGCAGGCTCACTTCGCTGGCAGTAAGGGTCGTGAAGCTCATCCCCATGGCGTGGGTCCATCCCGAGTCCCGCTTCTCAGCGGGAAAGAGGCGTTCAAGGCGTGGATCAAGCGGTGGCTGGCTCATGAAAGCGGCATGCTACCCACAATTTCTCAACCAGCGGTTCGCCGATCTGCGCTGGAATAGACTTGCAGGAACCAAGGGTCAGCTCGCAGGCCAGCCGAGCGACCGCTCCCTGCCGACTCGCTCCGGGACGGGCGCTGGGTGGTAACAGTTGACAGGGCGAGCCTGGGGCTCCATTTCGCTCAGTCTATGGCTTCCGAAGTCCACTCGCTCATCAAAGCGGAGATTGAAAGCGCTCCCGTCGTCCTGTTCATGAAGGGGTCGCGCACTGCACCCCAGTGCGGTTTTTCCGCTACCGTGTGTCAGATCCTCGATTCCCTGATCGAAGATTACAAGACGATCGATGTGTTGGCGGACGCCAACATCCGTCAAGGCATCAAAGACTTCTCGGACTGGCCGACGATCCCGCAGTTGTACGTCCAAGGAGAGTTCATTGGCGGCTGTGACATCGTCAAGGAGATGTACGAGAGCGGACAGCTCGAAGAGGCGCTCGGCGTGCAGGCCACCGAAGTGGCGCCACCTCAGGTTACGGTAACTCCGGCCGCGGCCGAAGCTTTCAAAGGCGCGTTGCAGAAGGCCGACGAGTTCGTTCATCTAGAAGTCGACGCCCGTTACAATCATTCGCTCACGATCGGTCCACGGGGAGCGAAGGACATCGAGGTCGACGCTGGCCCGATTACCCTGTTGGTCAGTCGGGGCAGCGCTCGTCGCGCAGACGGGGCGCACGTCGATTTCGTGGACGCCCCCCAGGGCAAAGCCTTCAAAATCAGCAACCCCAACGAGCCGCCGAAGGTGCGAGGCATATCCGTGCGGGAGCTCAAGGCGAAGTTGGACGAGGGCCCCCTCGAGCTGTTCGACGTCCGCACTCCCCGCGAGCGCGAGATCGCTCACATTACAGGCTCTCGCCTGCTCGATCGCCCAGCGCAAGATCACATCATGAGCCTGCCCAAGGACACGGCGTTGTACTTCACGTGTCACCATGGGATGCGCAGCCAGCAGGCGGCGGAGTTCTTCCTCAACCAAGGGTTCAAAGAAGTGTACAACGTGGAAGGTGGCATTGACGCTTGGTCGCAAGAGGTGGACAGCGACGTCCCCCGTTACGACTGAAACCCTCCTTTCCTAACCGTACGTGGCACTCACGATTGGCACCTCTCATGCGCCTCGGCACCCTCGACAGTAACATCTCCGACAAGATCCGAAACGCCATCCTCGACGCACTACCCGGCGCTGACGTCAGCGTCGAAGGTGGGGGCGGACATTTTTCACTTCAGGTCAGCCATGAATCGTTTCAAGGGAAGAGCATCGTCGCACAACAGCGGCTGGTCCTGAGTGCGATCAAGCACCTGATGGCCGGTGACGGCGCTCCCGTGCACGCCGTCGATTCGCTGAAGACCATTCCCCGGTAGCACTAACGCTTCGGGGGCGGACGGCTCTCACTCAGGAACCGAGCAGCTTACCGCTGCTGCTCGGCCCGTGCCCGATACCACGATGCAGGATGAGGCGTTGCCCGGCCTGCTGCCCTCGCGCGTGGGCCGCGGTGCCGTGAGACGTGCCGTAGGAAACCATCCGCGTCTTGGGATGACGAGCCCGAAAGTGGTTGCGCAGTTGAGAGTCTCCTAGCCACACGAGGCCCTCGGCGCGCTGCGGCTCGCGTTCGCTACGGAGCTTCTTGTAAAAACCGCTCATCACGCCAGCGATGAAGCTGCGGCGTTCCCGATTGTGCCGTATCCCCAACTTGCGCTGGTGCTCAACCCACAGCCGCTCGGCACTGTGCATCAGAAACGCATACACGTACTCCGCCATTTCTACGTTGCTCAGCGTACCGCAAACCTCTAGCACCGAGCCGCGCTTAGCAACCCTCGGACGCCAGACGCTGACCCAAATCGTTTCGACGAAGAAGAAGTCGCGCAAGATCCCAGTGAGCAATCGTTGTGACTCTTGCACGCGGCCGGTAGGAACGCCGAAATGTTTGACGACGAATTGACGCCGGTCATTGCGCGAGACTTGGTCTAGGTTGTGCTTGAGCATCAAACGCTGGGCGGCTGCCATCGCCGCTTGGGCTTCATGCTGATTGGAGCTCTCAGCCAACGCCAGTAAGCGCCGAATCTTGTCCAAGGCATGGTCAGGCGCGTCGGGGCGCTCCGGAGCGTTACCCGCCGCTCGGGGATCGATCCCCCGTTCCTGACAGACGCGGGTGAACGTGGGTCCGTGGGGAGGTTCATGATGCAGCTGCAAGACTTCGCACACGAATTGATGCGCCATCTCGTGCTTGAGCACCTCTAGCAACGTGCTCCACGGATGCATCGTGAGCAGCGCTCGGGATAAGGAGATGTTCGGAGGCTGCCCCATCCACGCGCCGAGCGTATGCCTTGCATCCGACCACGCCAGGGGCGGACGCACGAGGCGGTTACCAAAAAGCTGATAGTTCAGATCGTCATAGTCGGCGGCGACCTCTCGCAAAGCGAGGCGTTCGAGCTCCACGCCGAGGGGCAGCCCATCTTCATCCGAATTTACGGTGCTCACGGCCCATAAGAAGACGCAATTGCGCCCTCGGATCAACCACGAAGCGCGCGACGCGCTATAACGTCCGTCGTCTGATGGCAGCCACCTCTCGTTCACCGCGCAACATTGGCCGCCGGAGGCGTGGCGGCAGCCATCCGAGGCAAATGCAGTCGACGGCTCCCGAACGGCTGGCTGTCGTCGACGAAGGGCTGCAGGTCGAAAAGCTCGCTCCCGGAGGCGAAGGATTTGGGCGTCGAGCAAATGGAGAGCCCGTGTTCGTGCCGGGGGGGCTACCGGGTGACGAAGTGACGCTACGGCAACTCAGGGTGGAGCGCGGCTATAGCCGCGCCACGGAGTGGACGCTAGCCAAACCGAGCAGCGATCGCCGCACACCTCCTTGCCCGTACCAGACGCGCTGTGGAGGCTGTGACCTGATGCCGCTGCGAGACGAGGCACAAAGGCGAGCCAAGCACGCGCTCGTGTTGGAAGCGCTACGGCGCACGGGCGGCCTCGATCTCGAGCGGGTGCGGCCAGGTGGCGTACAACTGCGTTGGCACGACGCTGCGGAAGCGAGCCTGGGCTATCGAAGCCGCATCCGCGTACACATTGGCGAAGATGGGAAGCTGGGCTTTTTGGCGCGACAGACCCACGAGCTCGTGGCCATCGAGCAATGTCTCGCCGCCGCGCCGCGCATCAATAGCGTGTTGACGCGGCTCCATGAACTCACTGATCGCGCTCCACAGCTACTGCTTCCGTTCAAGGCGGTAGAGATCCGAGCTTTGGGGGAGCATCCGGACTTGACCTGGTTCGTTCGCGACGAGCAGCGAGATCGACGCAGCTCCGCCGTTGCACGAACAGCCGAGCACCGTGCACTGGAAAGAGTGAAGCAAGCCCTCGACGATGAGCGGCTGGCGATGACCGTTCACCCGGTGTCGAGCTCCGACCTTACGCCGCTCACCCAAAGCGTGCCTTTGGCGCAGGAGCCTGGAAGCCCGCGCTTATGGTTTACTCCTGGCGTGTTCACTCAAGTTCATTGGACGGTGAACCAGGCGCTCATCCAGCACCTGGTCGCTCGCGTTCGCGGTACCCAGATGCGAACCTTTGCCGACCTTTATTGTGGTGCTGGCAACTTCAGTCTGCCGCTCCTCGCAGCCGGCCTTCGTGGTTGCGGCGTGGAAGCGAATCCGGCGGGCATTTCTTTACTGCGGGCTGCCAGTCAGGCGCAAAGCTTGGGCGGATCGTTTTCGGCCGAACCCGTGCATGTGGCCACCACTCGCTGGGTGCGACAGAAGCGAAAGTTCGATCTGCTCGTGGTCGATCCACCTCGCGCCGGCTTCAAGGAGGCCACCGCTGCCATCGCGCAACTAGCCACGCGCGCAATCTTTCTCTGTGCCTGCGATCCGGTGACGTTCGCACGCGATCTGCGCACGCTGTTGGAGCATGGATTCCAACTCGTGGAACTGGTGGCGTTCGACATGTTCCCGCAGACGCATCACATGGAGCTCACGGCATGGCTGGAACCACGGGGTTGTGCCGACAGCAAAGTGGAGTAAGACTGGGTGCATGTCGCCGCAAGCCGTTCATGCCCCCTACTTCCCGCTGCGCCGTTCCCTATCGCGGCCCTGGCTCGTCCCAGCGCTGCTCTTCCTCTTGCTCGGAAGCGGTGCAGGCTGTGATGGGCGGTCCGAAGCCGAGTCCGGCAACGCGGTGGAGGCGAACGTCAGCGCTGGCGAAGCCAACGCCAGCGCGGCGACGAGTAGCGCGTCGACGGCCCCTCCGGGCGCAGACCTGACGCTCACCCTCCAGGACGGTAAGCGCGTGAAGCTTTCCGACTATCGCGGCAAGCACGTCGTGCTCTACTTCTATCCCAAAGACGACACCCCCGGATGCCGCGTCGAAGCCCAAGGCTTCCGCGACCTGCATGACGAATTCGTGCAGCGCGAAGCCGTCGTATTGGGAGTCTCGACTCAAGACGAGGCCTCTCACCAAGCCTTCATCGCCAAGGAAGGTCTGCCCTTCGATTTAGTCGTAGACCCCGACGGTGCGGTTGCGCGCGCTTTCGACGTCCCCCTCATGCTCGGCTCTCTCGCCTCCCGACGCACGGTGTTGTTGGACAAGCAAGGCATCGTTCGGAAGCGTTGGGACAAAGTCGCGCCCGACGCTCACGCGGGTGAGGTGCTCGCCGTCCTCGAGAGTTTATGAGCTGAGTCTCACGCGCTGACGTCGTGAAGAGACGCAGCTCAGTGGTCGTGACTGCCGTGATCGTGGTCGTCGTGAACCACTTCCCCCACCTGATACAGGTGCAGGGCTATCATGCAAAAGGCGAGGAACGGCGCGAAGGCCAAAAGTACGTGCACTCGAGCTCCTAGAAGTGACGGCAACCGGGCAAACCCGGTGCTCCACTTGCCGTCTAGCGAGCTTCCCGACGCTTCGCAAGTACCGCGTGCCTCTGCTCCGTCGTGCCTAGGGTCG
>CAZNZA010000017.1:10716-40505 GCA_964577325.1 uncultured Polyangiaceae bacterium
CTTCCTGCCCAGGGTTCTGCCCGCACCGACCGACCCCGCGGCTCTAGAGGCTATCGCGGGACTGACCCTTGGACTTGGCGTGCCTTCGTCCGCCTGCTTCCCTATCGTGCCTGGCTTTTTCAGTGCGTGCAGGCTCCTCGCTCGCCGCCGGTGTCGAGCTGGTGGACAGCGAAGGCTTCGCCAGTTTGCTCATCAACCAATACCAGCGACGCCCACGGCTCTGCGCTTCTTCGGACACAGCGCACCCTCGTCCGGAGCCGTATGCCGCAAAGATGTGGGCGAAGGCACTCGGTTGGAGTTGTCTTGTTTTGCACTGATAAGCCATCGCACGCACCATTCGCATGGTTGCGTTGGCACACCGACGCGTGGCTGAAAGGGTTGCTCCTTCCAATCGCTCCCATTCCGCTTTCGGAACGATACGACTGTGATGTATCTGCCCCAGACACTTTGCTTTGCCCACATCTTGCCCCCATCGGCTCTGGCCAAGGGCGTGCACCTCGTGCGCAAACCTCGTTTCACCATACCAGATGGTCAGAACTGCCGCCGCCATCGCTTCGTCGCCCAAGTACCAAGGCACCTTTGGCACTTCTAGGGCGACGGCTTCTGCGATGACATCGAGTCGGGCGCGGTAATCCTCGAGCGTTTCCGGGTTCTCGCCCGGTGGGTACCAGGGTGGAATCCATTGAACTATTGCTGCAAGTAGTAGCTCCTTCAATGCCATGCAGAGGGTTACTAGTCCATCTGCTCATCAGATCAATTAAGCCGATTGCGCAAACCCAGGCATTACAAGCAAACTGCATCGACCAGTTGACGCGAAGGCCCTCCGTCCGACGCAAAATCGTGCGAAAACTCCCGCTATCGTCGCGCATTTCGACCGGCCGGGATTCAAAACCAAGTTACGTTCACGACGAAATAGTCAGGTGCCCACGAGTTGCGCAAATGGCTGAGCAGTGGAGCGATATGTCACACCACCTGTGTTCACTATGCCCCAGGTGCCTTCACGGCCGATGCATCATCAGAGCGTGGCATGTACCGCGGATACGAAGGCCCATCCTCGGTCAGTACGACAGCGACGGTGCGATCAGCGAGGACAACCACGCCAACTATCTGATCTGGACGCAGACGTTCTTGCATGGAAGCCTCAATCCAGAACGTTTCACCATGTCGTCGCGCAACGTCCAGCCGGCGCGTCAGGTCGAGAATGAACACGTGGGGTTCGTCGAGTCCGGCGCGCTCCAGCTGCCGGTACCAGTGATCGCTTTTCAGTTGCAGCGAGTCTTGGTCATCTGCCGCAACAACACCCAAGGGCGCCTCGGGCACGGTTAACCTTGCTAGCTCAAGCTGACCATAAAACCACACCTCCAAGGAAAGTGGGTATACCAGGGCGTCGGCGCGGCGGTGACCTCGGCCGTGGCTTCCTACTTCCAGAATGCGACCGCACACGCCGACGATCGGGCCCTCGAGCAAGCAGCGTCGCTTCCAGCGGTGGTAACTTCTGAACGTCCACAGGACTGCCCATATGGCGAGCGTGAGAACGTAGCCTCGAGGTGAAATGAGCGTGGGGACGACGGCGAGCGCGGCTCCAGCAAAAGGCAGCGGTCCGGTCCAGAGGGCGTAGGCACGTAAGCGCTCCTGATATAGGCTTTCCACGCGTTTCAGGACGTGGGCGAGAGACGCTTCGGTCATTTGGCCTGTATAGCCCGCCGTACGCAGCGTGTGTGGCCGAGTGTAAAGCAAGGCCAAGAGTCGTGAGTAGAGCTAGGCTGACAGGGCAGAAGGTGCTTTAATCCCACCATGACCGAGGCAGATCGCGCCTTAGTACAGGCGCTGCTAGACGAGTGGTTTGGTGAGCTGGGCCCGAACGGCGAGGTCCCCGCGGACAAGAGCGTCCGCTGGTGGAAAAAGGATGCAGCCTTCGACACCTATTTGGAAGAGCGCTACGGGAAGAGCGTCGAAGCCGCCATCGAGGGACGGCTACGGCATTGGGAGGCAGGAGATGAGTCGTTGCTGGCGCTCGTGCTGTTGCTTGATCAGCTGCCGCGCAACATCTACCGTAACACGTCCCGAATGTATGCGGGAGATGACCAGGCGTTGGCTTCGTCTCTGCGCTTCATCGACGCGAAGCGTCACCATTCGTTACCAGCGATGCAGCAGACGTTCGTGCTCATGCCTCTCATGCACAGCGAAGGGCTTGCAGACCAAAAACGAGCTCTCGTCGAGTTCGCGGCGCTGCATGACCGCGCTCATCCCTCATTGAAAGAAACACTCGCTTCGAGCGTCCGCTACGCTCAAGCTCACTACGATATCGTAGAACGGTTCGGTCGCTTTCCCCACCGCAACTCGATCCTGGGTCGTTCGTCGACGCCAGAGGAGATCGAGTTCCTCACCACTCCGGGCTCCTCATTCTGATGGCTGGTGCTCGGCCTACGCCAGCAAAAAGTTCCCCGTGCACTCTCCCGTCGTCGCGCAGCTGAGCCGCTCTCCGGCCGTCCGAGGGGAGCCTCTTCAACGGCAAGGTGAGGGGGCAAGTGCCGTTCACCTGTTGAACTTCCGTTGGCTTACGGCGCTGCGGTGGGTCGCGGTGATCGGCCAGACCATCGCCATCTTCTGTGTGACTGTCGGCCTCGGCCTGGAGCTACCTCTCGCGCCCATTGCCTGGATCATCGGCGCTGAGTTCCTCCTCAATCTCTGTGCGTGGCGACGTGGAAGAACACAAGCTGGCTTGCATGAGCTCGAGCTTGCGGCGTGGGTGGGACTCGACTTGGTTGCGTTCACCTCACTTCTCTACTTCACGGGCGGCCCGTCCAACCCCTTCAGCTTCTTCTACATCGTTCATGTCGCCATGGCTGCGCTCACCTTGCACGCCAGCTACGCATGGAGCTTGGTGCTGCTCAGCACCCTGAGTTTCGCTGGGCTTTTTGTCTGGCACGTGCCGCTTCAAGCCCAGGACTACGATTGGGATCTTCACCTGCATGGACTGTGGGTAGCGTACAGTTTGGGCGCCTCCTGCGTTGTTTACTTTTTGCAGAGAGCACGGGCCACGATAGCCGAGCGTGAGGAAGAGCTCGCGGTGCAACGGAAGCTTACGGAGCAAACGGAGCGCCTTTCCTCGCTGGCCACCCTTGCTGCGGGCGCTGCGCACGAGTTGGCGAGTCCCTTGGGTACGATAGCCGTGGTGAGTAAGGAACTTGCGCTGGACTTGAAGCGAGCCGGCAATACGGACGCCCTGGATGACGTCGAGCTAGTACGAAGTCAGGTAGAGCGCTGTCGCAAAATCCTGGCTCGGCTGGCGCATACGGCCGGAGAAGCACCTGGTGAAATCGACACGTGGATCCTCTTGCCTGTATTGTTCGAACACGCTCTCGGCGAAGTGGCTGAGCATGAACGGATTGAGCTGACCATCGACTCGAGTTTGGCCCAGGCTGAGCTGCGTGGACCCAAGGAAGCGCTGTGTCAGGCGCTGCGCGTGCTCGTGGACAACGCTTTGGAGGCCACGGCGAGCACCGTGACGCTACGGGCGCAGCAGCACGAACGAGGTTTGGCCATCACGGTGACGGACCGGGGCCTGGGCATGAGTGCGACGGTGCTGGAGCGTGCCTTTGAACCGTTCTTCACCACCAAACCAACGGGCAAAGGGATGGGATTGGGTCTGTATCTGGCGCGCAACGTGGTCCTCAGCCTGAGAGGCGCCCTGACGTTGCGCTCTCACGTAGGCCGCGGCACGACGGCGGAAATCCAATTGCCCAGCGATCGGCTGCGCATTCCGAAACCCGCGCCCCCGTCGCGGCCGCCCTCGTCGCGGCCGCCCTCGAGCAGCGCGTAATGCCGTAGGCTCATGCGGCATGTTGTCGCTTTGACCTTTGCCGCGCAGCGTGAGCTCACTAGACTGCCAAGGCTACGGGACCGCGTGGCACATCTCGAGCTATCCCGGAGAAACATGAATCACCAGCCGTTCCAGGGACAGTCCATATTGGTTGTTGACGATGACGACCTCTTGCGTCAGCAGCTCGCTCGCGCCTTCGAGCGGCGCGGACTGGAGGTCAGAACGGCGGCCAACTTCGCCGAAGCCAAGCAACGCATCTGCGAGGAATCGCCAGAGCTGGCAGTGGTCGACTTGAAGATGCCGGACGGCTCCGGTCTGCGCTTGCTCGAGATGCTGCATCAGGTGGACCCCACCACCAAGAGCGTCATGCTCACCGGGTACGGAAGCATCGCCACCGCGATCGACGCGGTGAGGCTGGGAGCCACCTATTTCCTACAGAAGCCCGCCGACGCGGACGAAATCTTGAACGTGTTTCTGCGCGGAGACGGGCCCGCCGTCGATACGGAGGGCGCCCCCAAAGCACCAAGCCTTGCCCGAGCTGAGTGGGAGCACATCAACCGCGTGCTCAACGACTGTGGAGGCAACATATCCGAAGCCGCTCGTCGCCTCGGGTTACACAGACGGTCGCTGCAACGCAAACTGCAGAAGTTCCCGCCCCGCGAGTGACGTTCGATGATTGCCCTATTGTCTCCAGCCAAGAAGCTCGACGCCAATCCCCTGTCCAGACAGCTGCCGTGCACGCAGCCTATGCTCAAGACCGATACGTCTCGCCTAGTCAGCATCGCGAAGCGACTGAGTGTGCCCGAGCTTCAAGCCTTGATGAAGCTGAGTCCTGGCTTGGCTCAGTTGAATCATGAGCGTTTCCAAGCGTTCGGCGCCAAGTCCACGAAGCAGGCGGGTAAGCCGGCCATGTTACTGTTCGCAGGGGACACCTACGCTGGTTTGAAAGCTTGGGAGTTAGACGACGATGCCTGCCATTACGCGCAACGGCACCTACTCATTTTATCGGGCCTATACGGACTTCTACGACCCCTCGACATCATTCAGCCGTATCGCCTGGAAATGGGCTCGCGCCTGGTAACTCCTCGCGGCACGAACTTGTACCAGTTCTGGGGGAAGCGCATTGCTCAGGCACTCAACCGTTGCACGAGCGACGACTGTGCCGCGATCGTCAATCTCTCGTCGATCGAGTATTTCTCCGCTGTTGACCGCGCAAGCTTGCACGCCCCTGTGCTAACGTGCGTCTTCAAAGAGGGCACCGAACGAACCAGCCGCGTCATTGGCTTCTCTGCGAAAAAAGCCCGCGGCATGATGGCGCGCTTCATGATCGACCACCGTGTCACGAAGCCGACCGACTTGCGCGACTTCAACGCGTCTGGCTACCGGTATTCAAGCAAACAGTCCACTTCCGATACGCTGGTTTTCCTGCGCCCGCGCTGAGCCGCGTTGGCTCGCCGTCACTCCAATGACCAGTGTCGCTGATGAACGCGCCGGGCGTGGTCGATTTCCGCTTCCCAATGTGGCGCTAGGGGAGCCATCTGCTGTTGCGGAAAGTCGGCAGAAGGATCACAAGCACTCAAGGTCGCTGCCACGCTCGAGCTGATTGCCTGCAAGTCGTAGCCACCTTCCAGCAGGATCCCTACACGGCCGCGCCCGCGCTTGGGCAAGCGCTCGAGCAGCCCTCGCATCATGAGGCCAAACCCGACGTCGGTGAGTTGCATTCCGCCGAGGGGATCCCGCGCGTGACCGTCGAAGCCAGCACTGACGAGGACTAACTCCGGCGAGAATGCTTCGACAACGGGCAGGACGATGCGATCAAACGCCCGCAGGTAAACGGCGTTCGTGGCCCCCGAACGCAGCGGGACGTTGACCGTAGTTCCCTTGCCCGCTCCATCGCCGACATCGGTCGAAGCACCTGTTCCCGGGTACTGGGGGTTTTCGTGGAGCGACACGTACATGACGTTCGGCTCACCATAGAAGATGGATTCCGTACCATTGCCGTGATGCACGTCCCAGTCGAGCACTAGCACGCGCTCTGCACCCAAAGCCCGACCCTTGGCGGCGGCAATGGCAGCGTTATTCAGCAGACAGAAGCCCATCGCGGCGTCGGCTTCGGCGTGGTGTCCCGGTGGGCGTGCCGGCACGAAGCCATAGTCGACACCGCCGTTCAAGAGCTGTTCCACCATCAAGCAAGCCGCGCCCGCCGCATGCAGGGCAGCCTCATAGCTGTGCGGAGAGTAGTAAGTATCGGCGTCCAAGCTTCCGCTGCGTCCGGCAAGCATCGCAAGACGAGTGAGGTGCTGTTCAGAGTGAACACTTAGAATTTCCGCTTCGCTCGCAGGCCGCGTGCCCACTTCGACGACTCCCGTCGACACGCGGCTTTGCTGGATACCTTGCAAGGCCGCGACAAAACGTTGCCTTCGTTCCGGATGTCCCGGAGGCTCTTCATGCTGCGAAAACACCGGGTTGACGTAAGATTGGATACGCACCCTGTGCTAATAGCACTGCGCCGCGCGCCTAGCACACGTAACGTTCGGCAAGCTCAGCGCATACTTGTCGCATCGGTTCGCACTGCTCCACGCTGGGCGAGCCAGCGTCGAACGCGGCGAGCGTTTCGGCAAGCTCTCGTTGCTGTGGCAACGGCAACAGAGCCACCAAGGGGAAGATGTGTTCTTCTTCGTAGGTCAGGTGACGGCGCATGGAATGCAGAAACGTATCCACTTCGCTTTGAAGCTCTCGCAGCCTCCCCGCGTCGTATTCGCCGTCGCGGGCGGCGTAGTGATCCAACACTCGCATGAGATAGCGCTCTTGCCGGTTGTCGCGACGCGCGTCTGCAAGTGGGCCCGCCTCCCAACTCTCGATCCCGGCGCGCGATAGCGACGGAAACAGAACATCCTCTTCCTTCGTGGCGTGATGCACGTCACCATAAACCTGGAAGAAGTCAGCGAACTTCTTGAGGTCCCCTCGGTGGATGGTACCGGCGTTTGCCGAAGCACGGGTAAAACACTCGAGAGCGTTCAGCGCGCGACGCAGGAACCAATGGTCCTGGACCAAAGACTCGATTGCCTTGTTCATGTAGCCGCCTTTCTTTGGAGTCGATCTGCCGCGCCGTGAATGGCGAACGCGAAGCCCGCTCCTGGCTTTGATGGAAAGTCCAGCAAATTCCGCGCCATCGCCGTTCCCCGAGCGCGGTCAGGCGCGAGCCACCCGCGTAGCGAGCGCCCTGCGAGGCGTTCGAGCCTGGGGGTGGTGCGAACGTCGCGCCCGAGTGGGCCATGCCCTAGAGCGAGGGTCTTTTCGCGGCGCAGCAGGGGCGCAGCGTTTTCCGTTTTATGGCCCGTCTTGGAGAAAATTGCGCAGGATGCTTGGGCCGCGCGCCCGCCAACCTCCCAAGACCAAAGCGCCGGGACACCGAGATGGAGCATGGATTTTTACTTCCGAACCGTCATCGAATTAGAAGTTCAGGAGTTGGTCTCCGCCACGCCCCCTCTATGAATGGAGAGCAATTGTCTTCGACCCCCCTTTCTGGAGCTTTCATGCGCAACACTACGCACACTCTCGTCGCCCTCTCGTCTGCCGCCGCCATCACGCTGGGTGCTTCGTATGCCCACGCCACGGAGGTGGGCAGCGCTCGAACCTTTGGGCTGGGTTTTGCGTTTGGTAATCCTGCCTCTTTGGTCGGCAAAGTCTTCGTCGGTAGGGAGAACGCCGTGGACTTCGGCATCGGCTTCTTTCGTTTGTGGGATCGCTGCCGGCGAGATGACGGTCGAGAAATCTGCGGTGACTTTGGGAGCCTGACCTTGAATGCCGACTACCTTTGGCAGTTCGACATCGTGCAAGGCCGCGCCGCACAGCTCGATTGGCACATCGGCGCGGGCGGCCGTGTCTGGCTGTTTGACGGCTACTACAATGATGACGTGGCAATGGCCGCGCGTATGCCCGTCGGCCTCGACTTGACGTTCCGAAAGCCGTCCTTCCTCGAAGTCTTTTTGGAGATTGCTCCTGCTATATACGTCTTTCCGAACCCTGGACCTGCCGTCGAAGGCTTCTTGGGGGTACGCTTCTACTTCTGATGACGCCCAGCCAAGCTACTTCCGATGAGCGCACAGCCGACCCCTGAGCGACGCACTTGGGCTCGTCGAACCTTGCTCGTGGAGTGCTCGTACTTGGGCCGCTACTTCTACGGCGTACAGTCCCAGCCCGGCTATAGGACTGTCGCCGGTGAACTCCGTCAGATGTTTGCGGACGTGACGGGACTCGCGGTTCGAGGACTGACGTTCGCGGCGCGCACGGATGCAGGCGTCGACGCGCTTTGCAACTACGCCACCTGTTGGTACCGAGGTCCAGCTCTCACCCCCCAACAAGTAGCGCGCTTGACCGCGCCTAGCAATAGCGCGCTCCGGATCGCCACGGTACGGGATGTTCCGCGCCGGATGAACGCCAGGGCAAGCTCGTCTGCGAAACACTACCGCTACCAGATTCGGCCATCCGTGCCGCCTCCGATGCCAGACCACCGCGCCAGCGATGGTGCCTGGTGCGTGGCTTGTCCGCTGTCGCGCAGGGCGATGCAGACGGCAGCGTATGCGCTGCAGGGAACCCACGACTTTTCCACCTTTCGCGCCCGCGACTGCGACGCGAACAATCCCGTAAAAACGATCTATGGCATCAACGTGACCGAGCACGGCAACCGGCTTTGGGTGGACGTAGAGGGCTCCGCCTTCCTCCGAAAAATGGTGCGTATCTTGGTCGGAACCTTGGCTGAAGTGGGCGCCGGGCTGCGGCCGGCCGATAGCATGGAAGCGTTGCTGGCTGCGAAGGACCGGCAAAGGGCGGGCTTGGCCGCCCCCGCCCACGGTCTGAGCCTGATTTCCATGAAGCTGCTCTGGCCGAACATGCGACATGCAGGCATGCCACTGTTACGAGCCGCATTCTAGACTCCAACCGAACCTCACTTATGCTCACCGAAGTGGCTGTCGTTGGCAAACGTGGGCCAACGCGCAGCGCAGCGCCCAGCAGAAGAGGACCCCATGCATCATCGATTCCCCCTCGTTGTCCTAGCTTTGGGCGGGTTGGCAGCGTCCGCGTGCGCCGGCTCCGGAAGTGTGACCCCCGAACCCACCTCCTCGTCGGACGCGGGGACCGCAGACGCCAGCACTGGCTCGACACCGAGCGCGGACGACCCTACCGCCACCGCCCCCAACGGCGGCGGCGTCGGCGTGGGACCATCGGCTCCGACCTCCTCGCCCCCTCCTTCGCCTACGGGCAACGTCGTTCCGTCCCCTGCGAATAGCACCGCTCCCGCCGACGCGGGCGCTCCCCCTTCCACTGACGATACGGCAACGGCACCGATGCCATCGACGACCCCCGTTGACACCGCGGATGCCGGCCTGCCCAGCAGTGATGAACCGGAGGCGGGGGCAACGAGTGATTCGAGTAACCCCGCGCCATCACCAGTACCCAGTGACGGTTCACCGCCCGCTGGCCAAGTGCCGGCCTTGGTAGCCGTAGGCTACGGAGGCTTGCGTGTCGTGTCTCGCGACAACGGTGAGACATGGGGCGACCAGGTCCACGTAGAGCGCAGTGGCGGAGATGACCAAAACCTGCTACGCGCGGTCACCTACGGCAATGGCCGCTGGCTCACTACCGGTTGGAGGCTATGGACGTCACCAGACGCTGTAGAATGGCAGGACCACGGACTTGTCAACGATCGCCCTGGACTGAGCGCCTGCAACATCGTCGAGGGCTTGGCGTTCGCCGATGGTCACTTCTATGCCGCCTGCTACAACGGAGGGCCGGGCATGGTGTTCCGCTCGAGCGATGGCTTGACGTGGACCGAGTTTTCCACGATTGGAAACACGAACCAGCACTTGTTCTTGGACTACCGAGATGGACAGTTCATCGCCTATGGCGACACGAACACGAGTTTCATGTCACAAGATGCCCTAGAGTGGGAGACGCTACCGGGGGTGACGGACGTCACCTATTGCGAGAACGAGTTCAAGAGTGCGAACGAATGCCACGGCGACAGTTGGTTCAATGGGGCATACTATCGAGCAGAATGGGGGGGTTACATCTATCGCTCTACCGACGGCCAGCGCTACGTCGAAGTATACGTCGACGATAGTGACAACAACCTCTACCGCAGCCGGTCGATCGGGTCTGGCTTCGCTGCTCCGTAGCCCCCTGGGACCTATGCGATGCTGCGGCGTCCCGTGGCGCTCCTGTAGTCCCAAAGCACAAGCATCGCGAGCTGCCGCCTTTCGGAAGGCGGCATAGTATGGCAAGAAGCAGCGATGTTTTCGCGCCTCCCCGTCGTGCTCGACCAGCTGCGTAAGAGCTGGCCCCTACCCCTGCTCGTCCTCATCGCTAGCTGCGGCACGGCTACCTTCATCGTGCAGCAATACGATGGACAGCCACTGCCAAATTCCCACATCGCCATCGTGCGATTGAACGGCGACCAACCGCTTAGACTGGAAGAGCTTGACGGAGAGTTGCTGGGTTACGAGCTGCGCGATAGGGGAGCACGAGTACACATTGAGATACTTCCAGGTGAACACGAACTGGGACTGTCGGAGGGACCGGGGCTTCCTTTGAAGCGGAGACGGTTCCGAGCAGAAGCAGGTCGCGTCTACCGGCCCATGCTCGTGCGCACGCAACTCGGGGGCGGTGACCACGGATCGACGCCTTGGGTTATCGGCATCTACGAGGTCGATCGCGACAGCGATGAAGTGCTGCGAGAGATCTCCCAGATCCCGCATCAATTTCGGCTCACGCCCCACCGTCCAGCACGGCCCGCGCAAACGCCTCCCGTCGCGTCCTCAACGCTCGCGCCGCCCGTAGCTTCGACGATGCATCCCGCGCCCCAAGCGTCGTCTCCAGCAGTCAGTCCTCAGTCTTCCGTCGGTGCGCCAATCATGCCGCCATCGGTACCGACCACCACGCCATCGTTGCCAGGCAGCCTTGCGCCACCGACTCCAACCTCCGTCACGCCCGCTCCCTCTTTGGCGCCAGCGCCGCCCTCGTCTCCGCGCCCGCTCCCCAGCCAGATATCGCCCAGCGCAGGACCGGAACCCGCCGGAAGACCGCCTGAGGCCACGCCGCTGTGAAAGCCACGCCGCTGTGAAAGCCACGCCGCTTCGATGTTAGGCGTCACTTGGCGACGGTGTACTTCTTGAACACGGTCTTGGCGTCTCCGGTAAACGGCGGAACGCTGGCCTCACGGAACGCAGCTTCGACACAGCTGCCAGTACTCGTGCCCTGAAAGGCTTTGGTGACTAGAGAAACCGCGGCTACTTTTCCCGTCGGAGCGATGGTTACCCGTACGGAGCCCGTTCCCCGCGCCGCGCCGTGAGCTTCGCATCGACTGGCCTTGGCGGCAGCGGATTCCAAAGCCGCTTTGGCCGCTGCGACGTCGAAGCTCGTCTCACCACCGGTTCGTGGCTTTGGCTCGTCCGCTTCGATGGACTCGAGATCTGCCGGCGAGAGGATCTGAGCTCCGCTGCCGCTCACGCTGGGTTTGTCAGTCGCGGAGTTGGATCGCTGCTCGGGGACCGGTGTGGTTTGCTCTGGCGCTTCCGGCGAAGCCGCTTTACCGGCGGCCGCCAGGGACTCAGTCGTCGGTGGTTCAAAATGCGGCCCCTGAGTTACCACCGGGTCGTCGTCCCCGCCCGACATTGCTATGGCCAGCACGAGCAGGGCCAGGGCAACTCCCGCTGCACCGAAGATCAAGCTACCTTTGACCGGACCGACGCGCGGTACGGGATACTCCCGCGCGAGGATGACGTCCAGACGAGCTTTGACTCCAGTCAAACGCGCGGGGATGCTGGAGACGACCGCTACAGCCGCGTCTTTGAGCGAGCTCACGTCCACGGGAGCACCGGCAGGTGGGCTCTTGTGATCGCCGTTTGCGCTGCCGTCTGCTTTCGAGCTCGATGCAAACTGCGGTGGCAGTGAAGGGGGCGGTGGTAGGGGAGCCCCGGTCAGTGTCACGGTCACGGGACGCAGACGAGGCAGCCCCGCTGGAGGCGGAGGCGGCACGGGGGACGGTGCGCCCGGCAGCGGCAAGGGAGAAGAAACATGGGGCTGAGGTGGCGCTGGCGAACGCAGGGCGCCGGGAACCGGGGGCAACGGAGGCAGGCTGGCAACGGCAAGGGAGCTGTGAACGGAGGCAGACGAAGACCCGGTGCTGCCGGTCTCACCACCCGGCGGCGCCGGCGCGGCGGCAGACGCCTGTCGGAAAGCCCGCACCGCCTGCATCAACTCAGGCACCGCGTCCAGCCGCGTCCAGTCCGATAGCCCGTCCCGCCACACCAACGTGGAGTCCGACAAGGATCCGGCACGAGCGCGCTCGATGATCTCCCGCGCCTCGAGCACCTCTTTGGTGCGACCGTCGGCGCTGATGTACCAGCGCTCCGAACCCGACAAGGCGGCGCTTTCCCCGGCGTCGTTGTCGAACACGTGGGTCGCTTCGTCGTCTGCGTTGTCGTCCCAGTTGCTGGCCATCGTAGGTGTGAGCCCCTGTATTCCCTGAGGCGCTCGCCTTGCACGCCAGGAAACTCTGGTGGTGCTTCAGGGCGCGGGAGGGTAGCAGCGCCGTGAGAAGAGAGCAGCCTCGAATGGAGGACTCGTTGGGTACCAGAAACCCGCGCACCAGTGGGGGAGGAATGCGCGTCGGGGCTCCCTCGGCTCTTCTAGAATAATCCAACCCGGACCAAAATGAGAGCGAACGCTGGCCGAAGGCGCCTGCGGCGCACGTCAGACCAAGTGCGAATGCCCCCTACACGTCTTGCTCGACCTGGCGCGCTTCCGTCACTGGCCGGCGCCATCCGTCGATCACTGGAGCTTTGGCAATCGCACCTCCACTTCGTGCTCCAGGTCCACGCCTTGTCGGCCAAACCGGCAACGGTAGGCTATGACCCTCACTCCCCCCCTCACCGCTTCACGCAAGGCTCGGCCATACATCGGATCGATGGCGTCAGCGGGTTCGACGCTCAGAGCCGTTTGGCGTCCAACGCAGTAGAACAACACGCACCGGTGTCCCTCTTGCGCCAAACGGAGCAGCTCCCGTAGGTGTCTGGCTCCACGAGCGGTAACCGAATCCGGAAAGGCGCAGCGACCCCTCTCTAGCTCGAGCGTTACATTCTTCACTTCTACATAGGTCGTCTCTTGCCCGTGCAAGACGATGTCGATCCGACTGCCAGTGTGCAACCGAACCTCTCTTTGCAACCTCTCATAGCGGCCCAGTTCCCTGATGCGGCCGGCGCGTATCGCGTCGACAACCACGTCGTTGGCGAGAGACGGATTGACGAAAATCAGGCTCTTGGATACCTCAGCCAACTGCCAGGTATACGCCAGCTTGCGCTGAGGGTTGTTAGACTTAGTTAACCAGGCTCTCGAACCGGGCGCGAGACATGATTTCATCGAGCCTGGGTTTGGACAGTGAGCCGTCAGCAACGTGCCATCGTCCAAGCGGAAGTCTGCCAAGAACCGCTTGTAGCGCCGCAAGAAGGTGGCCTCGGAAAGGGGGGACTCGAACTGCATGGGCGCTATAAATGCTTCTTCGTTAGGATAATTTTTCCCCGTTGGCTGCTCGCTTGCCTACACTCGCCGCTCATGGACTTGGATCGCTACAGGGCCATCTGTGACTACGTGGAGTTCACTGAACAGACGAGCTCAGTCTTACGCGCTCTCAGTCCGTTCGTCGACCCACACCTTCCCCGGCTGATCGATGATTTTTACGAGGCCATCGATCGCGACGAACGGGCTCGCCAGGTCATCGCGGGCGGAGACGCTCAGGTGGCGCGCCTGAAGGTCACCTTGCTGCGCTGGCTGAGGACGCTGCTCGCAGGTCCCCACGATGAAGCCTACGTCGAATCGCGCAATCAGATCGGACGCGTCCACGTTCGGATCGGCCTACCTCAAGAGTACATGTTTACCGCCGCCAACCGCTTGCGCAACGCATTGCTAGCACTGGTTTTCACGGAGAGCTGTCCCGTGCCGCAAGCCGAAGCGACGATGGCGATAAACAAGGCTTTGGATCTGGAGCTCGCCCTCATGCTCGATACTTATCGGGAAGACTGGACCTCCCAAGTGGACGCCTCAGCTCGCTTGGCGGCGATCGGCCAGACCGCGGCCGGTATCGGTCATGAGCTGCGCAGCCCCTTGGGCGTGATGGAGTCGTCCGTTTACCTGATGAATCAACGTCTGGAGCGTCTGGGCTTGTCGGACCCAGTGCTGAGCAAGCACCTTCAGCGCATCCACGCCCAAATCACGGTTTGCGCGGACGCGATATCGAGCTTACTGGACATGGCGCGAGATGCTCCCCTGCAACCCGACTTGTTCCCGCTGAGCGACTTCGTCGAAACCTGCGTGGCGCAGACGTATCGCCCCGAGGACGTGCTGATAAGCGTAGACGTAGATCCAGGCCTGGTTACCTTCGGCGACACACAGCAGCTAGGTCGCGTCGTGAACAACCTGCTGCGCAATGCCGTCGAAGCCGTAGGCGCTTCTGGCGTCATTCAAGTTGGCGCGTCAGCCGCTGGCGGCGGGGTGACGCTATGGGTTGAAGACAATGGCCCTGGAGTGCCGGAAGCGCTCCGCCCGCGCCTGTTCGAGGTGTTGTTCACCACGCGGTCGAAGGGGACCGGCCTTGGCCTGGCCTTGTGCAAGCGCATCGTCGAACGCCATGGAGGCACCCTCGCCTATGAAGTCCCTCCCACTCGGGGCGCCCGCTTCCGCCTTTGGCTGCCCGGCGCTTCAGCCTCGTGAAAGCACTCGGTGTACATAAGTGAGGTACACAGCTGGGCCCCGGCACGTTCGCGCAAAGCGTGCGCCAGTCGCTGAGGTTCGCGCAAAATGTGAGGCACGCGGACGACGGCCGAGCCTCTAGCCCGGTGAACTTGGCTCATGGCGCGTCCCAAGACGGCGGCACGAGGTTTGCTATGCCTGCCGTCGAAATGTCGACCGGACTCGAAAAGTACACCTACAACGATGACATCGTGCGTAAGTTCGCGATGGCAACCGCGGTATGGGCGCTCGTCGCCACCTCGATTGGACTCCTCCTCGCCGTGCAGCTCGTGATGCCGTCGGTGAGTCTGGGACTGCCCTACTTGACTTTCGGCCGCTTGCGACCGCTGCACACGAACGCCGCCATCTTCGCGTTCGCCGGCAATGCGATCTTCGCGGCCGTTTACCACTCGAGTCAACGCTTACTCAAGGCTCGCATGTGGAGCGATGCCCTGGGGAAGTTTCACTTCTGGGGCTGGCAATGCATCATCGTGGCGGCAGCCATTACACTCCCGCTCGGACTGTCCCAGTCCAAGGAGTATGCGGAACTAGAGTGGCCCATCGACGTGGCGATCACCGTCGTCTGGGTTGCGTTCGGTGTAAACCTGTTTGCGACCATCGCAAAGCGCCGGGAGCGACACATCTACGTCGCCATCTGGTTTTACATCGCGACCATCGTGACGGTTGCCATCCTCCACATCTTCAACAACCTAGTCATCCCTGCGGGCTGGTTCAAGAGTTACAGCATCTACGCTGGCGTACAAGATGCCTTCATGCAGTGGTGGTACGGCCACAACGCGGTGGCCTTCTTTCTCACGACGCCGTTCCTCGGCCTCATGTACTACTATCTACCGAAGGCGGCGGGGCGCCCTGTCTTCTCGTACAAGCTGTCGATACTCCACTTCTGGTCGCTGGTGTTCATCTACATCTGGGCGGGCCCTCATCATCTGCACTACACGGCTTTGCCAGAATGGGCGTCGACGCTGGGCATGGTCTTCAGCGTCATGCTCTGGATGCCATCATGGGGCGGCATGATCAACGGGCTGTTTACCTTGCGTGGTGCATGGCACAAGGTATCCGATGATCCGGTACTCAAGTTCTTCGTGGTGGGAATTACCTTCTACGGCATGGCCACCTTCGAGGGCCCGATGCTGTCTATCAAAAGCGTCAATGCCCTCAGCCACTACACCGACTGGACCATCGCTCACGTGCATGCCGGAGCCCTCGGCTGGAACGGCTTCATGGCATTCGGAATGTTGTATTGGCTCGCGCCCCGCATCTTTCAAGCGCCGCTCTGGTCCAAGAAGCTCGCCAACGTGCACTTCTGGATCGGTACCCTAGGTATCCTCTTCTACATCATCGCCATCTACGCGGCAGGGGTAACCCAAGGCCTCATGTGGCGTGCATTTGACGATACCGGAAGATTGGCCTACCCCGACTTCATCGAGACGGTAGTGCGTATCCTGCCCATGTATTGGGTCCGAGTGTTGGGCGGATCCATGTACGTGATTGGGGTGGCGTTGGGCCTCGTGAACCTGGTCCAGACGTGGCGTTCGCGGCCCGACGTCTACGAGGAAACGGTGCACGAAGCGGCGGCGCTTGGCCCATACACCGGCGCGGAGCCGCGGGTCGTCATTCCCCGACACGGGACCATGACCACCTTTGGCTATCACCTGCGCTACTTCGCACAAGCGAATTGGCATCGCGCTTGGGAGCGAAAGCCGTTGTTCTTCACCGCCATGGTGACACTCGCCGTGGGCGTCGCGTCGTTGATCGAGATCGTCCCCACCTTTTTGATCCGCTCCAACGTCCCAACCATAGCAAGCGTCAAGCCCTATACGCCGCTGGAGCTGCTTGGCAGAGACATCTACGTCGAAGAGGGTTGCTACAATTGCCACTCCCAAATGGTCCGACCAATACGTGCCGAAACCGAGCGCTATGGGGAGTACAGCAAGCCGGGAGAGTTCATCTACGATCGACCGTTTCAGTGGGGCTCGCGCCGTATCGGTCCCGACCTACACCGGATCGGAGGGAAGTACCCTCACTTGTGGCACGTCCGGCATATGGAAGATCCCAAGTCGACGACGCCACAATCCATCATGCCTCCCTATGCATGGCTGCTGAAAGACGACGTCGACTTCAGCGTCGTCCAGAGCCGCGTCGACGCCATGGCCATGCTAGGCGTCCCCTACGGGGAAGCCGTCAACGCTGCGGAAGCCATGGCGCGCGAACAAGCCGTCACCATCAGCGCCGAACTCGTCTCACAGGGTGGCCCCCCGGGATTGGAGTCGAAGCAAATCATCGCTCTGATTGCTTACCTACAGCGCCTAGGAACGGACATCATGACGACGCCTCCTGCTCCGAGCCCGGGCGTTGCGCCAGTAGCCTTGAAGGAGGTCCAGCGTGAAACTGAGTGACATCATGAGCCAGATGGGTCTCGCCTCGTATGCCGAGGCGGGACTGCTCATCTTCTTTCTGACCTTCGTCGGAATCGCGGTGTACGTCTACCGCACTCCGTCAGCCGAAGCCGCGAAATGCTCTCGCATTCCCCTCAGCGATGAACCGGTGTCTGCCCGAGGCGAACGCGACCTCGAGCGCACGGACGACTGATCGTTTGAACTTTACGAGTACCCATGACCAACAAAAACGAAAATCCTGTCGACCAAGACCTCCTTCTCAACCACGAGTACGACGGGATTCAGGAGTACGACAACCCCATGCCCCGCTGGTGGGTATGGATGTTTTGGGGCAGCTTCTACTTCTCGCTCGGCTACTTCATTCACTTCCACATCACTGAAAACGGCGACTCCGTTCAGGAGAGCTACGAGGCCAGTATGGCGCAAGCTAGGGAAGCTGAGGCAATGATGGCTTTGGGCGGCGGGGTGAAGGAGGAAGCCCTGCAGACGCTGATGGAGAACGAGGCAATGATGGGCGACGCCAAAGGGTTGTTCGAGCAACGCTGCGCCCAGTGCCACGGACTCGCCGGAGAAGGGTTGATTGGACCTAACCTCACCGACGACTATTGGCTGAACGGCGACGCTTCGCTGATGTCGATTTACGACCTGATCAGCGACGGCGTGACGAGCAAGGGCATGCCGGCGTGGAATCGACAACTACGGCCGATGGAGCTCAGCAAGCTCGCCGCTTACATCGGGAGCTTACGGGGTACAGACGTGCCCGGTCCCAAGGGCCAAGAAGGGCGCTTGATCGCCATTGCTGGCAGCTCGAGTGGCCAGCTCGTTCCCCCGACCAATTGAGCGTCGCATGGCCCAACTGATCCCTCCTGAACAGCTGCTTCCGAACTTCAACAGCGACGGCTCGCGACGTTGGGTCCGACCCAAAACGTTCCGTGGGCGCTACTATTGGCGACGCTTCGTCACGGCCTGGGCGCTCGTCGGCTTGTTCGTCGTTCTGCCGTTCGTTCACGTGGGGGGCGCCCCGTCCATCTTGTTCGACGTCCCAGGCCGGAAGTTTCACCTGTTTGGCATAACGCTACTGCCGACTGACGGCGTGCTGCTCATGCTGTTCTTGCTGGCGCTGTTCGTGGCGCTTTTTCTGATTACAGCGGTTTGGGGCCGCGTGTGGTGCGGCTGGGCTTGCCCTCAAACGGTCTATCTCGAGTTCGTCTTTCGCCCCATCGAACAATGGCTCGAGGGGTCGCGAGGCCAGCAGATGAAGCTCGATCGAGAGGGCCCCAACTTCCGACGCCTGCTCAAGTTCGCGATCTACAGCGTGCTATCCGTCATCGTCGCCAACATCTTTCTCGCATACTTCGTTGGTGTGGAGCGCCTGAGCCAGTGGATGACTCAGTCGCCGACGGCGCATCCAGCGCCTTTCTTGGTGGTCGCCGTCGTGTCCGCCTTGGCGTTCTTCGACTTCGCCTACTTTCGCGAGCAGATGTGTACGGTGGCGTGTCCCTACGCTCGACTGCAATCAGTATTGCTCGACAAGAGTTCCTCCATCATCGGCTATGATGGAGAACGTGGCGAACCACGTGGCGCAGGCAAGACCGATGGGGGTGACTGCATCGATTGCAAGGCCTGTGTCGTTGCCTGTCCCACCGGTATCGACATCCGCGATGGGCTGCAACTGGAGTGCATCGCCTGCGCCCAGTGCGTCGACGCCTGCGACGCCGTCATGACCAAAATCGAGAAGCCGCTCGGACTGCTACGCTATGGCAGTCAGACGTGGTTCGAAACGCACGACCAGCCGCGAACATGGCGTCCTCGGATTATCGTCTACCCGGCAATCCTTTTGATGTTGCTGGCTGCTCTCCTGGTGGTGGGTCGTCTTCACCAGCGCTCTGAGATCACCGTACTGCGCGGCATCGGCGCCCCTTACGTCGAACAGGGTGACCTCATTCGCAACCAGTTGCGCATCAAGATCCGCAATCGTGAGGATTCGGTCACGACGTTTCAGCTCCTTCTACTCGACTCCGGCGCCTCACGCTTCATCGCACCTGAAAATCCAGTCACCCTGGCCCCAGGCGAACAAAGAAGTGTGGGAGCGTTCGTGCTCACTCCGCGAGAAGCGTTCGTCAATGGCCTGCGACCGATCGAGCTAAAAGTCGAGCACGGCCAGAACTCCGACACCGTCAACTACAGCTTGATGGGGCCCATCAACTAGCCGCCTCAACGACCCCAGAGACTTCCACATGCACCTCCCCTCTTTCAAATTTTTCAGCGACGGTCGCGCCTGGGCTTTGGCTCCCGTACTGCTGCTCGGCGTGCTGGTGACGGTGCAGGGCGTGCTTTTCAGCCTGTCAACCAACGACCCAACGTTCTCCGTCGAACGCGACTACTACCAAAAGGCGATCACCTGGGACGAGCAGCAGCGCAGGCAAGCTCAGAGCGACGCGCTTGGTTGGCAGATTCAGGGCGCCATCGACTCCTCAGCCACCGATGCAACGCTCAGGCTCGAGCTTCGCGATGCGCATGGGGCGCCCATCCGCTTCGCTCACGTCGAGGTCGAAGCTTTCGCCAATGCGCGGGCCAGTCAGGTGCAAAGGCTGAACCCGACGGAGCGAACGCCCGGAAGCTACGAAGCTTCGCTCCACGTCGCTCAGGGAGGGTTGTGGGAAGTACGCGTAAGCGCCCAGCGCAACGTGGACACCTACACCCAGACGCTTCGCCTGGACGCTGTCCCTTCAAGCAGCGGAAGGGGTGAATAGGTGGTCCCTCTGCTCGCCTCGGTTTTCGGAGCCAGTGTGCTGGGTAGCTTGCACTGCGTGGGCATGTGCGGGGGAATCGTTGGCTTCGCCTGTGGTTCGAGTCAGCGACCAGCACTGACTCACGCTACCTACCACGCCGGGCGCCTGCTGGCGTACCTTTGCTTGGGGGCCGCTGCAGGCTGGGCCGGCAGCTCGATGGACGGCGCCGGAGAACTGCTTGGGCTGCAGCACGCAGCCGCGTTGTTGAGCGGTGCGACGATGGTGGGCTGGGGAGTGTGGACTTTATTGAAAGTGAAGCTCGAGCCAAAGCAGTTCGTCGCGCTTCGGGTGAAGCCCTCCAGCCCTGGCCAAAGGGGCATGGTGAGTCGAGCATACGCCCGGCTATACCAGTTACCGGGACCTACGCGCGCTTTGCTTCTGGGTGCCAGTTCTGGTTTGCTTCCCTGCGGCTGGCTGTATGCCTTCGTCGCCAGTGCGGCCGGACAAGCGGACATCGCACGCGGTTCGTTGCTGATGGCGGCCTTCTGGGCAGGTTCCTTGCCGGCTTTGGTCGGCGCCGGAAGCGTCGTGCAGCTCGTCGGTTCGCGCCTGAGACGCCATCTACCGCTTGTCACGGCGCTCGTGCTCGTGACGCTCGGCCTCGGGAACATCGTCGCGCGCAGCAACGTGGCTCCACCTTGGGTACACGACGGGGTGTCCCCTTCCTCTACACCGTCGCACGATTGTCATGCTCACTGAACTCTTTGGAAGCGAACATGAGGGTGGAAACCTGTCGCGTCCCCCAGTCGATGACGGGACGCTGGCGGTTAACACCTCGCTGGCGGCTACCCCTGCGGCGGTAAGTGGCACCGCGGTCTGCGCTCACTGCGGGCTGAGGACCGACCCAGCGTTACCGCCACCAGCATTTTGTTGTTCGGGGTGCCGAGTGGTGTACGAGGCGTTGCACGACGCCGGTCTGAAGGCGTACTACCAGAAACGCGAAGCGCTCCCGTCGCCGGCCGCGAGCAGCGACAAGGCGCGCTCCGAGTTCGCCCACTTCGACGACCCGGAGTTCAGCAACTTGTACACCCGGCACCTCGCCGGCTCGCTTCGTCAGGTTGAGCTGTATCTCTCCGGCGTACATTGCGCCACCTGCGTTTGGGTGCTCGAGAGACTGCCCCGCCTCTTACCAGGAGTGCACCAAGCCGAGCTTCGTTTTAGCGAAGGATTGCTCACCGTGACGTGGGATAGCGCCACGGTTTCCCTTTCTAACATTGCTCATCGCCTCACGCGTCTTGGCTATCCCCCTCATCCCGCGGACGCGCGCCACGACCACAAGCTGGAGCTCGAAAGCGATCGCCTGCTTCTGGCGCGCATCGGTGTCGCCGGCGCAGCCTTCGGTAACGTCATGCTGATGAGCTTTGCCCTGTACAGCGCCGAGTACGCCGGCGTTCACATGGCAGACGCATATAGGACGTTCTTTCGCTGGGGAAGCATGCTCCTGACGGTGCCAAGCGTGGTTTGGACGGCCTGGCCGTTCTTCCGCGGCGCCCTAGGGGCCGTCGCAAGCCGCACTCCTCACATGGACCTGCCGGTGAGTATCGGCATCATGGCCGCCCTTATGTGGGGAACGCTGTGCACTTTAGCCGGACACGGAGAAATATACTTCGATTCCGTCACGATGCTCGTGTTTCTGCTGCTCGTGGGCAGACTCATCCAGACGCGCCAGCATCGTCGAGCCCGACACGCCACCGACCTCTTGCTTTCGCTGTCTCCGTCGACCAGCAGAATCGTCGAGGACGGAAGGGTGCGAGTCGTCCCCACGGGCTCCGTGCCGCGAGGTGGGCTCGTGGAAGTGCGCAGTGGTGAACGCATCGGGATCGACGGCACTGTTGAACGGGGGGCAAGCGAGCTCGACGAGTCACTGCTGACGGGAGAATCAGCTCCCCGACCAGCAGCGGTAGGGAGCAGTGTCGCGGCCGGTACCGTCAACCTCAGCAATCCCATCTGGGTGCGCGCGGAAAAGACGGGAAGCGACACGCGGCTGGGTCAATTGGTGAGAGATATGGAACGGGTGTCGTCCCGGCGCGCGCGCGTGGTGCTATTGGCGGACCGGCTGTCCGCGCGCTTCGTCGTGGTCGTCCTGTTGCTTGCGCTCTTCACCTTTGCGCTGTGGCTTTCTAGCGGCGTCGTCACGGCCGTTGATCGAGCTGTGGCGCTGCTGATCGTCACCTGCCCGTGCGCGCTTGGACTGGCTACCCCGCTGGCCGCCGGCGCAGCGCTAGGTAAGGCCGCGAAGGGGGGGATCCTCGTCAAAGGCATGAGCTTCCTTGAGCTCGTCGCCGTTCCTGGTCTGTTCGTTTTCGACAAAACAGGAACCCTCACCCAAGGCAAGCTGTCGGTGGTTAGCGCTGAAAATATGGAGCGTATAGCACCCTATGTTTGGGCAGCAGAAGCCGGCTCCGCGCACCCTGTTGCTCGTGCACTCTTGGCGGCAATGCCTGCCGGAACGGTAGCCGGCTTGATGGAACAGCGCGAGGAGATTCTAGGCCAGGGGGTGGCGGCGATGGTCGACGGCAAGCAAGTGCGCATCGGTAGCGCGCAGTTCGTGAGGGATCAGTGCGTGGACGGTACGGAGACCCCTCGGGCACGGACGTTGCTGGCAACCGGACTATCGCCCGTTTACGTGGTGATTGACGGGCGATTGGAAGCAGTTTTGGGTCTGGGCGATCCCCTACGCCTGGAAGCTGCAGATAGCCTCCGTCGCTTAATCGACATGGGTTATCGCTTGGCCGTGCTGTCTGGCGACCGCCATGAAGTGGTCCAGCGGGTGGTGGCTGAAACCGGGGTGGAGTTCGAGCTCGTGCTCAGCGAGCAGAGTCCGGAGCAGAAGCTGGCGTTCATTCAAAGCGCGGGGAAGACAAGTCAGGTGTATATGGTCGGAGATGGTGTCAATGACGCCGCCGCTTTGAGCGCATCCAAAGTCGGGATTGCCATTTGCGGCGGCGCCGAAGCAAGCCTGGCTGCCGCGGACGTGTTCGCGAACCGCGAAGGTCTGGCACCCGTTGTCGACCTGGTCGTGGGAGCACGACGCACGTTGACCATCATAAAGCGCAACATGCTCTTCTCCCTGGGCTACAATACGATTGCCGCGGCCCTGGCGATTGCGGGAATCATCAATCCACTCATTGCTGCTATTCTCATGCCCCTCTCCTCCTTGACCGTCGTCGCCAACTCGCTACGCTCGCGTAGCTTTGACTCGTCACAGACGGCGGAGGCGCCATGAGTATCCTGTTCGTACTATTGCCGGTGGCTACTGCGTTGGCTGCCGTCGCTGTGGCTGCTTTCGTGTGGAGCGCCAAGACGGGACAAATGGACGATCTGGACACGCCAGCCATACGGATCCTTCACGATGACGAATGATGCCCATCGCACCGAGCCCGGTTCGGTTCTAGGGGCAAGAGCCGCCGCGACGGGAGACCTGGCCAGCGTGGAGCACGTTTGGAGCGCCAACCGTGGTGTGGAGCGCAACGGTGACCGCGACCCAGCTCGTGTGTTGATTGTCGATGACCATGTTCAGCTGGCGGACAATGTGGTCGATATCTTGGTCGGAGCCCTAGGCCAAGCCGTGAGGTGCTCGGCTGCCCGCACAGCAGCCGAAGCACTGGAGCAAGCAACTCAGCAGCGCTTCGAAGTGGCTTTGATCGATCTGCACCTGCCAGACGAAACGGGACTTGACCTGGCGAGCGCCTTGAAGGCGCAGTGTCCGCACATCCAGATCGTGATCATCACCGGCGACGCTACCATCGAGAGCGCAGTCCAAGCCATCGATCAAGGTGCATTTGGGTATGTGATCAAACCCTTTCACCCCCAGCAGCTCGTGGAGACGAGCACACGAGCTATCGAACGCGCCAGGCTGTTGCTCGAACGTGAACAATTGCGTGCCGAACTCGAGCACAGTGAACGCCGGCACCGCGACGTCATCGACGGTGTGCCCGCGTTCGTGGCTGCGCTGGACGAAGACGGCCGCATCGTGGTGTGGAATTCACAGCTCGAGCGCGTTACCGGCTTCACCCGAAGTGAGATGTTGGGCGCCATGGGCTCGTCCATCATCGATCAAGGCGGCATGACACGCCTACCCTTGAAGGGCGGGGGACACCGAACTGTCAGGTGGACGTTGGCAGCCGTCGCCCGGATGAAGGATGAGCCTCCCATCACTTACGCGCTGGGAGTAGACGTTACCGAGGAAAGTGAGATGCAGCGCCGTACGTTGCGCGCAGAGCGGC
Organism: uncultured Polyangiaceae bacterium; assembly: GCA_964577325.1. GTDB lineage: Bacteria > Myxococcota_A > Polyangia > Polyangiales > Polyangiaceae > SZUA-265. The sequence goes on from CAZNZA010000017.1 coordinate 34,760, forward strand.
TTGCTGCAGTAGGGACGCTGGCCGCCGGTCTGGCCCACGAGGTGCGCAACCCCTTGAACTCCGCGACACTGCAGCTGCAGCTCTTGGAACGCAAGCTGTCAAAAGGCAAGGTAGAGACAGAGGCGGTGCGAAGCATCGTCGATATAGTCAAAGCCGAAATCGAACGACTCGAAAACTTGGTGAAAGACTTTTTGGCGTTCGCCAAACCCGTACCGCTCAAGCCCGAGTTGCATGATGTGAACGCGCTTGTGCAAAGTGTCGTCGAATTATTGGCCATGGAGGCCGGGCGCGCTCGAGTAACCATCGTGCGGCAGTTAGAGCCACGTCTGGGACTGGTTCCCCTCGAAGCGGAGAGTCTGCGTCAGGTCCTGCTCAACTTGATGCGCAACTCGATTGAAGCGCTGGGGGCATACGGCGGCGGCTGCCTCACCGTCGCGACGCGCCCGACGCGCGGGGTCGCCGCCGTCACACTGGAAGTGATTGATGACGGGCCTGGTTTCGATGAAAGCCTGCCCGTGTTCGACGCCTTCTACACGACGAAAAAAGGCGGTACCGGCCTCGGCTTGTCAATCGCTCACCGTCTCGTGACGGAACACGGCGGAACCATCAGCGTGACCTCGCGTGCCGGGCGAACCTGCTTCAGCATCCAGCTCCCCCAGCCCGCGGCCCCGAGCTCATGAACTGAGGGAAACGCGGACGCAGGATTTGCGGAGCGTCCCGCTCGCTATGCAGATCGTGCGCAGAATGGGCACAACTGAGGCTTTTTCCGCGGGCACGACCCGTGCATAGACGCCAATCACGCCCTTTCCACACCAGGAAGGCCGAGGCCGCCTAGCGCTATGCGAGCGGGCGCATCTTCTGCAGCACTGCGCCTAAATCGCCTGCGGCTGAAGCAAAGTGTGAGTAAAGAGCTACTCGAGAGAGAAGAGGAAAATGGCCAAGGGAAAGGTTCTAGTCGTCGACGATGAGGCCAACGCGCGCGGTGCGCTCGCAGAGATCTTGAAGGACGAGGGATTTTTGGTCGAGACGGCGGCGGACGGCTTCAAGGCGCTGCCAAAATTGCGCGACTTTTCACCGGACGTCGTGCTGACGGACTTGAAGATGCCAGGAATGGACGGCGTCGAGTTAATTGGTAAGGTGCATGAGTTCGACGCTGAGATCGGCGTCGTCATCATGACCGCCTTTGGAGCCGTCGATACGGCCGTTCGTGCGCTACAAAAGGGTGCCGCCGACTACCTCACGAAGCCTTTGAACGCCGACGAACTGCTCGTCGTCCTTCAGCGAACTCTCGAGCGCTGCCGATTACGCCGGGAAGCACGGATGCTGCATGAGAGGCTCGATGAGCGCTTTCAGTTCAACAACATCATCGGTACGTCGCCCGAGATGCAAGTCGTGTTCAAGACCGTCCAGCAAGTGGCCCCCAGCCGCGCGACGGTGCTCATATCGGGGGAGTCGGGAACGGGCAAAGAGCTGATTGCCGCTGCCCTTCACCAGAATTCCCCCCGCAAGCACGGGCCCTTCGTCAAACTCCATTGTGCGGCGTTGGCCGAAGGCTTGCTGGAAAGCGAGCTGTTCGGGCATGAGCGCGGCTCCTTCACCGGCGCGGACCGCCGACGCGAAGGGCGCTTCGAGATCGCCAATGGCGGCACCCTGTTCCTCGACGAGATCGGCGAGATCAGTCCCTCCGTGCAGGTGAAACTTTTGCGTGTCTTGCAAGAGCGTGAGTTCGAGCGCGTCGGTGGTGGTCAAACGTTGAACACCGACGTCCGAGTGATCGCCGCCACCAACCGTGACTTGCGGGAGATGGTACGCGAGGGGCGTTTCCGGGAGGACCTGTACTATCGCCTCAACGTCGTCAATCTCCACATTCCGCCCCTGCGGCGTCGACGTTCCGACATCGGTGCTTTGGCGGACCATTTCATCAAGAAGTACAGCGCCGAGAACGGCAGGGGGCTCATGCGGATCGCTCCCGATGCATTGGCGCGTCTGATGAGCTACACGTGGCCCGGCAACGTGCGCGAGCTCGAAAATGTCGTGGAGCGAGCTGTCGTTTTGGCGGCTGGAACGAGTATCGAGCTCGATCACTTACCGCCAGAACTGACGCCCGCTGCCGAAGAACCGGATGGCCCGCAGATCCCTGGCTGGACGCTGGCGGACATTGAGCGCTACGCCATCATCAAAACGCTCGAAGCTCAAGGCGGCTCAACGAGTCGCGCGGCGGAAGTGCTGGGCATCAGCGTACGCAAAATTCAATACAAGCTTCAGGAATACGGCGCTTCCCCCAAGAGTGCCCGCCCCGTGCTGAGCTGAGGCGGGCCAGTGGCTGGGTCAGCGGCGTCTGACGCGGCAGCCGACCTCCGGCCGGAGCCTCGACGTCGCCGCTTGATGCTCGGTCCGAAACCCCGTAATCCTCGCGCTCGCGCTAGGCCGCGCACGCCCCATGAGCGCGCGCCCATCAGTCGAGCCCCTCATGAACACGATTATCATCGGAGCCGGAATTGCCGGGCTATCCGCGGCGTGGCAGCTGCTGGAGCTCGGAGCACGCCACGTCACCGTGCTCGAGCGCGAGGCGCTGCCCTTCAGCCATAGCTCCGCGCGCAACGCCGCCATATTCCGGCCGCTGGAGGAAAGTGCTTGCGTCGTGGACGTCGTGGCCCGCTCTCGACAATTGCTGGAGCAGCTGCCGAATGGCTCGCACCTCCTGCGCGTGTGCGGCCTGCTGCTCGTCGCTGGCGACGCTGCGGCCCTCGCCCCGCAACGGGCTACCGCAGAGCTGCGGGGGGTTGTGCATCAACAGCTCGATGAAGCGTCCTTGTTTACTTTATACCCAGAACTCGAGGGCGGACGCGCGCGTCATGCGCTGTGGCTACCACATGCCGGAGTTTTGGACGTTCACGGGTTGGGAGAGGCGTTGCGACACCGCATTGGCGAATTGGGCGGCACGATCCGCCTCAATCAGCGCATCACGCGCGTGGTGACGGACGGAGTCAAGGTGTGCGGCCTCAGCTTGGAAAGCGGTCCGGCACTGACGAGCGAACGCATCGTCATTGCTGCAGGAGCATGGGCTCGCGAGCTCGGATTGACCTGCGGCCTCGATTTACCACTGGTGCCTCATCGACGCCACCTGGCCTTCCTGAAGCCGGGCTCCACGAGCGTTATCCCGCGGGAGCGGCCCGTGGTTTGGGACGTAGAGACGGGCGTGTACTTCAGGCCGGAACAAGGAGGTGTCCTGGCGTGCCCCGGCGATCACGAAGCCACCCTTCCCGGTGTCCCCGCGGTAGCTGCCGAGCAGCTGGAGCGGCTCGCCGAACAGCTCCCCCTCCTGTGCCCCATGTTGAACGGGTACTCGTTGCAACGTCCCTGGGCCTGCCTGCGCACGATGAGCTCCGACTCCCATCTGGTGATAGGGCCCGACCCGCGCGTAAAGGGTTTGCATTGGATTGCCGGCCTCGGCGGTCAAGGCATGAGTGCGGGTTTGGGTGCCGGCGAAATTGCGGGCAAGACGATACTCGGCATGGCCCTAGCGCCTTCCGCGAAGGCTTTCTTGCCCGAGCGTCTGCTCTCGGGACGCGACCCATCGGCTTTTGGAGCGCATCGCTACGATGGCTGATCTGTCGTGAGTTCAACGATGACCCCTATCGTCGACCCGCCGGCAAACCCCGAACGCGACCTCGCGCGTGCGCTGGCGTCGATAGGCGAGCGCCGCTTGCGTCTCGACCTTACCACCTTGGATGTGGGCTTTCTGGCACTCTTGCACCTGCGAAGCGGCGAATCTCAATCGACCGCTTTTGGCGAAGAACAGTTGTTCGACGCCTTCGAATACGCCTGCAATGCCTTGGAGCCGAACGCGGAGAACGTGCGCACCCGCGCAACGCATACGTTACGCCGCCTACGCGAGCAGCAACTGCTGACGCGCGTCGACAGCGCGGGTGTGGTGCGTGCCGGAGAGTACGCCCTGAGCCGCTTAGCCCTGGGTATTCTCGAGTTTTACCTCGAGGACGACGTGCTGACGCGAGAGAGCCTCTCATTGCTGACTTCCACCTTGATCGCCACGCTCGCACAGGTGCTCGACGCCACGAAGACTTTACTTGACCCGTCCAGCAATCCTGACGTCAGCAAGCAAACATGGACGAACCAGGTAAACGGCCCTTTGACGGTCACTTGTCGTGAGCTACTGGCGGCCATCGAGAAGCGACAACGGGGAATGGATCGACGTCAGGAGCAGTTTCAACGTGAGGTCTCGAGTTTGCTGGCCGCGGATTGGTTCGGATCACTCGACCAGTGCCAATCGCTGTTGGATACGAGCGCCGCGGCTTTGAGGGAGCTCAATGATGTGCTCTTGCGTGATACGCAGCATCTTCAAGCGCTACTGACCGAAGTTTCGCTGTTGGCCGACGAGTACGCGGAACCCGCGACGGCCACCGCGACGGCGCAAGTGATTGAGCAAGTCGATCGAATCGCCAACTGGGGTAGCGCTCGCCAAAAAGCTTGGTCCGACTACTATGAGTACGTCCATCGCTACTTGCGTGACGTCGTACGCTTGGACCCCACCCGAGCACTGTCGCAGCGTCTACGCCAGCAACTGCTCGAGCACGGCCAAGGCGCCTTTTCGCTGACCGTAGCCGCGACCCCCAGTCTGCGAATGCTCCGGGAGCCGGTCGTGGTTGCGCCGCCCCCTCCCGTGCGCCGCCCGCGCAAGACCCGAGAACAGGACCCCATTGACCAAAAACCCGATGATGACCCCATGCTTGCCCTCGAACTGAGCGTGCGCGACACCCTAGCCTCCGGCATCACAGATTTGAGCGAGATCACCCTACGGTTGACGGCAGATCTGGCCCCGAGCGAGCGCTTCGTTACCGCTGGACGTATCGCTGAGGTCGTGGGTCGCATGCGACAGCGCACCAACCCGTTCGAGCGGCCATGGGTAGATGTGACGGAAGACTTGTGCATCGAACAGCGCCGACTCACGGAGACGGGTCGAAAGGGCGACCATGAGTGACAGCTTCGTGGAGCTTTCAAACGCCATCGACGACGATCGTTTCGTGGACGTGGACCTCGCCCTCCGACGTGGGCGCCACATCGACCGCGAGGATGCTGATTGGTATGGTTACCTATTGGACGCACGCCAGGTGCTAGAGCCCTTCTATCAGCGTTACGCCTGCGAGCTGGTACACCGCACGGACGGCTACTTTTTCCTCTTGCCGCTAGGAGAAAAAGTACCCAAGCGTCAGCTTGGGCTGCCTGAGATGATCGTCGGTCAAGGAGCAGCACTGCTCTACCTCGACCCCTCCACCATCGAAAGTGGCGGCATCGTGAGCAAACACGATGTGTTGTCTCACCTCGCGGCGGTCATGGGTACCGATACTCTCGTCGCGGCCTTCAATCCGAAACGCAAAAGGCTAGACGAGCGGGTGGCTCAAGAGGTCGTGAGACAGCGGGTTGGCGAGGGCCTGCGCAAGCTCGCCCAGCTAGGGTTCGTCGAGCAGCTGGACAACGACAAGCTCCGCCTACGCTCGGCACTGATGAGGTTTGCCGATCCCGTGCGAGCCGCGGGCAGTCCCCGCGATGCCTTGGAACGTCTGGTTGCGCGCGGCGAAGTCTCCCTGGCGCCAGCCCTCGGTCAGGAGGGCGCACAAGGCTCGGAAGGCGCGGAGGACGATGCCTTGCCTGGCGTTGAAACGGCGGACGAGACCGCGTCCGATGACGGTGAGGCTTCCCTCGAGGATGCTCAGGAACCTCGAGCGAT